>NZ_JBSGWV010000003.1:0-339484 GCF_053609105.1 Streptomyces sp. NPDC054975
GCCATGGCTCCGCCATGGCGCCCTCCTCCGCCTTGCGATCCACGGCACCAGACCCCGCTCCCTGATCCGGCCTGATCCAAACGAAAGACCCTAGGCGGCCGCGGGCGGCACCACGCGGATGCCGAATCCGAACGAGTTGATCGCCTTGGCGATGCCGACGAAGAGCAGCGCGAAGTGCTCCTGCCCGCGGGCGGTCACGATGCCCCCCAGGTCGAGCTGGGACTCACGGGGCCAGCCCAGATCGAGCAGCAACCCGCTCACCGTCCGCTTGGCGTCCGTGTCGTCGCCGGACAGGAAGATCGTGCTCGGCCCCTCCAGCGACCCGGGAGCGGTCATCAGCACGCTGTCGACCGTGCAGAGCGTCTTCACCACCGGCGTCCGCGGGAAGGTCCGCTGGAGCTCCTCGCCGAGGCTGACCACCGGGTGCGTGAGGGTGTCGTCCACCTGGTAGCCGACGGCGATGTCGAGCAGGATCTTCCCCTCAAGCGCCGATGCGCCGATCGACTGCAGGAGGGGCACCGACGCCGCCCCCGGCGTCGCGTTCACCAGCACCTCCGCGTGCGCCGCGGCGGCCGACGGATCCCCGACGCGGACGCCCGCGTCGAGCAACTCCTTCAACTCCCCATGGAGTTCGGTGTCCTCGGGTCGCCGCGACCCGAGGACGATGTCATGGCCCGCGCGGTTCCAGCCCGCCGCGAGCGCCTTGGCCACATGTCCCGTACCCAGAAGTCCGATTCGCATGACCATGACGCTAGGCGCGCACGACCGCGTGCCACATCGGACCATGGTCGGGCCGGGGCGTGCGCACGGCCTAGGGCGGGCGGACCAGGCCGATGATCCGGTGTGCCGGTGGAGCTCCCAGCGGCTCGGCGGCGCCCAGGGTTGGTGGCGGGGCTGAGATGATCGTACGTATGCACGCCTCACCCTCCGCCGCGTCGCACGGCGACCTCACCACCGAGCGGCTGCTGCTGCGGCCCGTGCGGGCGGCCGACGTGCCGGCCGTCACCCGGCTGTGGACCGACCCCGAGGTCCGGCGCCACCTGGGCGGGCCGGTCAGCGAGCATGTCGTACGGATCCGGCAGCGGCGGGTCGTCGGAGCACCCGGTGTCCACGCCGTGGTGCGGGCGGCCGACGGGGCCCTGCTCGGGCTCGTGACGGTGGAGCCCGGGGCACGCGACGGGGAGACGGAGGTCTCGTACCAGTTCCTGCCCGAACACTGGGGGCACGGCTACGCGCGCGAGGCCGTCGCCGCCGTCCTCGACGCGACGCTCCGGGACACGCCGAGCGTCGTCGCGCTCACCCAGGAGGCGAACCACCGCTCCCGACGGCTCCTCGAAGCCGTCGGCATGACCCACGTCTCCTCGTTCGTCGAGCACGACGCCCACCAGGTCCTCTACCGACGCGGCGGAGGCCGCACCACGGCGCCGGTCACACCCCCGCCCGTCAGGTGACCTTCTCGCCGGCCGCCAGTTTCGCCACCATCCGCTCCAGGCGCTGCGCCCTGCCCTTCGGCGTGCGCGCCTGCCACAGCCGCATGATCACGAGATACTGATCGGTCTTCCCGAGCCCCTCGTAGAAGACCCGCGCCCGCTCGTCGGCCGCCAGGGCCGCCGCCAGGTCGTCCGGTACGGTCGCCTCCGCCTGCGAGGGGTACGCGGAAGCCCACCGTCCGTCCGCCTGCGCGGCCCGCACCTCGGCGAGGCCCGGCTCCCGTATCCGCCCCGCCGCCGTGAGCGCCTCGACCTTGCGGACGTTCACCTGCGACCAGAGACTGCGGGGCCGACGCGGGGTGTACTTCTGGATGTAGTACCTCTCGTCCCCGCCCTTGCGCTGACCGTCGATCCAGCCGAAGCAGAGCATGCAGTCGAGGATCTCCGGAATGGTGAGGGAGGCGCCGCCCTTGCCCTTCTTCGCGACCCTCAGCCAGACCCCGGGCGTGTCGGCGTGGTGGGCCTCCAGCCACGCCTCCAGCTCCGCGGTCTCGGTGACCGTCATGAGCTCCAACCCCTCGTACCGCTCCATCGAGGCCCCCTGCCGTCGGCGGATGTCGTCCCCGGACGTCGTCCGGAGCGTTCGGTACCACCTTAGGGACCGCCACTGACAAGCGGCCCGACCAGCGCGCGGGACCGGGGCGGGCGGAGGCCCGTGCGCCCCAGCGTGGCGGAGGTGCGTGCGCCCCTTCGTCAGAACCGGGCGTGCGTGGTGATGTCCGACTCGAACTGGGTGATCATCTCCGGCGTGACCGTCGGCCGGCACTGCCCGATGGCCTCCAGGTAGTCCGCCGTCGTCGCGCCGGGCAGCCGCTCGTCGGCCGCCGAGCGGGCGCCGACGGCGACCAGATCGCGTTCGAAGGAGTTCTGCGCGGCGATCCGCGCGGCGTGTTCGATGTCGGCGGGCGTGAACAGGTCGCTCGCCGCCACCAGTTCGTCGATGTCGACATCGGGACGGCCCTCGGTGTAGCGCGCCCAGATCGCCGCGCGGGCCGCCTTGTCCGGCGTACCGATCGGGATGAGGTAGTCGAAGCGCCCTGGGCGCAGGAAGGCCGGATCGAGGGAGCGGATCGAGTTCGTGGCGCAGACGAGCAGCCGCTCGTCCCGCTCACGGAACCCCGGTATGAGCTTGAGGAGTTCGTTGGTCACGCCGTGCATGCCGCCGGGCTGCGCGGGCTCCTGCCGGACCGGGGCGATCTCCTCGACCTCGTCGATGAAGACCAGGACCCGCTCCAGCTCGGCGATCCGGGCGAACGCGGTGCGCAGCGCGGCCGCCAGATTGCCCTCGTCGGCGAGTCGGGACGGCAGGATCTCCACGAACGGCCAGCCGAGCCGGGAGGCGATGCCCCGCGCGAACGTCGTCTTGCCGGTTCCCGGCGGGCCGAAGAGCCCCACCGCGCGCGGTGGCCGCACGCCGTGCCGCGCCGCACGCTCCGGCTCGGCGAGCGGAAGGACGACGCGCCGTTCGATCAGGTCCTTCTCCCGCTCCATGCCGGCGACCTTGGCCCACAGGTCGCCCGGCAGCAGCCGTCCGCCGAGGTCGTCGAGGAGATTGGCGGCGGGCCCGTGCAGCGGCTCCACCTTCTCGAAGTAGGCGACGGCCGGCTGCCGCGTGTACCCGGCGTTGAGGAGACCCTCGCCGAGCAGCTCCTCCTCGGGCAGGACGTACGCGATCCGGCCGACCCGCGCCGCGACCAGCCGCCGCTCCAGCTCGACCAGGAGCGCACTGGCGAGGCCCCGGCCGCGCCACGCGGAGGAGATGGCGATCCGCATCACCCAGGCCCGCTCCCCGGAGACGGAGGCGAGCGCGGCCCCGATGGGAACGCCCTGGTGGACGGCGACGACCGCCGGCTGGCGGGAGGTGAGGGCGCTGATGCACTCGGCCAGGGAGAAGACGGACTCCTGGCCGAGCTCGGCCGTGGTGTCGATCAGGTGGACCACTGCGGCGAGATCGCTCTCGCGGTAGTCATGGATCAGCCAGTTCACCGGTACCGCCCCTCGTTCGTTTGTTCGTGTCGCGCCGTTCCGGTGAGGCTAGGGGCGGGGGAGGAGGCGGGTCGTGCGCCATCGTGCACAAGGCGACACGGGCGATTGCTACGAACCGTCACTGGGCTTGCGGCGCGGAACAGGGGTCCGGAAACGGGGAAGCCCCCGAAGGGGCTTCCTTCGGGGGCTTTGTCGCCGTGGAGCTCAGTACGCCGGAGCGAGCTTCGGGTTCGGGCCGTGGGCGTTGGCCTGCTGGTCACCCTCGGTGGCGAGGAAGACGATCAGGATGATGAAGCCGACCAGCGGGATCAGACTGATCAGGAACCACCAGCCCGAACGGCCGGTGTCGTGCAGACGGCGGACCGTCACGCCCAGGCCGGGCAGGAACACGGCCAGCACGTAGACGACGTACAGCAGCGGGTACGTGCCGATGGCCATGTCGACGACAGCGATGACGATCGCTGCGATGAGGTTGAACAGCGCGAACATCCAGTATTCCTGGCGGCGCGCACGGCCGGTGAATACGGCGTACTTCTTGAGAACGTCGAGGTACCAGTTCACTGAGTCCCCCCAAAGACTGGGAAATGCGAGCGGAGCCTGTCCCTGTGGAGGAGCTTACGCAGAACTTATGTGACCGAAACGCCGCGGCTCAATTCGTTACCCAAGGTGGGGCGTTGGGGGTTGGTGGGTCTGGATTTGATCCTGAGGCATGGCGACGGCGCCCCGTCCCGGGTGGGGACGGGGCGCCGTTCTCGGAGAGGATCAGGCCTTGATCGCTATTTTCGTGCCCTGCTGATCAGCATTCCGCCCGCCGTGAGGGCGAAGAGGCAGACGCAGGCGCCGGTGATGACGTTGGACAGGATCGCGCCGGTTCCGGCATCGGTGGTGGCTACCACCCAGGGGGAGAGGATCAGCCATACGCCGAGCGCCAGGACGACGAAGTTCAGGTCCTGGGACCGCTCCGGAGCCATCGACATACAGAGGCCGAGGACCGCGAGGGCGATACCGGTGACCAGGTTGCTGAGGGCGAGTTCGGGCCTGGCGGTCGAGAAGTGAACCACCCACCCGGAGACCGCGGCGTAGATACCGGCGAGGATCACAAGTTCCTCGACCGCCGCGACACCCCGTGTCTGGAGTATTTGCGAGTAGCGCTCCCGCATTTCCGTCGCGTCGGGGTGTCCCCTGATGTCACCAGGACGGTGAGAGACGTCAGACATACGACTCGCCTCCTTACTGGCGTCCAGCACGTCTGATCGCGCTTGCGGCGTCGTGCCGCGGTTACATTGTGCGCTTATCTGGCCTTTATGTGTAGGTCTGTCCGATATCGGATCCGAACAGAAATCATGGGCCGGAATGCGGTGGATCCCCCAAAGCGAGCGGGCGTCCGTGAATATTCAAGGAAGAGTCATGCGCTGTAGGGGCGGGTGATGATCTCCATGTTGTGGCCGTCGGGATCGTCGAAATAGGCGCCCCGGCCGCCGAAGAGGCCGTTGACGTGCCCGGGATCCTTATGGCCCGGGTCGGAGTAGTACGTGACTCCGGCCGCCTCCAGCCGGGAGATCATCAGGTCGAACTCGTCGTCCGGCACGAGGAAGGCGTAGTGCTGCGAGACGATCGGCTCGTCGGCGTTCTCGTAGAAATCGAGCGTCACGCGGTTGCCCGTGGCCACCGGGAGGAAGGGCCCGAAGGGCGCCCCGACCTCCAGGCCCAGGATCGTGGCGGTGAACTCGGCGGAGAGTCGCTTGTCGGTGGCGTGCACGATGGTGTGGTTGAGCTCGGCGGTCACGGGCGCTCCCGGTGGGTGGACGGCGGAGGTCTTCCTGTCTCGACGGTAGTCCGTCAAGGGGGGCGGGGAGGGGCCTGCGCGACGGCCGGAGGTGGGACGGGCGGCCGGTGAGGAGTGGTCGGCGTAGCCTGGAAGAGGACTCGGGGAACTCACGTCCCACCGCCGGGAGGCGGATGACCATGACCGGAATCGTCTCCAAGAACTTCGACTCGGCGGATGAGACCCGTCCGTTCGAAGGGGGCAAGGGAAGACTCGACCTGATCACCACGGAGCGCGGCCCGGTCGGCCGGGCGGTCTTCGAACCGGGCTGGCAGTGGAGCAAGCACGTCAAGCCCATCGCCGGCACGGACAGTTGCGAGGCCTCTCACGTCGGCTATGTCGTCGGCGGCCGGATGAAGATCACCATGAATGACGGCGAGTCCGTCGAGGTGGGACCCGGCGACTTCTTCACCGTCCAGCCGGGCCACGACGCCTGGGTCCTCGGCGACGAGCCGTGCGTGGCCCTGGACTGGGTCGGCTTCGGCGACTACGCGGTACGCCCGGGTGATTGACGCCCTGACGGGAACGAAATCCGCTGGCGGTTCGACGCCGTGCTTCGGCACGATGACCGGATGTACGAAGATCACCGCGTCCAGCCGCCCCGTACCGCGGACGAGCGGGCCACGCTCACCGCCATGCTTCAGTTCCAGCGCGACACCCTGGAGTTGAAGTGCGCGGGGCTCACCGCCGAGCAGCTCAAGGAGCGGGCGGCGCCTCCGTCGGGCCTCTCCCTCGTGGGGCTGGTGCGGCACGCGGCGGAGGTGGAGCGTGGCTGGTTCCGCAATGTGATCAACGGTGAGGACAGCCGTAGTCCCTGGACCCCGGCCGGTTCGACCGATTGGACCGACTTCGATGTCGACGACCTCGACGAGGCCGGGGTCGCCGAGGCGTTCACCGTCTGGCGCGAGGAATGCGCCCGAGCGCGTGCCGTGGTGGACGCGGCCCGGTCGCTGGACGTGTGCGGTCAAGTGGGGGAGGAGGCGTACTCCCTGCGCTATGTCATTGCCCACATGATCGAGGAGTACGCCCGTCACAACGGCCACGCGGACCTGCTGCGCGAACGCCTCGACGGCGTGACGGGCGAGTAGCGACCCGGGCCAAGGGGGCAGTGCCTGCCGCCCCGAACGGCCACCGAAAGCCCTGATCAACGGAGGCATTGGCCTGTTATCGTCGCCCGCATGCCTGAATTGGTCACCCCCACCACCCGCCTTCACCGTTCCTGGCTGGAAGCACACGCCGAGTGGAACCCCGGCGCCCGCCAGTCGGGCGCGGGGATAGGGCTGGCCGAGGAGGAGGCCCTCGCGATCCCCGAGGTCTTCGCCGCATGGGTGGGCCGGCTGCGAGAACAGGCCGACACGGCGCGCACGTTGAGCGGGGGCCGGGTGCACGCCACGCACTGGTGGATCGTCGAGGACGAGGCGTACGTCGGCGCGATCGACCTGCGCCACCGGCTCAACGACTTCCTGCTGCGCGCGGCCGGCCACGTCGGGTACAGCATCCGCCCGTCCGCCCGCCGCCGCGGCCTCGCCACCTGGGCCCTGGGCGCGATCCTCCCCGAGGCCCGAGCCCTCGGCCTGGACCGCGTCCTGGTGACCTGCGACGAGGACAACATCGCCTCCGCCCGCACGATCGAACGCAACGGCGGCGTCCTGGAGGACATCCGCACCACGGAGCTCGGCCGCAAGCGCCGCTATTGGATCACCTTGTGAGTTCATGCGAGGCGCGTGAAGGGGCCGAGGCGCCCGGGGTGGACGAGTTGCGCGGATCGCGCGGGAAGGTCGAGGGGTCGGAATGAACGAGATGCGGAACGCGCCCGAGGCGGCCGTCGGGCGCGACGCGGCCTTCACCGGCGAAGTCGCCGAGGCGATCGCGGCGGAGCTGCGGCTGCTGGAACCGTCGGTACGTTCCTCGCGCTTGCTGGCGCGGGACCTTCTCGACCCCGAGTTCGTGGAGGTCGGCGCGTCCGGACGTCGGTGGACGTACGAGGAGATGCTCGCCGCGCTGCCCGAGATGCAGGGCGCCGCCGACGACGGGCCGCGCTACGAACCCGCCGGGATGACCGGCACCCTCCTCGCGCCCGGCCTGGTCCACCTGACGTACGCGACGCACATCGACGGCCGACACGCCCTCCGCAGCTCCCTCTGGCGCCGCCACACCGACGGCACCTGGCGCATGTACTACCACCAGGCAACCCCGGTTCCGTCGAACCGACCCGAGGCGACCTGACGTACAAGAAGGGCACGAAGCCTCGGCGTACCGGATGGACGACGAGGCCAAGGACACAAGACAGAATCTCGGCGTCGGCTCGTCACTCCACCGAGGCGCCGGTGAGAGCCTTGGGCTCCCGAGGTCGAACGCGTGCTTGTCGAAGCGGAGGCGTCGAGAACGCAGCGCCGAACCTGCTCGACAGGCGGACAAGAGCCATCGCGACCCACACGGAGAGTGCCCAAGGCGGGCCGCCCTCATGATCGAGCAGTGCGGAAGCACCGATCATCGCGGGCGGCGCGTGAGTGTGGGATGGGTCCGGGGCGGCCCGAAGGCGCCGGCTGCGTGAGTACCGGGACCGCGTCCACCCCGTCACGGCGCGTGCGCGTTCACCCGTAGGCGTCCGTCATGCAGTCCTGGGCGCACGCGCCGCGTTCGTACTCGTGGCGGAGGGCGGCTGCTGCGAGGTGGGGGTTCCCGTTCGGATGGTCGAAGTGTTCGGCGGCCAGGCGCAGGACGTCCGAGACCGTGATGATCGCCGGCTCTCCCGTGCCGGCCGCGCCCCGCGCGGAGGCGATCGCCATGCCCGCCGCCCGCCGGAGCACCCGCCAGTGCTCCCCTTCCGTGGCTGGCCACGCCCGTGCGGGAGCCCACGGCCGCGCCGCGCGGCCCTGGCGGGCGGCGCCGAGCACCATGAGGCCGACCCCGGCGGCGACCGCGAGGATTCCGACCGCCGTCCCCGTCTGCAGTCCCGCCATGCGCGGCCTCCCTCCCCGACGAGCCCTCGTGTCAGTCGTACCCCGGTCGGACGGGCTCCAGTCGGGGCGCCTGCGGAGCCTCGTGACACGCGTAAGTGACACGTGTCACCTTTCCCCTCCAGCCGTTGACGTGGCTGATCAACGGCCGGACGCTGCTTCCATGACCGCCACCACCGTCACCACCACCCGCGGCCCCGTGCGCGGCGAGCGCCGGGCCGACGGGAGCCTCCGCTTCCTCGGCATCCCCTACGCGCAGCCGCCCGTCGGCGATCTCCGCTTCGCGGCGCCCGTGCCGCCGGAGCCGTGGAGCGAACCCCTGGACGCCACCGCCTACGGGCCGACCGCCCAGCGCCGCCCCTTCGCCGACGTCACCACCATCCCCGAGCCCTCCATCCCGGGCGCCGGGGTCCTCAACCTCAACGTCTTCACCCCGGACACCGACCCTGAGGCAGGGCTTCCCGTCCTGGTCTGGATCCACGGCGGCGGTTACGTGGCGGGCTCGGCGGCCAGCCCCTGGTACGACGGAACGGCCTTCAACCGGGACGGTGTCGTCCTGGTCTCCCTCGGCTACCGGCTCGGCATCGAGGGCTTCCTGCACCTCGACGACGCCCCCGACAACCGAGGCGTACGCGACTGGGTCGCCGCCCTCGAATGGGTCCGGGACAACATCGCAGGCTTCGGCGGCGACCCCGCCAAGGTCACCGTCGCCGGCCAGTCGGCGGGCGGCGGCGCCGTGCAGACGCTGCTCGCCGTCCCCGCCGCCAGGGGTCTGTTCCGGGGCGCGCTCTCCGTCTCGGGGGCGGTCATGCGCCCCGACGGCCCCGAGGTCGCCCGCGCCGTGTCCCGCCTGTTCACGGCGCGTACCGGCGTACCCGCCACCGCCGCCGCCCTCCGGGACCTGAGCGACGGCGAACTCCTCGACCTCCAGGACCGCCTGGGCGCTCCCGGCCCGGACCGCGCGGGCCTGCCGCCCCTGCTCTCCCTGGCGCCCTTCGCCGACGGAGAGCTGATCCCGGAACCCGTCCTCGACGCCCTGACGGCCGGGGACGCGGGCGCCGACGTACCGCTGATGCTGGGCTTCACCGCCCACGAGTTCAACGCCGTCCCCGGCCCCGACGGGCCGCCCATGCCGTTCCTCCTCGGCTCGCTCGGACTGGCCGAGGACCGCGTCGAGGCCTTCACCACGGCGTACGCGGCGGCCGGACCGGACACGCTGTTCGGCCAGGCGCTCACGGACGCCACCTTCCGTGCACCCTCACTGACTGTCGCGGACGCCCGCGCCGCACGCCAACGGCCCACCTGGCTCTATGAGTTCCAGTGGACGTCGCCCGTGGACGGCACGGCCTTCCACTGTCTTGACCTGCCGTACGCCTTCGACCTGCTCGACGCCGAAGGCGTCACCGCCGCCGCGGGCGACGCGCCGCCCCGCGCTCTGGCCGACGCGATGCACCGCGCCTGGGTCGCCTTCGTGCGGGACCAGGATCCGGGCGCGTCCTGGCCGCGCTACACCGCCGACGAGCACGCCACGATGCTCTGGGGCGCCGAGCCGCGCGTGGAGCGCGACCCGCTGGCGTCCGTCCGCGAGATCTGGCTCGACTGATCGGAGAATCGGCGGATCGCACGAGTCGGCGCCGGTGGGCTCCCCGGCCGCCCAACATCGGTCCGGGGAGCCCGCCTCCCTCAGGCCATGTGTCTCAAGCGGCCGTCGGGAGTCCTGCCCTGGCCAGGGCTTCGATGATGGCCTCGGAGAATGGCTGGATGTCGGCCGGCTTGCGCGAGGTGATGAGCGGGAAGCCGCCGGAGGCGTCGACCACGACCTCGCGGTCGCGCCAGGTGCCGCCCGCGTTCACGAGGTCGGTGCCGAGCGAGGGGTAGGAGGTGACCTCCTTGTCCGCGACCAGCCCGCTGTCGATGAGCAGCCACGGTCCGTGACAGATCGCCGCGACGATCTTGCCGCCCGTCGCGAACGCCGTGAGGAGCCCCTGAGCCGTCTGGTCGGTCCGCAGCCGGTCGGCGTTGAGGGTCCCGCCCGGCACGACCACCGCGTCGTAGTCGTCCGCCGACACCTTGGCGTACGTCGTGTCGGGTCGGACTTCTTCACCGGGGCGCCGGTCCGACACGAGCGTCACGACGGGTTCGTCGTCCTGCGCGGCCACGGTGACCTGGGCACCCGCCTCCCGTAGGGCCGCGACCGGCTTCGTCAGCTCGTCCTGCTCGGTGCCGTAGTTCGTCGTGAGGACGAGTACGCGCTTTCCGTTGATCGACACGACGTGTGCCTCCTGCCTGTCCGTCCGTCCTGAGCGGCTGTCGTGGTCGTACGCCCTGTCATGGCCGTACGTGTGCTTCGGGCCGGCCTGCCGGCCACACTCAGGCGACTCACCACGCACGGCGAGGTCAAACCGTGCAGGTTCAGCCCGCGCGGAATCCGATGGTCCCGTCGGGCAGGACGGCCTCCACCGTCGCACCGTGCTCGACGGTGCGGCTCACCGTGCAGAACTTCTCGTGCGTGAGCCGCACACCGCGCGCGAAGACCTCGGCGGCCTTCGGATTGTTGTCCGGCAGCTCGAACTCGTAGCTGACCCTGATCCGGCCCACCCGGCCGTCGTCCTCCGGCAGGGAGACCGACTCCACGACGATCCGCAGGTCGTCGTGGTCCACGGCGCGCGCCGTCCGGTCCACGACCATGCCGCCGCAGCCGCCCATGGCCGCGAGCAGCAGTTCGACGGGGGTGAAGGAGGGCTGGGCGTCCGCGTCGTCCGCCGCCCCCATGCGTACCTCCGCGCCCCGGTCGTTGCGGGCGGTCCACTGCCGGTAGCCGGTGCGGACGGTCTCGATGCGGTAGTCGGCCATGGTGTCGTGACTCCTCGTGCGTGGGTGCGATGCGTGTGCGTGGGCGCGGGTGTGCGTGGGCGTGTGCGTACGGTGCGGTCGACCGCCCACGCAACCCCACCCGGGCCACGGCTCGCCAGAGGGCGCGCCGCGACGGCCGCGGGCCGGCCTGAGTATCCCGGGCAGGCCGGGTGAGTACATCGCCGGATGCCCGGCCCCGGCCTCCTCCGGTCGAATGGGGTCATGACCACGGACGCCCGGCCCACCAGCCGTATCCAGCACGTCACGGCCACCGGTTCGGCCGTGGCGGTCGCGCTGCTCCCGCTCGTCGTCGGCATGATGCTGGCGCGGAGCGTGGGAGTCGACCCGATGACCTCTGTGAACGCCCTGATCACCAGTGGTGGCCAGCGTGCCCGGCTCTCCCGCTGCCAGCTGCGCGCCGTACGTCGTCCGGCGCTCCCCACCCTCTCGGCCCTGCCCGCGTTCCCCGCCCGCCGGGGGCGGTGAGGCTTCACCCGACCTTCTCCCCACTCTCCGCCCAACTTCCCATTGGGCGCCCGCCCGTGCGGCCTGACGCCCCGCCCCTGATCCGCCGCGCCCCCGCCCGGCCTGACGCGCCCGCCCCCGTCGCGCGGCCGGCCGCCCGGGGCATCTGCCGTCAGACGGGCTTGCGCGCCATCAGGAGGGCCTGCGGGGTGTTCTCGGTCGCGTCGCCCGGCGCCCGTACCAGGCGGGCGGTCTCGACGAGACCGGCTTCGCCCAGGAGGGCGGCGACGCGGTCCGGTGGGTAGCGGTAGACGTCGAGAGTGACGTCGTGGCCGTACGCCTTCTCCAGCGGCACCCGCTCGTCGCCGACCTTGAAGCCGACGAGGACGAGGCCCCCGGGTGCCAGGACGCGGTGGAACTCGCCGAAGAAGACGGCCAGTTCCTCCTCCGGCGCGTGGACGGTCGACCACCAGGACAGGACGCCGCCCAGTGAGCCGTCGGGCAGGTCAAGGGCCGCCATCGACCCCACCTCGAAGCGCGATCCGGGGTACTCCTCCCGCGCCACCGCGATCATTCCCGGCGACAGGTCGACCCCGAAGACGTCGGCCCCGAGGCCCTGCAGGTACGCCGTCACCCGGCCGGTCCCGCACCCCAGGTCGCCGATCGGTCCCAGGCCGGCCGAACCGACCTGTGAGGCGAAGGCGTCGAGTACCGCGCGGTCCAGGGGAGTGGTGTCGAGGTGGTCACGGAGCAGACGCTGGTAGTCGGCGGCGACGGTGTCGTAGGAAGCTCGGGTCCGGCGCACGCGAAGGTCTTCGGTCATGCGCAGGACCCTAGAGCGGGTAGAGGCCACCGTACCCGAATCCGGCCAACCTCGGCCTCCGAAACCGGCCCGACCTCAGCCCCGGAACGTCGCGGGCCGTTCCGGGGACGCCTCCGCGAGGGCCTTCGTGACCGCTTCCGCTCCGGCCCGCAGGCCGTAGACCGGGGTGTCGGGCTGCTGGCGCCAGGACTCGTCGATCCCGCCCGCGTCGACGGTGTCGAAGCCCAGCTGGTCGATGAGGGCGCGGACGGTCTTCTTCGCGACCTCGTCGTCGCCCGCGACGGGCAGCGCCATGCGCTCCGGGTCTCCGGCCGGGAGGGGCTTGTCCAGGATGTCCTCGGCGTAGGTGCCGTTGAACGCCTTGATCACCGGGTGGCCGAGGTGCTGCTCGACCCAGCGGCTCTCGGTCAGTCCCTCGTCCTCGATCGCCGCGATCCGGCCGTCGCGCTGCTGCGGGTAGTAGTTGTTGGTGTCGATGAGGGCGAAGCCGTCCGCCGCCTCGTCGAAGAGGCCCGCGGGCAGATCCGGAATCGCCTTCAGCGGAATGGTCACCACCACGATCTCGGCGCCGCGCGCCGCCTCGCCGACGGTGACGGGCGTCGCGCCGGTCTCCTCGGCGAGCGCGGTGAGGGTGTGCGGCCCACGGGAGTTCGCGACGGACACGTCGTGGCTGAGGGCGGTGAGGCGACGGGTGAGGTTGCCGCCGATGTTGCCTGCGCCGATGATGCCGATCTTCATGGACGTTCCTTCCGAGCGGGTGCGACGGGGTGTCACGCAAGCCCTGAACCGCCGTTCCCGGGCGTGGTATTCCCTGGTTCGCCCCGCCGTGGCGTGAAGGCACCGCGTGGCCGCCGTGAATCCTGCGCTCTCGCGGACGCGGACCGCCGCGCATGCGCGATGATCCCTCCGACGGGGTGGTTCGTGGAGAGGGCAGTCGATGACCGTGGGCGACGACGCGCAGCAGCAACGCCGACAGGAGGAGTCAGGGCCGGGCGAAGGGCCGGACCGGCGCCGCTTCCTCGGATACGTCCTCGCCGCGCCGACCCTCACGGTCGCCGCGCAGCTCGGCGAGGCGGTCCTCGCCCCCGCGCCGGCGGCCGCAGCGGCTCCCGCGCTGGTGCCCTCCCTGCCCGGGCCGTCCGAGATCTACGACCTCAACGACATGCTCACGCACGCGGCCCTGCCCACCGCGAACCTGATCACCATCCGGATCGAGGCCGACGGCACCGCCTCCTTCGCCCTGCCCCGGGCCGAGGTCGGCCAGGGCATCACCACCTCCTCCGCCATGGTGATCGCCGAGGAGCTCGACCTCCCGCTGGAGAAGGTGCGCGTCACCCTCGCCGACGCCCGCCCGGAGCTGCTGTTCAACCAGATGACCGGCGGCTCCAACACCACCATCGCCACCTTCACCCCCATCCGCGTCGCCGCCGCCGTGGCCCGGGGCCGGCTCCTGCGCGCCGCCGCCCTGGAGCTCGGGGAGCTGCTCGGCTCGCTCACCGCCAAGGCAGGGGCGATCGTCTCGTCGGCGACCGGCCGGAGCATCGGCTACGGCGAACTCGCCGCCAAGGCCGCCGCCGTCAGCGACACGGCGGTCGCGGTCGCCCTCAAGAAGCCGTCCGAGTTCAAGGTCATCGGCACCGCCCAGCGCCGGATCGACGCGCTGGAGGCCGTGACGGGGCGGAAGAAGTTCGCCATGGACGTGGCTGTGCCCGACGCCCTTCCGACGATGGTCTGCCGACCGCCGACGATCAACGGCACCGTCCGCTCGGTCGACAACCTGGCCGAGGCGCGGGCCATGCCCGGCATCACCGACGTCGTACGGATCTCCACCGGCGTCGCCGTCCGCGGCCGCACCTTCGGCCAGTGCATCGACGCCGTCCGCGCCCTGAAGGTCACCTGGGGGCCCGGCACCGCCGAGGGCGCCTCGGACGCGACCGTCCAGCGCACGCTGCGTGCCGCCGAACTTCCGCTCGTCGTACCGCCGTTGCCTCTGCTGACCAAGGCCGTCGACGCCCGCTTCACCTTCCACTTCTCCAGCAACAGCGCCCTGGAGACCAACTGCGCCATCGCGGACGTGCGTCCGCACTCGGCCGAGATCTGGGCGAGCCTGAAGACGCCGATCGTCGCCCAGGAGCAGATCGCCCTCCAACTCGGCCTCCCGGTCACCGCGGTCAAAGTCCATGTCACCGAGGGCGGTGGTTCGTTCGGCCGCAAGCTCTTCCACGACGCCGCCGCCGAGGCCGCCGAGATCTCCCGGGCCATGGGCAAGCCCGTGAAGCTGATGTGGCACCGGACCGACGACTTCCGCCAGGGCCGTACGCACCCCATGTCGACGTCCCGGGTCCGGGCCACGTACACGCTCGGCGAGGTACTGACGTACGAGCAGCGCCACACCTCCGTCGCCACGGACTTCGGCCACGGACTCGGCGAGGTCATCACCTCCACGGCCGCCCAACTGCCTGTGGGTGACCTCGCCTTCTCCGAGACGATCTTCGCGCTCACCCAGCAGAGCCCGTACCACTTCGGCGTGACCACCCAGCTGCTCAGCGAGACCGACAAGGGCTTCAACACCGGCTCCATGCGCGGCATCTACTCGCCCAACGTCCGCTGCGCGCAGGAGCTCGTCGTGGACGAACTCGCCCGGCGCATGGGCAAGGACGCGTACGCGTTCCGTCGCCGGCACCTCAAGGAGGAGCGGGCCCGGGCGGTCCTGGACAAGGTCGCCGAGGTGGGCGACTGGGGTCGGGCGCTGCCCGCCGGCATGGCCCAGGGCATCGCCGTCCACCCCGAGTACCACGCCTTCGTCGCCGTACTCGCGGAGATCGACTGCCGGCCGGAGACGACCGGCCGGAAGATCCACGACGCGTACACCGGCCCCCGTGTCACCAAGGTCGTCTGCGCGGTCGACGTCGGCCTCGCCGTCAACCCGCGCGGTCTGGAGGCCCAGATGATGGGCGGCATCGTGGACGGCATCGCGCTCGCCCTCACCTCCGGACTGCACCTGCGCGACGGCCACTTCCAGGAGGGCAGCTGGGACAACTACTTCTACACCCGGCAGTGGAACACCCCGCCCGAGCTGGAGATCGTCGTCATGCCGCCGACCTCGGACCGGCCGGGCGGTGCGGGCGAGCTGGCCGTCGGCGCGGCGATGGCGGCGGTGGCCTGCGCGTACGGCCGGGCCACCGGCACCATGCCGACGACCTTCCCCGTCAACCACGCCGAGCCGCTCGCCTTCGAGCCGCTGCCCACCACCCCGCCGATCCCCGCCTCGCCGGTCGACGGCCTCGACCACGCGTTCTAGGACCCAGGAGCCACCGTGCCGCGCCACACCTTCATCCTCAACGGCAAGGCCGTCACGGCCGAGGTCGAGGACGACGTCCGGCTGCTGTGGGTGCTCCGGGACGTCCTCGGCGTCACCGGCCCCAAGTACGGCTGCGGGCTCGGCGTCTGTCAGGCGTGCACCAGCCACATCAACGGCAAGGCGTTCAACCCCTGCTCCGTTCCGGTCAAGGACATCGCCCCCACCGACGAGATCACCACGATCGAGGGGCTCCCGGCGACCGTCGGCAAGGAGCTGCACCCCATGCAGGAGGCATGGCTGGATCTCGACGTCGTCCAGTGCGGCTACTGCCAGCCCGGTCAGATCATGACGGCTGTCGCCAAGGTCCGCGCCGCGCGGGACGCCGGACGGGAGATCGACGAGGCCGACCTCGACGAAATCCGCAACATCTGCCGCTGTGGGACCTATAACCGGATCCGTGAGGCGATCGTGGCGGGAGCCCGCCGCATGCCCTGACCGGGCCGCCCGCGCCATTCGCGCACCCCGAGCCCAGCACGAGGGAGACCTGAGCATGCCACGGAAGATCGTCCTGATGATGCAGGTCTCCCTCGACGGGTACATCGAGGGCCCGGACCGCGACATCGACTGGCACATGGTCGACGAGGAACTGCACCAGTACTTCAACGAGCAGGTCGCCTCCATGGGCGGCATCCTCAGCGGCCGGGTCACCCACGAGCTGATGGCCGATTTCTGGCCGACCGCCGACGCCGACCCGAACGCGGCGCCGGAGATGGTCGAGTTCGCGCGGATCTGGCGCGACATCCCCAAAATCGTCTACTCCACGACGCTGGAGCACGCCGACTGGAACACGACGATCGTCCGCCGCGTCGACCCGGACGAGGTCCGGGCCCTCAAGGAGCAGCCCGGCGCCGACCTCGTCCTGGGCGGCGCCGACCTCGCCGCGTCCTTCATGGAGCACGACCTGATCGACGCGTTCCACATCTGCGTCCAGCCGGTCCTCATCGGCCGCGGCAAACCCCTCTTCCGTGAGACGGACGCCGCGACCCCGCTCACCCTCACCGGAACCCGCACCTTCGGCAACGGAGTGGTCCTCCTGCGCTACGACCGGGCCCGCTGACGAGCACCGTCCTGCGCCAGAAGCCGATCGCGCGGGCCTACACCAACGGCTGATCCGAACGAGGTGTTCCGACCTCTTGTGGGCTGCGCGGCAACTCCTTACTGTCGGGTAAGTCGCCCTGGCAGGCAGGGCAGTTGATGCCGCACGGTCTCCTGGAAGGAACACCGATGTCCGCTGCCCGGACGCGGGGCGCCCGTCGCCTCCTGCTCGGTTCCCTGGCCGCCGCCCTGGTCCTCTCCGTCGGGGGCGGTGGCACCGTCGCCGCCGCCTCGCCCGACGCGCCAGGGGCGGCCGACGGGCTGCGCGAGGTGATGTTCGTGGGGAACAACTGGGACGGCACCGCCGACGTCATCGAGGCCTCCGGCGACTTCTCCCGCCTCGGCCGGATCAACGTCATCCCCGACCGCGAGGCCCGGATGTGGGAGATCGGGCTGAACCCGCTCAAGCTCGCGTTCTTCCTCGGCATCCGGCAGGGCCCCGGCGAGGGCCACGACCAGTTCGTCGACGACATGTACGCCACGCCGGACGGCTCGGCGATGGTGGTCTCCCGGCCGAGCTTCGCCGACGTCGTCTCGATCGACCTCCGCACCGGTGGGATCAACTGGCGCTTCCTCGTGTCCGGTTTCCGCTCCGACCACATGGCGGTCTCGCCCGACGGCACCCGTGTGGCCGTCTCGGCCTCCACCTCCAACCGGGTCCACGTCCTCGACATCAGCACGGGCAAGGAGCTCGGCTCGTTCGCCACCGGTGACAAGCCTCACGAGAACGTCTTCACCGCCGACGGCCGGTACCTGTGGAACATGGCCATCGGCGAGGTCACCACCGCTCTCGACGGCCCCGGCTGGGACTGGACCAAGGGCGACCGCAAGATCACCGTCGTCGACGCCCGCACCTTCCAACAGGTCCGCGTCATCGACATGCGCGCCCGGCTCGACGCCTTCGGCCGCAAGGACCTCTCCGACGCGGTCCGGCCCGTCGCCTTCACCCCGGACGAGTCCACGCTCTACTTCCAGGTCTCGTTCTTCAACGGATTCCTGGAGTACGACGTCGCCACCGATCGCATCACCCGCCTGAAGACGCTTCCCGAGAACCCGGCGACCAACCCGGACCGCACCACGTGGGTCAACGACTCGCGCCACCACGGCATGTCCATGAGCCCCGACGGCTCCAAGCTCTGTGTCGCCGCCACCATGGACGACTACGCCACCGTCGTGGACCGTGCGAGTCTGCGGGAGGGCCCGCTGGTCACGGCCGCCAAGCCGTACTGGGCCACCGTCAGCGGCGACGGCCGCTCCTGCGTCATCTCGGAGAGCGGCGCGGACAAGGTGACCGCGATCGACTTCGCCACCGGCCGCGCCGTCGCCTCGGTCCCGGTCGGCGACCACCCGCAGCGCGTCCGCCTGGCCCGAATCCCCGCCGGCTGGACGGCTCCGGCCGCCCGCTGACGGTGGCCCGGTGAGCGTCGAAGGAGCCCGCCGCTGTCAGTGCGCGGCGGGCGAACCCGACGCCAACTTCTCCCGTACGGCGTCGAGATACTCGGCCACCGCGTCCCGGTTCCGGGTCAGGAACCGGATGCGTTCGGTCATCCGGTCCCGTTCGTTCTCCAGTGTGGCGAGCATCTCCGGTGTGGCGTCGGGGAAGTGGATGACCCGGGGCTTGTCGAGGCAGGGCAGGATCTGCTTGATGATCCGCGTCGGCAGCCCCGCGTCGAGGAGGCCGCGGATCTGCAGGACCCGGTCCACGTTCGACTCGTCGTACACGCGATAGCCGTTCGGCAGACGATCGGCGACGATGAGTCCCTGCTCCTCGTAGTAGCGCAGCATCCTGCGCGGAGTGCCGGTGCGGTCCGCCAGTTCTCCGATGCGCATGTGGTCCACCTCACACCACGTCCCTTTGACCTTCACATCAATGTGAAGGTTTCAGCATACGTGGCATGACCAACCACACCGTACAGAAGGCCCGTTCGGGCCGGACCGTGGACAGGCGTCCCACCGGGCGACTGCCGCTGCCGGCGCTACTCGCCCTGGCCACGGCCGTCTTCATCACGAGTCTCACCGAGACCCTGCCCGCCGGAGTCCTCCCCGCGATGAGCGCCGACCTCGGCGTCGGAGAACCCGCCATGGGCCAGTCGGTCACCATCTACGCGATCGGCACGGCACTCACCGCGATCCCGCTGGCCTCCGCCACGGCCGGCTGGCGACGCAAACGACTCCTGCTCACGGCCGTCGTGGGCTTCGCCGTCGCCAACACGGTCACCGCGGTCTCCACCCACTACCCCCTCACCATGGCCGCCCGCTTCCTCGCGGGCGTCGCCGCCGGTCTCGCCTGGGCGCTGCTCGCCGGCTACGCCCGCCGGATGGTGCCCGTCCCGCTCCAGGGCAGGGCGATCGCCGTCGTCATGACGGGCGTCCCGGTCGCCCTCTCCCTCGGCGTCCCCGCCGGCACCTTCCTCGGCGCGGCCCTCGGCTGGCAGGTGGCGTTCCTCCTCATGACCGCGCTCGCCGCCGTCCTCGTTGCCTGGATCGCCCTCACCGTCCCCGACTTTCCCGGGCAGCAGCGGGGCGGCAGGGCTCCCATCCGGCGGACCCTGGCCGTCCCCGGCGTCGCCCCGGTCCTCCTCGTCACCCTCGTCCTCGTCCTCGCCCACACCGTCCTCTACACCTACGTCGCCGCCTTCCTCGACCACCTGGGCATGGGCTCCTCCACCGGCGCCGTCCTCCTGGTCTTCGGTATCGCCTCACTCCTCAGCATCTGGTTCACCGGCCTGCGCATCGACCGAGGCGTACGGGCCCTCACCCTCGCCGGTACCGCCCTGTTCGCCGTCGCCGCGGCCGCCCTCGCCGTCCAGGCGGACAGCGCCGCCCTGGTCTACGCGGCCGCGACGCTGTGGGGACTTGGCTGGGGCGGCGCGCCGACCCTGTTGCAGACAGCCGTCGGCGACGCGGGCGGCGAAGCGGCCGACACCGCGCAGACCATGCTCGTCAGCCTCTGGAACGCGGCCATGGCCGGCGGCGGCATCGCCGGCGGCCTGCTGCTCGACCGCCTCGGCGCGAGCGCCCTCCCCGGGACCGTCCTGGTGCTCCTGATCCTCGTCCTGGCCGTCGTCACGGCCGCCCGCACCCACGGTTTCCCCGCCCGACGAGGCCGCGCCGACGGGTGACGGGGGGCCGGCGACGGTGACGGCGGGCCGGCGGAGGGGGCGGGCCCGCTCCCGGAGAAACGCCACCCTCGACGCCCGGTACGCCACCAACCGGGACGCCGCGCTCGCCGCCACGCGGACCGCCGCCGACTACGGCGACCGGAGGCGTGCCGCCGCCCCCCAGGCGACCGTCTACGCCCACGACACCGGCCTGGTGCGCCCGGCCGGTCGCTGGCCCGCCGGTCGTCGAACGTCAGGCCGTGTCCGTGGCGGGGCTGATCGCGACACGGGGCGCGCCGCCCCGAACGGCCGCGGGTCCCGTTGGAGACCCGTGGCCGCTCGGGCACAGCCCCGTCAGACGGCGGGCGGCACCCGTGACGGGCGGCCGGAGCCACGCGTCAGCGTGTGCCCGGCGACACCGGCAAGTGCGGCGAGCACCCCGCCGGCCGCCGTCCAGATCCAGCGGTCGGACCACCAGCCCGAGGACCAGCCGTCCTCCGGCGCCCGCGCGTCCACGGCCGACGGGGTGTCGGCCGAGGCGGCGTCCTCCGTCGTGGCGCCCGGCACCAGCGGTGCGGCGAGCGAGCCGCCGCCGGCGTACGCCCCACCCTTCTCGGCCGAGACGGCACCGATCCGGGCCGTGAACGACTGTCCGAGGTCCTCCTCGGGCAGGGCCGTCACGGTGAGGCGGACGTAGTAGCTGCCGGGCAGCGGGTCGTCGTCCCAGGTGTCGGCCCACGGGCGGACCGGGCGCAGGGTGCAGGACAGCTCCACGGTCGCGGCCTCCCGGGCCGCCGCGCGGGACTGCATCCCGTACATGCACGGCTGCCGGCGGCGCAGCCCGTCGTAGACGTCGATCCGCCAGGTGGAGGAACCGTGCCGGGCGGTGGACTCGGGCAGGGTGACGGAGGCCGTCACCGTCGGCCGCTGCCCGGTGTCGGCTGGGAAGACCCAGTACAGGAAGTCACCGGTGGAGGCCTCGGCGGTGGCCTGCTGGCCCTGCCGGAAGAAGGCGGCGGTACGGAAGGTGGTGCCGGCCTCGGTCGGTCCTGCCGTCGCGGCGCTCGCGCTGCCGCTCGGGGTCGGGGTGGCGGAGTCCGCGAGGACCGGCACGGCGGCCGGCCCGAAGAGGGCGGCTCCCGCCAGGAGGGCGGCGCTCAGCGCGCGTACGGTACGCATCAGTTGGTCCTCCAGACGGCGACGCGCCAGCGGGACACCCAGCCCCACAGCAGACCGCCCACGAAACCGGCCAGGACGAGCGCGCCGAGCAGCCACCAGCCCCGGCCGAGACCGAAGGCGGCCACGTCGGAGGCCTCGTCGGGCGCGTCGACGATGTCGAGAGCCAGCTCGATCGGCATGCCGGGCGTCGTCTTCACCGACGGCGGCGCGGAGAAGGAGTTGCTGATCTGCAGGCAGACGGTCTCCGCCGCGGGCTTGTCCGCGTCGACGCCGTCCACCGGCTGCTTGGGGTAGCGCAGACCGGTGGAGATGACGTCCGTCCGGCCGTCGCCCGCCTCCGAGCCGCGGACGATCTCCCGGCCGCGCAGGGTCACGGCCCGCATCAGCACGCCGTAGTCGTTGTTGACGGCGCGGTCGGCGAAGACGCTCACCGAGGCGCGGAGCTCCTGGCCGGGCAGGACGTCCACCCGGTACCAGCGGTGCTGACCGAAGGTCTCGCGGTCGGTGTACAGACCCGGCTTGAGCACCGGGGCGTCGGCGCAGCGCCGGGCGCCCTCGGTGGCCACCGGGGTGGCGACCGGGTCGGCCGCACGGTCCACCAACTGCCTTACGCGCTTGGAGAGTTCCTCGGTGTGCCGGACCGAGGTGTACGTGCCGCCGGTCGCCTCCGCGATGCAGGTGAGCTGCTGACGGATCTTGGCGTTCGGGACCAGGCCCAGGGTGTCGATGGTGAGGTGGATGCCCCGGGCGGCGATGTCACGCGCCACCTCGCAGGGGTCGAGCGGGGCGCAGGTGTCCTCGCCGTCCGTGATGAGCACGATGCGGCGGGTGGCGTTCTTGTCGCCCTTGAGGTCCTCCGCCGCGCCGAGCAGGGCGGGCCCGATGGGGGTCCAGCCGGTGGGCGCGAGAGTGGCGACGGCGGTCTTGGCCTCGGTGCGGTCGAGCGGGCCGACCGGGTAGAGCTGCCGGGTGTCCTTGCAGCCCTTCTTGCGATCGTCGCCGGCGTAGTCGGCGCCGAGGGTGCGTATGCCGAGCTCCACCTCCTCGGGCACCGCGTCGAGGACCTCGTTGAAGGCCTGCTTGGCGGCGGCCATCCGGGACTGGCCGTCGATGTCGCGGGCCCGCATCGAGCCGCTGACGTCGAGCACCAGCTCGACCTTGGGGGATTCCTTCGCCGCGGGTTCGTCGGCGGCGGCGCCGCTCGGGAACAGCCCGACGGCCAGGACGGCGAGCAGTGCGCAGGCCCCGGTCGACAGCTGTTTTCTCGTGATCATGGGGCGGATCGTAGGGATGATCGTCCGACAATCCAAAACGGCCTCGTGCGCGGACTCCAGAAGACACGGCCTAGCGGTGTTCGGGGTTCGGGAAGTCGCCGCGCCAGCCGGCGTCCCAGGCCGAGCGTTGGTTGCCGAGGGCGGGGATTCCGCCCGTCCGCTTGAGTATCGCCGCGAGGTGTATCAGGTTCCAGGCCATGAACGAGGTGTTCCGGTTGGTGAAGTCGTTGTCCGGTCCGCCCGAGCCCGGGTCCAGGTACGACGGCCCGGGACCGGCCTCGCCGATCCAGCCCGCGTCCGCCTGCGGCGGGATCGCTTGCCGGGTCGTGAGGCGACGCCGTCCGGGAGGGCCGGAAGCCTGTCGGCGTCGAACAGTCCCGCACTACGCCGACATCGCCGAACGGCGCCTGCGCGGCGAGCTGGAACAGGACGACTTCGCCCTGGCCGGCCCGGAGGAACGCTCACGAGAAGGAAGAGCCCGGGGCCGATGGGCCGCAGACGCCGAAGGGCGGCCGGAACATCGAGAAACAAGTGATCCAGCCGCCCTTCTGCTGAGAGCGCGCCCGTCTGCCGATCCCGGCGTCGTGCGTACGCTCGAAGAGCTCGTAGCGGCAGGCGAGGCCGTCCCCACCGCAGGGTGGGACTTCAGGTCAACTTGCGTGAGGGGCCCGGATTTTTGTTATCCGGGCGGGGTGTAACGCGCCGGAGATGCAACTCGTCGAAAAGCGTTGACGGAACATCAGCTCGAAATCTATCTTCTGCTCGAAGTGCCGCACGCTGTTCGTGATTTCGAACAATCAGGCCCTCCGTCGCAGTGGATCGACCGCGCGGAACGGCCCGGGCCCGGAGGACGCATCGAACGGAACCGCAAGAACGCTGCTCGCCCCGCTGGGCACCCTGTTACTCGTCCCGCCGGGGTCCCCGTCCTTCACAGGTGCCACCTCCGGCGCACTCGCCCCACACGCGGTACGGACTAGGCCCTGTCATCAAACTCCCGCACGCCGAGAACACGCACCGGACGCCGCAGGGCCGCTCTTCAGGCGACGGCGGGAGCTTGAGGACAGGGCCTGGTCCGGCGGCGCCGGAGACCGGGCACCGCATGTCACCGCACCCCTTCAGGCGTCCCGGCTCCGGGCCAGGGCGCTCGAACCGCCTGCTCAAGGATGTGAGAGGTCACCATGCGCAGACGTCGACTCCACCGCGGACACCCGTCCCTGGCGCTCCACGCCGTGCTTGCGGCCCTGGTCTCGCTGGCCGCGATGCTCGTCGCCGGCCCGGCCGAGGCGGCCACCAGCGGCGCCTTGCGCGGTGTCGGTTCCGGCCGGTGTCTCGATGTGCCGGGCGCCGGCCGGACCGATGGCACGAACGTGCAGATCCGGGACTGCCATGGTGGGAGCAACCAGCGCTGGACCCTGACGGACGACAACCGGCTGACCGTGTACGGCGACAAGTGCCTGGACGTTCCGGGCCACGCCACCACGGCCGGGACCCGACCGGTGATCTGGAGCTGCAACGGCGGTACGAACCAGCAGTGGCGGGTCAACGCCGACGGCACGGTCGTCGCCGTGGAGTCCGGGCTGTGTCTGGACGTTTCGGGTGCCGGTACCGCCAACGGCGCCGCGGTGCAGCTGTGGAACTGCAACGGCGGCAGCAATCAGAAGTGGACCGGTCTGTCCGAGCCTGGCAACACGTGTTCCCTTCCGTCGACGTACCGGTGGACCTCGACAGGTCCGCTGACGGAGCCGGCGCATGGGTGGGTCGCGCTGAAGGACTTCACCACCGTGCCGTACAACGGCCAGAACCTGGTCTACGCGACCACCTCCGACGGTTCGTCGTGGGGCACGACGGCGTTCCGTCCCTTCACGAACTGGTCGGACATGGCGACGGCCACCCAGACCGGGATGAGCCAGGGATTGGCGGTGGCGCCCAAACTGTTCTACTTCGCGCCCAAGAACATCTGGGTACTGGCCTCGAACGGGTGGGGTACCGCCTGGCCCTTCA
The DNA here is from genome assembly GCF_053609105.1 of Streptomyces sp. NPDC054975. Lineage (NCBI taxonomy): Bacteria > Bacillati > Actinomycetota > Actinomycetes > Kitasatosporales > Streptomycetaceae > Streptomyces > Streptomyces sp. NPDC054975. The sequence continues at coordinate 24,414 of NZ_JBSGWV010000003.1, forward strand.
CCTACCGCACGTCCAGCGACCCCACCAATCCGAACGGCTGGTCCGCCCCGCAACCGCTGTTCACCGGCAGCCTCCCCGAGTCCGGCCCCATCGACCCGACCCTGATCGGCGACGACCAGAACATGTACCTGTTCTTCGCCGACGACAACGGCAAGATCTACAAGTCGACCATGCCGATCGGGAACTTCCCGAGCAGCTTCGGTTCGTCGTACACGACGGTCATGAGCGACACGGCGAAGAACCTGTTCGAGGCGCCGGAGGTCTACAAGGTCCAGGGCCAGAACCAGTACCTCATGATCGTCGAGGCCCGGGGGCTGAACGAGCACCGCTACTTCCGGTCGTTCACCGCGTCCGGCCTGAACGGTCCGTGGACCCTCCAGGCCGGCAGTGAGAGCAGCCCCTTCGCGGGCAAGGCCAACAGCGGTGCCTCCTGGACCAACGACATCAGCCACGGTGACCTGATCCGCGTCAACGCCGACCAGACCATGACCATCGACCCCTGCAACCTGCGGTTCCTCTACCAGGGCTACGACCCCGGCACACCGCAGGGGACCCCCTACCAGCGACTGCCGTACCGGCCGGGCCTGCTCACCCTGCAGCGCTGATCCCCCGCATCTGATCAACGGCTCATGCCCCCCACCCATCCGGTCCGCACAGCGGCTTCCGTTGTGCGGACCAGGAAGGAATCCTCATGGTTCCCCTGCTCCCACGATTACTGCGTCTCCTCACGGCCACCGCATTGACGCTCACCGCGTGCGTCACCGCCTCCGCCCACACGACCGCCGAGGCCGCGCCGGGCAGCCCGGCGCTCACCCCGCCGATGGGGTGGAACAGCTGGAACAGCTTCGGATGCGGGATCACCGAGGCACAGGTCCGCCAGGCCGCCGACACGATGGTGTCCTCGGGCATGAAGGATGCGGGCTACCAGTACGTCGTCGTCGACGACTGCTGGTTCGACCCGCAGCGCGACGCGGCGGGCAACCTCCGGGCCAATCCGACCACGTTCCCGAGCGGCATGAAGGCGCTGGGGGACTACATCCACAGCAAAGGCCTGAAGTTCGGCATCTACCAGGCACCCAACGAGCGCACCTGCGCCCAGGGCGTGGGCACCTACCCCGGCTCCACCGGCAGCAAGGGCCACGAGGCCCAGGACGCCGCCGCCTTCGCCTCCTGGGGCGTGGACTACCTCAAGTACGACTGGTGCTCCGGCAACGGCACCCTCCGTGAACAGGTCGAACGGTTCACGATCATGCGCGACGCCCTGCGCGCCACCGGTCGCCCGATCGTCTACAGCATCAATCCCAACAGCTTCCACGCCCCCACCGGCGCCACATACGACTGGGGTGAGGTCGCCGACCTGTGGCGGACGACCGAGGACCTGCTCGACATCTGGCAGAACAACAACACCAACAGCTACCCGATGGGCGTCGGCAACGTCCTGGACGTCACCGCGCCGCTGGCCGCTCAGTCGGGTCCGGGTCACTGGAACGACCCCGACATGCTGGTCGTCGGCCGCCCCGGCCTGTCCCTGACCGAGTCCCGCAGCCACTTCGCCCTCTGGGCGCTGCTGGGCGCCCCGCTCATGGCAGGCAACGACATCCGCACCATGTCCGCCGACGTGAGCTCCATCCTGCGCAACCCCCGCCTGGTGGCGGTGAACCAGGACCCGCTGGGCGCGGGTGGACGCAGGGTGCGAGACGACGGCGGCACCGAGGTGTTCGCCAAGCCCCTGGCCGACGGCTCGGTCGCCGTGGGCCTGCTCAACAGGGGAGGGAGCGCGACGACCATCACCGCCACGGCCGCGCAGGTCGGCCTTGCCGGGCAGTCGTTCGCCCTCACCGACCTGTGGACCGGAGGCACGTCGAGCACCTCCGGCCAGATCTCCGCGAGCGTGCCCGCGCACGGTGTCGCCGTGTTCAGGATGACCGGGGGGAGCCCGCAGGCCGCGACCACCGCACGCCTGCGCGGTACCGGATCGGGCCGCTGCCTGGACGTGGACCGCGCCTCCACCGCGGCCGGGGCGCGGGCGCTGATCTGGGACTGTCACACCGCCGCCAACCAGCTCTGGACCACGTGGGCCGGAGGCGAGATCCGCGTCTACGGCGACAAGTGCCTGGACGCCTCCGGCCAGGGCACCACCAATGGCACGCCGGTCGTCATCTGGCCCTGCAACGGCCAGAACAACCAGAAGTGGACCGCGCAGGCCGACGGGTCGATCCGCAACGTCCACGCCGGTCTGTGCCTCGACGCGAACGGGGCCGGCACCGCCAACGGAACCCCCGTCGTCCTGTGGACCTGCAACGGCCAGAGCAACCAGAAGTGGACCACGCTCCCGTGACGCGCCACCCCAAGAAAGGGAACCCCATGAGAAGGTCCTGGATCCGCCCCTTGATCGCGCTCGCCGCCGTCGTGCTCGGAGTGACGGCGGCAGGGGTGGCCCCCGCCTCCGCCGCCTCCGACACACCTCTGAGGGTCATGCCGTTGGGCGACTCGATCACCTGGGGCGTGGGAAGCAGTACGGGCAACGGCTACCGGGCGCCGTTGTGGGACAGGCTCGCGGCGGACGGCCATCCGCTGGACTTCGTGGGCGCGGGGCGGGCCGGTTCGATGTCCGACCCCGACAACGAAGGCCACTCCGGATACCTCATCGAGCAGATCGCCGCCCTCACCGACGCCTCACTGACCCGTTACCGGCCCAACGTCGTGACGCTGCACATCGGCACCAACGACCTCAACCGCTCCCACCAGGTGTCCACCGCCACCGCCCGGCTGAAGTCCCTGGTCGGCAGGATCACCGCCGCCGCACCCGACGCCACCGTCCTCGTGGCCTCCCTGGTGGTGTCCACCAGCGGGTCCGAGGAGCAGTACCGGGGCGCGTACAACCAGGCCATTCCCCAGATCGTGAGCGAGGCGCAGGCCGCGGGCAAGCGCGTCGCGTACGTCGACATGAGCGGCCTGACCACGGCCGACCTGGCCGACGCCCTGCATCCCAACGACTCCGGCTACCGGAAGATGGCCGACGCCTTCCACCGGGGCGTTCAGGCCGCGGACAGCGCCGGGTGGCTGAGGAACCCCGCCCCCGCCCCCGCGCGCGTGCAGTCCGGCATCGCCGGCAAGTGCATGGACGTCAGCGGCGCCGGCACCGCCGACGGGACCGCCGTCCAGACGTGGAGCTGCGGCGGCGGTGCCAACCAGTTCTGGTCCGCGTACACCGACGGCACCCTGCGCTCCGTGGGCAAGTGCCTCGACGCCGCCGGCGGGAGCACCGCCAATGGCACCAAGGTGCAGGTCTGGGCCTGTCACGGCGGCGCCAACCAGGTCTGGCAGCCCCACAACGGCGGCTACCGCAACCCCGCCTCCGGCCGCTGCCTCGACGTCCCGGGCTCCTCCACGGCCGACGGCGCGCAGCTCCAGCTGTGGGACTGCCACGGCGGCTCCAACCAGAAGTGGACGACTCTGACCGCCGGATGACACCTCGTTCCCGGAGCTGACTTCCACAGGACCTCCGAGCGTTCAGGCCCGCACTCAACGGTGCTCTGGGTTCTCGAAGTCGAAGCGGCAGCCGGCGTCCCACTCGGAGCGCTGGTTGCCGTACGCGGGGATCCCGCCCGCGTCCTTGAGCATCCGGGCGAGGTGGAGCTGGTTCCAGGTCATGAAGGTCGTGTTGCGGTTGGTGAAGTCGTTCTCCGGACCGCCCGAGCCCTCGTCGAGGTAGGAAGGGCCGGGTCCGGCCGGGCCGACCCAACCCGCGTCGGCCTGCGGCGGAATGACGTAGCCCAGGTGCTGAAGGCTGTAGATGACGTTCATCGCGCAGTGCTTGGCGCCGTCCTCGTTACCGGTGATCAGACAGCCGCCGACCCGCCCGTAGTACGCGTACTGCCCCTCGGAGTTGAGGATCGAGGAGCATGCGTACAAGCGCTCGACCACCTTCTTCATGACCGAGGAGTTGTCTCCCAGCCATACAGGTCCAGCCAAGGTGAGGATGTCTGCGGCCATCACCTTCGAGTAGATGACGGGCCAGTCATCGGTCTCCCACCCGTGCTCGGTCATGTCCGGCCACACACCGGTCGCGATGTCGAGATCCACCGCCCTGAGCACCTCGACCTCCACGCCCTGGCGCTCCATGATCCCGGTGCTGATGTCGATCAGCCCATGAGTGTGGCTGCGCTCCGGCGACCGCTTGAGGGTGCAGTTGATCACCAGGGCGCGGAGATCACGGTAAGACGTGCCGGTTTCGGCCATCGATGGGTTCCCCTGCGGACGAGTGGGCGGTGGGCGGCGAAACACGCCCGGCTGCCGACATCGATAGGGCCCCGGGTTGGTCCGGCCGAAAATCCCGTCTACTGTCCCGCCTCGTTGGGCGGAATGATCGAATGCCGCGCCAACGGTCACGGAGCCGGCCACCAGATCACCCGCATGGCCCCGCACCGATGACGGTCGATGCGGGAGATGGGTTTGCTCGGCGGTGGCTCCGGCTATCGGCGCAGATCTGGGAGAGGGTGCATCGCCACCCCTCGCAGAGGTGTAGCCGGGGTGCCGGCGTCGTGACCTCGACCGGTTGTGCGCTGTCGTGCCAACCCCTGGGCGCAGGAGGTCAACACGGTCGGTCGGGTCGCTCATAGCTTGAAGGAGTGCCGAGCCGCGGAGGCGGCGGGCACGTTACCGATGGCTTCGAAAGGACCCCTCATGTTCGACCTCGACAAGGTGCAGGCCGCTCCGAGCAAGGACCTGCTCACGCCCGACAACTCGGTCATGCTCTTCGTGGACCACCAGCCGCAGATGTTCTTCGGCACCGGCAGCGGTGACCGTGCCGCGATCATCAACAGCACGGTGGGCCTCGCCAAGGCGGCCAAGGCGTTCGACGTTCCGGCCGTCCTGACCACGGTTGCCGCCGAGTCCTTCTCCGGGCCCCTTCTGCCGCAGCTCGCCGAGGTGTTCCCCAAGCACGAGGTCATCGACCGTACGACCATGAACGCCTGGGAGGACGAGGCGCTCGTGGCGGCGGTCAAGGCGACCGGGCGCAAGAAGATCATCCTGTCCGGCCTGTGGACCGAGGTCTGCCTCGTCCTGCCCGCGCTCTCCGCCCTTGAGCAGGGGTACGAGGTGTACGTCGTCTCCGACGCCTCCGGTGGCGTCAGCCCGGCCGCCCACGAGCACGCGCTGCAGCGGATGATCGCCGCCGGTGCCGTCCCGGTGACCTGGGTGCAGGTGCTCCTGGAGCTGCAGCGCGACTGGGCGCGTCAGGAGACGTACGGCGCGGTCATGGAGATCGTCAAGGCCCACGCGGGCGCATACGGCCTGGGTGTCGTGTATGCGCAGAGCGTCATCGGCGCGCACGCGGCCGGCTGACCCCTGTGGACACCGGCATTCTGATCCTGCGTCTGCTGGTGGGACTGCTCGTCGCCGGCCACGGTGTGCAGAAGGTCAGTTCACACCTGGGCGGCAGGGGACTTGAGGGCGGTACCGAGGAGTTCCGCGCCGACGGCTTCCGCGGCGGCGCCCTCACCGCCGTGGCGGCGGGCGGTGGCCAGATCGGTTCGGGCCTGCTGCTCGCCGCCGGCCTCATGACCCCGCTCGCCTCCACCGGCGTCATCGGGGTCATGACGGTCGCGCTCACCGTGAAATGGCACAACGGGCTCTGGGTGCAGAACGACGGATACGAGTACCCGCTCGTCCTGATAGGCACCGTCACCGCCCTGGCCGCCACCGGCCCCGGCGCCTGGTCCCTCGACGCGGTCCTCGGCCTCACCCCGTACCCGCTGGGGTGGGCCGCCCTCGCGCTCGTGGCCGGGCTCGGCAGCGGACTCCTCACCCGGCTCGTCCTGCACCGGATCCCCGCCGCCCCGGCGACCGCCGAGCGCTGAGCGCCGAGCGCGAGCAACGCAGACCGGGTCCGGCCGCCCGTGTACCCCCGACCGGGCGGCCGGGCCCTCCACCCACTTCTCCCTGTACAGGAGCACTCGATGGACACCCTCACGACCCCGCCCGGCGGCGGCCAGCCGTTGCTGCACCAGAAGGGCGCCGAGACCCAGGCGTTCGGCACGCTCAAGCAGCTGCCGATCGGCCTCGGCCACGACACCCGCATGTACGCCTGCCAGCGGCTGAACCGCGTCCTCGCCGACACTCAGATCCTCTATTCCCTCTACAAGAAGCACCACTGGCTCATGCGTGGGGCGACCTTCTACTCGCTCCACCTGATGCTGGACAAGCACGCGGAGGCCCAACTGGCCATCGTCGACGCGCTGGCCGAGCGCGTCCAGAGCCTCGGGGGCGTCGCCGTCGGGGACCCGCGCCACGTCGCCGAGCTGACCGCGATCCCCCGCCCGCCGGACGGCGTCGAGCCGGTGCCCGTCATGCTGTCGCGGCTCCTCGACGCGCATGAGCGGATCCTGATCGACGCCAGGGACGCCGCCGCCCGGCTCTCCCGGGAGGGCGACGAGGGCAGCGCCGACCTGCTCGTCTCCGACGTCATCCGCACCGGCGAGGCTCAGGTGTGGTTCCTGGCCGAGCACCTCGTGGACACCCCTCTGGTGCACGGCTGATGGACACGTACGACGACGTCGTCGTGGTCGGCGGCGGCCCGGCCGGCGAGGTCGTCGCAGGCCGGGCCGCTGGGTCGGGGCTGACCGCCGTCGTCGAGGCCGAGGCGGTCGGTGGCACGCCGTGCCCGCCTTCCCGACGGTGAGCGAGGTCTGGCTCCGGCTCCTGGAGGCGTACGGCCTGTGAGTCCTGGTCCCCCCGCACCGAACCCCGAGCCCCACTCGACCGAGCGCACCCGAACGCTTCACCACCCGACAAGGAACCACCCACCCATGCAGCTCACGAGGCGCACCCTCGCCCTCGCCATGCCCGCGACGCTCGCCGCCCTGATCGGCGCCGCACCCGCGAGCCGCCCGGCCGCCGAGAACACCGACCGGCCCGATCCCAGGCCCACCATCGTCCTGGTCCACGGAGCGTTCGCCGACGCCTCCAGCTGGAGCGGCACGATCAGGCGGCTGCAGCGCGCCGGCTACCCCGTCCTGGCCCCCGCCAACCCGCTGCGCGGCCTCGCCGAGGACACCGCCTACCTGCGCAGCGTGCTGGCCGCCGTCGACGGACCCGTCGTCCTGGTCGGCCACTCCTACGGCGGCGCCGTCATCAACGGCGCCGCGGTGGGCAACAGCCGGGTGAAGGCCCTCGTCCACATCGCCGCGTTCACCCCGGACAAGGGCGAGAGCGCGGCCGAGCTCGCCGCCAAGTTCCCCGGCTCCACCCTCGGCGACACCGTGAACCCGCGGTCGTACCCGCTGCCCGGCGGTGGCACCGGCACCGAACTCGTCATCGAACGGACCAAGTTCCACCAGCAGTTCGCCGCGGACGTCCCCACCGCCGATGCGGCCGTCATGGCCGTGACCCAGCGCCCGGTCGCCACCGCCGCGCTGGAGGAGAAGGCAGGGGAAGCCGCCTGGAAGACGATCCCGTCCTGGGCGCTGATCGCCACCGCCGACAACAACATCCCTCCGGCCGCCCAACAGTGGATGGCCCGGCGCGCGGGCTCGCACGTCACCGAAGTGGCCGCGTCGCACGCAGTGGCCGTCTCCCGGCCGGCCGTGGTCACCCACGTGATCCTCGCCGCCGCGCGGGCGACCCGCTGACGCGCCACCCCGTCCCGTACATCCCCCGAAGGAGAACCCCTCATGAAGAACCGTCCGGTCCTCGAACCCGCCGCCCAGGCGTTCGCCGACGCCACCGCCCAGCCACCGTTCCTCCACCAGATCCCCGTCGCGGAGGGCCGCAAGGCCGTCGACGACGTCCAGAGCAGCGAAGGGGTCCCGCTGCCCGACGTCGACGAGGAGTGGATCACCGTCCACGGCGGCCCGACCGGCGACGTCCGCGCCCGGATCGTCCGGCCCCGCGGCGCCACCGGCACGCTCCCCGTCATCCTCTACATCCACGGCGCCGGATGGGTCTTCGGCAACGCCCACACCCACGACCGGCTCGTCCGCGAACTCGCCGTCGGCACGGGAGCGGCCGTGGTCTTCCCCGAGTACGACCTCTCGCCCGAGGCCCGCTACCCCGTCGCCGTCGAGCAGAACTACAGCGTCGCCCAGTGGGTCGCCCGCGAGGGACACCACAAGGACCTCGACGGCACCCGGATCGCCGTCGCGGGCGACTCCGTCGGCGGCAACATGACCGCCGCCCTCACCCTCATGGCCAAGCAGCGCGGCGACGTCCGCCTCACCCACCAGGTCCTCTTCTACCCGGTCACCGACGCGAGCTTCGACACCGACTCGTACCACCGGTTCGGCGAGGGCTACTTCCTGCGCCGCGACGCCATGAAGTGGTTCTGGGACCAGTACACGACCGACGAGGCCGAGCGCGTACAGATCACCGCCTCCCCGCTGCACGCCTCCACCGAGCAGCTCACCGGCCTGCCGCCCGCCCTGGTCGTCACCGCCGAGGCCGACGTCCTGCGGGACGAGGGCGAGGCGTACGCGGCGAAGCTCCGTGCCGCCGGGGTCCCCGTCACCGCCATACGCGTCCAGGGGGTCATCCACGACTTCGTGATGCTGAACGCGCTGCGGGACACGCAGGGCGCGGAGCTCGCCATCGGTCTCGCCGTCGACACCCTGCGGAAGGCCCTCGCATGACCATGACCGGGTCCTCGACGAGCATGCCGGTGGCGGGTCTGGTGCCCGCCCCGCGCCGGGAACACGCGCAGGCCGACCTCCTCGTCCGCAACGCGAAGGTGTTCACCGGAGACCCCGACCGTCCCGAGGCCCGCGCCGTCGCGATCCGCGACGGCCGGGTCACGGCCCTCGGCGACGACCACGACCTCGCCCACCTCGTCGGGCCGGCCACCAAGGTCGTCGACGCGCTGGGCCGCCGGGTGATCCCCGGACTCAACGACTCGCACCTGCACGTCATCCGGGGCGGCCTGAACTACGTACTGGAGCTGCGCTGGGACGGGGTGCGCAGTCTGCGCCAGGCCCTGGCCATGCTGCGCGAGCAGGCCGGCCGGACCCCGAAGGGGCAGTGGATCCGCGTCGTGGGCGGCTGGACCGCCGAACAGTTCGTCGAGCGCAGGATGCCGACCGTCGCCGAGCTGAACCTTGCCGCTCCCGACACCCCGGTCTTCGTCCTGCACCTGTACCAGTCGGCCCTGATGAACCGAGCCGCGGTACAGGCAGCCGGATTCACGCGCGACACCCCGGATCCCCGCGGCGGGCAGATCGTCCGGGGCCGGGACGGCGAACCCAGCGGCGTCCTCCTCGCGGCGCCGAGCGCCCTCATCCTGTACTCGACCCTGGCCAAGGCGCCGGCTCTCGACGAGGCCGACAAGCGGACCTCGACGCGCCACTTCCTGCGCGAGCTGAACCGCTTCGGGCTGACGTCCGCGGTCGACGCCGCCGGCGGGTTCCAGAACTTCCCCGACAACTACGCCACGGTCATCGACCTCGCCCGGTCGGGGGAGCTGACCCTCCGGATCGCCTACCACCTGTTCCCGCAGACGGCCGGTCAGGAACTGGCCGACCTGAAGCGCTGGACCGAGATGGTCAAGCCCGGGGACGGGGACGAGTGGCTCCGGCTGAACGGGGCGGGTGAGAACTTGACCTGGGCCGCCGCCGACTTCGAGAACTTCTCCGAGCCCCGTCCGGAGCTCGCCACGGGGTACGAGACCGAGTTCGAGCAGGCCGTACGGCTCCTGCTGGAGAACGGCTGGGGCTTCCGGCTCCACGCGACCTACGACGAGACGATCCGCCGCGACCTGGCCGTCTTCGAGAAGCTCGCCGCCGAAGGACTCTTCCCCGGCGGCAACCGCTGGCTCTTCGACCATGCGGAGACCGTGTCGGCCGGCAGCCTGGACCGGATCGTGGCCCTCGGCGGCGCCGTCTCGGTCCAGAACCGGATGTCCTTCCAGGGCACCGCGTTCCTCGACCGCTACGGCGCCGAGGCGACCGCCCACACCCCTCCGGTGCGGGCCATGCTGGACCAGGGCCTGACCGTCGCCGCCGGAACCGACGCCACCCGCGTCTCCTCGTACAACCCGTGGGTCGCGCTCCACTGGCTGGTGACCGGCCGGACCGTCGGCGGCACCGCGCTCTACCCGGCGGGGAACCTGATCGACCGGGAGACCGCCCTCGACCTCTACACGCGCGGGGGAGCCCGGCTCACCGGCGAGCAGGACGTCAAGGGAACCCTGCGCGAAGGTTCGTACGGCGACCTCGCGATCCTGTCCGACGACTACCTCACCGTGCCCGAGGACGTCATCCCTGACATCGAGTCCGTCCTCACCGTCGTCGGCGGCCGCATCGTCTGGGCGACCTCGGAGTACGAGGGTCTCGACGAGGCCGTCCCGCCGGTGAGCCCGGAGTGGAGCCCGGTGGCCCACTTCGGCGGCTACCAGTCGGGCCAGGGGGGCGTTCGTCAGGCCTCGCTCGTGGCCGAGGCCGTCGCGGAGTCCGAGCAGCACCGCCTGTGGCGCGTCGCACGCGGCTCCCTCCCCGACACCCAACCGTCGTTCGTCGACCCCTGCTTCGAGCACTGAGAGAGATCCACACGATGAGTACCGCCTCACCCACCGCCGACAGCGGCGCTGACAGCGGCGACGACGCCGTGGGCACCTCGCCGGACGCACCCGCGGGGCGCCGTTTCGAGCCGGACCTCCGGTCGATGACCCGGATCAACCTGCGCCCCATCGCCTCACCCATGCCGCTCGGCTTCTTCACGATCGCCATCGCGTCCGTGATGACGGGCTGCCTCCAGCTCGGGATCTTCGGCGAGGAGGCCCGCACCGCCGTCGCCTTCACGGTGCTGCCGGCCTTCGTCCTCCAACTCCTGGTCAGTTTCCTGGCCTTCGGCGCCCGTGACGTGATCGCGGCCACGCTGATGGCGGTGTTCGCCGGCAGCTGGCTGCCCTACTCGCTCATCATGCTCAGCGGCGCGGCCGACGGCCTGAAGGTCCTTGGCGTCTTCAACCTGGCGTTTTTCTGCTTCGGCGCGCTGATGACAGCCGTGACCGGGCCCAAGCGGGCGCTGTGGCTCGTCCTCGCGGTCTCCCTGCCCCGCTGGGCGGCCACCGGACTCGCGGGCGTCACCGGCGCCGAATGGCTGACGCGCACGTCCGGGGCGCTCGGCCTCGTCGTGGCGTTCGTCGCGATGTACACGGCGTTCGCGCTGATGCTGGAGGACATGCGCAGCGAGCAGGTCCTGCCCATCGGCCGCAGCGGCCCCGCCCACCTCGCGGTGGAAGGCGACCTGGCCGTCCAGCTCCGCAACCTGGAACGCCAGGCGGGCGTGCGCCGCACGCTCTGACCCCTGCCACTGGCCTCCGTAACACCACGACCAGACAGGAACGCCCATGGAACCCCAGGTCATCGACCGGCCCGAGAAGTCCCGTTACGAGATCGTCGCCGGCGACGACGGCGCCGGGACCGCCGGCTTCGCCGAGTACCACCTCTCCGAGGGCGAGATCGCCTTCATCCACACCGAGATCGATCCCCGCTTCGGCGGCCGGGGTCTGGGCGGGCTGCTCGCCCGTGGCGCCCTCGACGACGCCCGGGCCCGCGGGATGCGCGTCCTGCCGTATTGCCCCTTCATCCGGGGCTGGATCGGTAAGCACCCCGAGTACGCCGACCTGGTGCCCGAGGCACGCCGTGCCCGCTTCGGCCTGTGAACCACCCCACAAGCACGCCACAACGACCTTCCCCGTCCGCTCACCGAGGAGTTCCCCTCATGCCCCGACACGCCCGCCCCACCGTCGTCCTGGTCCACGGAGCCTTCGCCGACGCTTCCAGCTTCGCCCGCGTCATCCCCGAACTGACGGCCGCCGGCATGGAGGTGATCGCCCCGGCGGTGCCCAACCGCAGCCTCGTCGACGACGCCGCGTACATCGCCTCGGTGGTCCGTGCCGTCGAAGGCCCCGTGATCCTGGTGGGGCACTCCTACGGGGGCGCCGTCATCACCCTCGCCGGGACGGAGGACAACGTCCGCGCTCTGGTGTACCTCGCGGGATACGCGCTCGAGGAGGGCGAGAGCCTGGGCGAGCTGCAGGGCGGATTCCCCGACTCCGGTCTCGGCGAGGCGCTCGTCCACACCCCGTTCCCGGTGGCCGGCTCCAGCGAGACCGGTACCGACGTCTCGGTGGAGATCGAGAAGTTCCCCGCCCTGTTCGCCGCCGACGTCGACCCCGCCCTCGCCGCGGTGCTCGCCGTCTCCCAGCGCCCCCTGGCCGCGCGGGCCTTCTCGGAGGCGGCGCCGGTCGCGGCGTGGAAGACCAAGCCCTCCTGGGGCCTGGTGGCTTCCGCCGACCGCACGATCAACCCCGATGTGGAGCGATTCGGGTACCGGCGCGCCGGCATGACCACCGTCGAGGTCGAGTCCTCGCACCTGGTCATGCTGTCCCAGCCCAAGGCCGTGGCAGATCTGATCCTGGACGCGGCCCGGTCCACGGGGCACTGATCCGACACTTGAACATCGAACGATTGGTCTATGTCGTTCGAACGAGGTAGCTTTCCGAAACGCCCGCCGAGAGCATGGGGCGGGCGATCGGAGGAAGCACACCCATGAGGTTCGGCGCGAGGCTTGCGCTCGCCGTCATCACCCTCGCCGTCACGGCCACGGCCTGCGGCACCCCGCAGGACAGCGACGCGCGGTCGCACACCACCGCGGATTGCGCACCGTACGCCCGCTACGGCAAGCACCCCGGCACCAAGGTCACCGTCTACGCGGAGAACCGGGACCGGGAGGCCGATCTGTTCGAAGAGACCTGGGCGGACTTCGCCGACTGCACGGGAATCGACGTCCAGTACGAGGGGGACGGGGAGTTCGAGGCCCAGATCCAGGTCCGGGTCGACGGCGGGAGCGCCCCCGACGTGGCGTTCTTCCCTCAGCCCGGGCTCCTGGAACGCTTCGCGCGGGCCGGGAAGCTCAAGCCCGTGAGCCCCGGGGTCGCGACCCTGGCGAAGCAGGGCTGGTCGGCGGACTGGAACCGCTACGCGACCGTGAACGGCACCCTCTACGGCACGCCGCTGGTCGCGAACGTGAAGTCGTTCGTCTGGTACTCCCCGAAGTTCTTCCGCGACAGGGGACTGAGCGTTCCCCGCACGTGGGCCGAGCTGATGGCCGTGACGGAGAAGGTCGCGGCGTCGGGCGTCAAGCCGTGGTGCGCGGGCGTCGAGTCCGCCGAGGCGACCGGCTGGCCCGTGACGGACTGGATCGAGGACGTCCTGCTGCGCCAGCAGGGCACCGACGTGTACGACCAGTGGGTCGCCCACGAGATCCCGTTCAACGACCCGCGTGTGGTCAAGGCCATGGACACCGTCGGGTCCATCCTCAAGAACGACCGGTACGCCAACGGGGGTTTCGGTCCAGCCCGGTCGATGGCGTCGATCTCCTTCCAGGAGGCCGGCACACCGGTCCTCTCCGGCGACTGTGCGATGCACCGTCAGGCCTCGTTCTACGCCGACATGTGGCCGACGGGCACCGAGATCGGACCGGACGAGGACGTCTACGCCTTCCTCCTGCCGGGTGCCGACCCGGCGAGCCGCCCCGTCCTGGGGGGCGGAGTGTTCACCTCGGCGTTCGCCGACCGCGCCGAGGTGCGGGCGTTCCAGGAGTACCTGGCCTCCGCCGACTTCGCGAACGCGCGGATGAGGAAGGGCCCGTTCGTCTCGGCGAACGTGGGCGTGGATCCGGCGAACTCCGCGACCCCGGTCGACCGGCTCTCGATCCAGCTACTCCAGGACCCAGGGACTCAATTCAGATTCGACGGTTCGGACCTGATGCCGGCGTCGGTCGGCACCGGGACGTTCTGGAAGGGAGCCGTCGACTGGATCGGCGGCGCGAGCACCCGGCAGGTCGCCGACTCCATCGAACGGTCCTGGCCGAGCCGCTGATGTCGTTCGACGCCGTCGCCCAGCAGCCCAAGCTGGTGTATCTGCTCCAGGGTGTCGCCGCCTTCGCGGCGGTGGTCGCCTTGATCCTGCTCGCACTCCATCGGGGGCCGGTACGGAGGAGGGCCGCGGCCCTGATCCTGCTGGCCCCGGCTCTGCTGCTCCTCACGGTTGGTCTTCTCCTCCCTGGTCTGCGCACCCTGGTCCTGTCGTTCACCGACGGCGGGGGAGACGCGTGGGCCGGGTTCGACAACTACGTCTGGATGGTCACCGACCCCCGGGCGCTGGTGGCGCTGCGCAACACCCTGGCGTGGGTGGTGCTCGTGCCGCTGACGGCGACCGCGGTCGGTCTGCTCTACGCGGCGGCCGTCGTACGGTCGCGGTTCAGAGCGTTCGCGCTCTCCCTCGTCCTGACACCGATGGCGATCTCCTTCGTCGGCGCGGGTGTCGTGTGGAAGTTCGTCTACGCCTACCGTCCTGCGGCGGTCGGGCAGATCGGGCTGCTGAACCAGCTCGTCGTGGCGTTCGGCGGTGAACCGCGGCAATGGCTCGTGGACTCCCCCTGGAACGTCCTGTTCCTCATCGTGGCGATGGTGTGGACACAGGCGGGCTTCGCGGCCGTCCTGCTGGCCGGCGCGATCAGGGCCGTTCCCGGTGAGCTGATCGAGGCGGCCCGACTCGACGGCGCGTCCCCCCGACAGATCTTCTGGCGGATCACGATGCCGTCTATCAGGCCCACGCTGCTCGTCGTGGTCCTCGCCCAGGCGATCGGCACCTTCAAGGCCTTCGACATCGTCAAGACCATGACCGGCGGGCAGTTCGACACGGGCGTCATCGCCCACGAGATGTACGGCCAGGCCTTCCGCCACGGCGAGACGGGCCGCGGCGCGGCGCTCGCCGTGCTCCTCTTCGTCCTCGTCACCCCCTTCGTCGCCCATCAGATCCGGGCGCAGCGGAGGAGGGGGTGATCGGCGTCCGGGAGCGTCTGGTCTCCCGTGCCTTCACGTCGATCGCCGTGGTGATCGCGGTCCTCTGGACGACACCGACCCTCGGTCTCCTGCTCTCCTCGTTCCGCCCCGAGGAGGAGATCAAGACGACGGGCTGGTGGACCGTGTTCGGCGCGCCCCGCCTCACGCTCGACAACTACGGCGACGTGCTGTCGGGCGGCGGGAACGGGTCGGGGCGGCTCGCGGAGTACTTCGTCAACTCCGTCGTCATCACCGTTCCCTCGGTACTGTTCCCGCTCGTCCTGGCCTTCTTCGCGGCGTACGCCCTGGCCTGGATCGACTTCAGGGGGCGCGACGCGCTCGTCGTCGGCATCTTCGCGCTCCAGGTCGTGCCGCTCCAGATGGCGCTCGTCCCCCTCCTGAAGCTCTTCTCCGAGGGCTGGCTGTTCCTGCCCGCGTGGAATCTCACCGGCCCTGCGCGGTTCGGTCACGTCTGGTTCGCCCACACGGTCTTCGCGCTGCCGTTCGCGGTGTTCCTCCTGCACAACTTCCTGGCCGGGCTGCCCCGGGACCTGATCGAGGCCGCCCGCGTCGACGGCGCGTCGCACGGGACGCTACTGCTCCGGATCGTGCTGCCCCTGGCCCGCCCGGCCCTGGTCACCTTCGCCATCATCCAGTTCATCTGGGTGTGGAACGACCTCCTCGTCGCGCTGACGCTGTCGGGCGGAACGGCCGAGACCGCGCCGATGACGGTCAGACTGGCGAGCCTGGCCGGGACGTACGGCAACGAGTGGCAGCGACTCACCGCGGGAGCCTTCGTGGCGGGGTTCGTCCCGCTGCTCGTCTTCCTCTCCCTCCGGCGGCACTTCGCACGAGGACTGCTCGCCGGATCGGTCAAGGGATGAGCCCCGACCGGCCCGAGGAACAAGGCGTGATGAGGCTGAGCCGGCCCGGGTTGCGGGGGCGCGAAGCCGAGCTGGAGCGGCTGCGCGCCCTGGTCGAGGCGGTGCGCGACGGCGAGGGAGGAGCGATCGCGCTGCTCCTGGGCGAGCCCGGGATCGGGAAGACCGCGCTGCTGCAGGAGACCGTCTCGCTCGCGCGCTCCCACGGATTCCTTGTCAGCAATGGACGGGCCGAGGAACTGCACGAGCTGGCACCGTTCGCCTCACTGGCCTCGGGCCTCCTGCACGGCGACCCGCCGCTGCTGGCCGGCGCGGACTTCGCGGACCTCGCCGGCCACCACGACCAGCGCATCTGGCTCGTCGAACGGCTGGCCCAGCTGATCGAGGAACGCTCGGCGGGTACACCGGTACTGATCGCGGTCGACGACGTCCAATGGGCCGACCCGCTGAGCCGGTTCGCCTTGAGTGTCATGCCGGCACGGCTGCTGAGCTCCCCGGTCCTCTGGCTGCTCACGGGCCGGGAAGACCCGGAACTGTACGGGCAGGGGCCGGTGGCGACGACCCTCCCGCTGCGGCCGCTGTCCGGTACGGCCCTGGCCGAGCTGGCACGCGATGTCCTCGGCGACGACGTGCCGGCGCGGGTCGAGGGGCTCCTCGACGGGGCGGGCGGCAACCCCTTCCTCGCGGCCGAGACGCTCGCGGGCATCGCGGCGTCGGGTGCGGACGGGCCGGAACCGCCCGAGCGGCTGGTCCTCGGCGTACGCGGCCGACTGGCCGGCCTCCGGCCGGACACCCTGCACTTCCTGCGGATCGGCTCGGTCCTCGGCCGCGCGTTCTCGCTCGCCGACGCCGCCGCCCTCTGCGGCCGACCCGCCTCGGGACTCAGCGCCGAAGTGGACGAGGCGATCGCCGCCGCCCTCCTCCACGACGACGGCGAACGCCTGCTGTTCCGCCACGACCTGCTCCGCCAGGCGGTGTACGCCGACCTCGCCCCCTCCGTACGCCGGGCGCTGCACCGGGAGACCGCGAGGGTGCTCGTCGCGGTGGGCCGGAGCTCCGTCGACGCGGTCCCGCACCTGCTGAAGAGCGCCGAGCCCGGAGACATGGAGGCGATCGGACTGCTCGGCACGGCCGCCACGGACGTGGGCGCCGTGATGCCCGACCTCGCCGCCGATCTGGCCGTACGCGCCCTGGAACTCGTACCGCCGCGTGCGCCTCTGGCGTACGACGTGGGAGAACGGGCCATCGTCGCGCTGACCCGCGCGGGCCGGTACACGCAGGCACGGGACACCGGCGACGCGCTGCTCGCCCGGCGGCCGCCCCTCGACGTCTTCGCCCGTCTGCAGTCCGTACTCGGTGACGTGCTGTGGCACCTCGACGACATCCAGGAGCTGACCCGCCGCTCCACCGCGGCACTGGCAGCTGTCACCGACCCGGTGATCCGGGCCCGCCTGACCGCCCGGCAGGCACTGGCCCGGTCCCGCGGACGCGACCTCACGGCCGCGCGCGAGACCGGCGAACGGGCGCTCGCCGAGGCGGAGCTGGCCGGTGACCGGGAGGCCCGCGTCCTCGCGCTGTGGGGTCTCGGCGAGATCGCCCTCAACGCGGGCGACTGCGCCGCCGCCGTCGAACACCACACGGCGCTGAGCGTGTTCGACGCGGCCTTCCTTCCCGAGGAGGCCGTCGCCCTGATCCACATGGACGAGTTCGACACCGTACGGCGACTGCTCCGGACGGCGGGCGACGCTCCCCTGCGCCCCGCCATGTTCGTCTGGGCCCAGGGAACCCTGAACCTGGGGCTCGGGCGGCTTGACGACGCGGATGCCGACTTCGCCACCGCCGGGCGTCTCGAAGCGGAACTCCACGTGCCCAGCAACCTGGTCAACATCCGCGTCAACCGCGGCCTCCTCGCCATGCTGCGCGGCGACCGCGAAGCCGCGCGGGAACACCTGGACGTCGTGCGCGCGACCGTGGCCGACCGGCCGAACACCGGCAACCACGCCACACACCAGTACTTCGAAGCCGTCGTCGCGGACGCCGACGGCGACCACGCGGTGGCGGCCGAACTCGTTCGGTCCGTGCAGCGCGACCACCCCTTCCTCCGGTGGCGGCTCCTGCGCCCCCATGTCGTCCAGGCCGTGCGGATCGCCGTGCGGGGCGGGGACCGGCACCTCGCCGAGGACCTCGCCGCCCAGGCCGGCGACCACGCCACCCGCAACCCCACCGTGCCGACCGCCCAAGGGACGGCCGCCCACGCGTCCGCCCTGGTGAACGCCGACCAGGGACTCCTGGAGCGGGCTGTCCGTATCCTCGGCACGGGTCCCCGGCCGCTGCACCTCGCTGCGGCGTCCGCCGACCTCGGGCGCGCTCTCCTCTCGGCAGGCGACTCCGCCGCGACACCCGCCCTGACCAGGGCGCACGCCATCTACGCCCAGGCCGGGGCCGACGCCGAGGCCGACCGGGTCCGGGCCGATCTGGAACGGGCCACCAGCCGATCCGGTCGGCGTACCGGGCGCCGCCGGCCGCGCGTCGACCAGGGGTGGGACGCGCTCACGGCCTCGGAACGCAAGGTGGCCCGGTTGATCGCCGCGGGTCACACCAACCGGTCGGCCGCGGAGGCACTCGTCGTCTCCCCGCACACGGTCAACACGCATCTGGCGTCGATCTTCCGCAAGCTCGCGGTGCGCTCCCGGGTCCACCTGGCCCGGATCGTCCTCGCGGAGGACGACGCCGGAACGGCCACCGGCGACTGAGTGACCTCTGCGTCCCTGTGCAAGGGGTGGTGCGCGGGACGGCAAGAGGAGGTGCGCGACCGGTCCTAGCGTGACGGGCATACCGCGCCGCGCCGACGCGCGGACCAGTCACCCCGAATCGAGGAAGCATCCCCATGCCGTACATCACCGTGGGCCAGGAGAACACCAACCCCGTCGAGCTGTACTTCGAGGACCAGGGAGACGGGCAGCCCGTCGTCCTCATCCACGGCTTCCCGCTCGACGGCCACTCGTGGGAGCGCCAGAGCGCAGCTCTGCTCGAAGCCGGCCACCGCGTGATCACGTACGACCGCCGCGGCTTCGGGCAGTCCTCGCAGCCGACCACCGGATACGACTACGACACCTTCGCGGCCGACCTGAACACCGTGATGGAGACGCTCGACCTGAACGACGCCGTCCTCGTCGGTTTCTCCATGGGCACCGGCGAGGTCGCCCGCTACGTCTCCACGTACGGCTCCGCCCGCGTCGCCAAGGTCGCCTTCCTGGCCTCCCTGGAGCCCTGCCTGCTCAAGAGCGACGACAACCCGGAGGGCGTCGCCCCGAAGGAGTTCTTCGACGGCGTCGTCGCCGCGGTCAAGGCCGACCGGTACGCCTACTACACGGCCTTCTTCAACGACTTCTACAACCTCGACGACAACCTGGGCACGCGCATCAGCGAGGAGGCCGTCCGCAACAGCTGGAACACCGCGGCGCGCGGCGGCTCCTTCGCCGCGTCCGCCGCGCCGGCGACCTGGTACACGGACTTCCGCGCCGACATCCCCGCCGTCGACGTGCCGGCCCTGATCCTGCACGGCACCGCCGACCGGATCCTGCCGGCCGAGGGCACCGCGCGCCCCTTCCACAAGGCGCTGCCGTCGGCCGACTACGTCGAGATCGAGGGCGCCCCGCACGGTCTGCTGTGGACCCACGCCGAGGAGGTCAACACCGCTCTCCTCGCCTTCCTGGCGAAGTGACGCCGCACGGTTGACCCACCGGGTGACGCCGGAGCCCCGGCGTCACCCGCCCCCGGTTTCGCCGGTTCTCCGGTGAAGGAACCGGACGAGCTCAGGAGAGTAGAGACACCCATGCAGTTCGGCATCTTCACCGTCGGGGACGTGACCCCCGACCCCACCACCGGCCGCACTCCGACCGAACGCGAGCGCATCAAGGCGATGGTGGCCATCGCACTCAAGGCCGAGGAGGTCGGCCTCGATGTCTTCGCGACCGGCGAGCACCACAATCCGCCGTTCGTACCGTCGTCACCGACCACCATGCTCGGCTACATCGCGGCCCGCACCGAGAAGCTGATCCTGTCCACGTCCACGACGCTGATCACCACCAACGACCCGGTGAAGATCGCCGAGGACTACGCGATGCTCCAGCACCTGGCCGACGGTCGGGTCGACCTCATGCTGGGGCGCGGCAACACCGGTCCCGTCTACCCGTGGTTCGGACAGGACATCCGCCAGGGCATCAATCTCGCCAGGGAGAACTACGCGCTGCTGCGCCGGCTGTGGCGCGAGGACGTCGTGGACTGGGAGGGCACGTTCCGCACGCCGCTCCAGGCCTTCACCTCGACACCGCGGCCCCTGGACGGCGTCCCGCCCTTCGTCTGGCACGGATCCATCAGGTCCCCCGAAATCGCGGAGCAGGCCGCCTTCCACGGCGACGGCTTCTTCCACAACAACATCTTCTGGCCGGCCGACCACACCAGGCGAATGGTGCAGCTGTACCGGCGCCGGTTCGCCCACCACGGCCACGGCCGGCCGGAGGACGCGATCGTCGGCCTGGGCGGACAGGTCTTCATGCGGAGGAACTCCCAGGACGCCGTGAGGGAGTTCCGGCCCTACTTCGACAACGCGCCGGTGTACGGCCACGGCCCGTCGCTGGAGGACTTCGCCGAGCAGACGCCGCTGACGGTGGGCTCTCCCCAGCAGGTCATCGAACGGACCCTGTCGTTCCGGGAGACCGTCGGAAACTACCAGCGCCAGCTGTTCCTGATGGACCACGCGGGCCTGCCCCTGAAGACCGTCCTGGAACAGCTCGACATCCTCGGCGAAGAGGTGGTGCCCGTGCTGCGGAGGGAGTTCGCCGAAGGGCGTCCGGCCGACGTGCCGGAGGCTCCCACGCACGCGTCCCTGCGCGCCGCCCGGGAGGTGTCCGCCGCGTGAAGCTGATCGTCGTCTCCGCGGGGCTGAGCACCCCCTCCTCCACCCGTCTGCTCGCGGACCGGCTCACCGAATCGGCCCGCGACGAACTCGCCCGACGGAGCCACGAGGCGTCCACCGAGGTCGTGGAGCTGCGCGAACTGGCCGGCGACATCGCCAACCACCTCGTGACCGGATTCCCACCCCCGCGACTGAGCGCCGCGATCGACGCGGTGACGGCGGCCGACGGCCTGATCGTCGTGACTCCCGTGTTCGCGGCCTCCTACAGCGGTCTCTTCAAGTCCTTCTTCGACGTGATCGATCCGGACGCCCTCACGGGAAAGCCGGTCCTGACCGCGGCGACCGGCGGTACCGCCCGCCACTCCCTGGTGCTGGAGCACGCCGTGCGCCCGCTCTTCGCCTACCTCCGCGCCGTCGTCGTGCCCACCGCCGTGTTCGCGGCCTCCGAGGACTGGGGCTCTGGTGGGGACGAGTACACCGACGGCCTGCCCGGCCGCGTCCGCCGGGCGGGCGCCGAGCTCGCCACGCTCATGGCGGCGCGCCCGGCCGGGGAGGAGCTCGAGGACGACGTCACGGTCCTCGAACGGCAACTCGCCGACCTGCGCTTCGACTGAGACGGGCCCCGGGCCGGGCGACGGCGGGGTGGTTCATGTGGTTCATACTGTTCCGCCGTATGAGCGTGAACCGAGTGACGACAACGACCGTGCCCCCGGAGCTCGACGGAGTACGGACGCCCCTGCGCGGCAGGGACGTCGAACTGGCGTTCATCGAGGCGCGGCTCGACGCCCTCGACCGGGGCGAAGGCGGGATCGTCCGCGTCGAAGGCCCCGCCGGCATCGGCAGGTCCAGGATCCTCGCGGAGGCCGCGGCAGCCGCGCGGCAGCGCGGGACGAGGGTCTTCGAGGGGTCGGCGGACCCCGACGCACAGTTCGTGCCGCTCGGCCCGCTCCTCGACGGCGTGCTCGCCGCCACGGGGCCGCTGTCGGGCACCGTCCGTCTCCGGGACCTCGCCACGACACCCGGCCAGCGGTTCTGGCTGCTCCAGGAACTGGGGGACCGCTTGCGGGAGACCGTGCGAAACGGCCCCCTGCTCGTCGTCCTCGACGACCTCCAGTGGTGCGACGACCTGACCCTCCTCACCTTCCACACCCTCGCGGCCGGACTCTCGTCGCACGCCATCCTCTGGCTGGTCGCCGTGCGCGGCGGCAGCGTGCCGTCGGGAGTGCGCACCACCCTGGACAGGATCCGGCAGGCAGGCGCACGCGAGCTGGCGCTGGGCGCCCTGGGGGACCGGGCGACCGCACAGATCAGCGAGGACGTCCTGGGAGCCACTCCCGACCCGGACGTCCTGCGCGTCGCACGCCGTGCCGAGGGGGTGCCGCAGCTGCTGGTCGAGCTTCTCGGCTCGCTGCGGGAGGACGAGGCGGTGACGATCGAGAACGGCATGGCGAGGCTGTCCGCCGGACCCCCGGCCCCACGGGTGCTTCCCTCCGTCGTGCGCCGTCTCGACCAGCTGTCGGACGAAGCGCGGGACCTGGTGCGGACGGCGGCCGCCGTGGGCGGGCCGGTCACCGTCGCACAACTCGCCGAGCTACTCAGCAAGTCCCCGGCGGTGCTGATCAGAACGGTGCAGGAGTCCCTCGAAGCCGATCTGCTTGCCGAAAGCGGCGATCGCCTCGCGTTCCGCCACGACCTGATCCGCGAGGCGGTGGAAGCCGGCATCCCCCTGCCCCTGCGTCAGGCCCTTGGCCGACAGGCCGCCGGGCTGCCGGCGGGGAGCGCACCGGCAGATGCGGCGGAGACCGGGAGAGCGGCGCCGGGAGACGTCGCGGAGGCCGACCGGCTGCGCACCGAAGCGGCGGAACTCGCGGCCACCGCTCCCGGACCCGCCGCGGAGCGCAGCCTCAAGGCCCTGGAACTCATCGCGGTGGACGCTCCGGAGCGGCCGCGGTTCATCGCCGAGACGATCCCCCTGCTCTGGCAGACGGGCCGGGCCGCACAGGCGCGTGAGCTGGGCGCCTCCGCCCTGGCGGCCGGCGGTCTCGGACCCGAGAACGAGGCGCTCATACGCCTCGCCCTGGCACGCCTCGCCGTACCGTTCGACTTCTCCGAGGCGGTCCGGCAGGCCCGCGCCGGGGCGGCACTGCCCGGGATCTCCGCGACCGCGAGGGGGCGTCTGCTCGCCATGCTCGCCGTCGGCCTGTCGATGTCGGGCGAGCACGCGGCGGCCGAGCAGGTCGCCACGGAGGCGTGGGAGACCGCCGCCGCAGCGGGGGA
Source organism: Streptomyces sp. NPDC054975 (assembly GCF_053609105.1). Taxonomy (NCBI): domain Bacteria; kingdom Bacillati; phylum Actinomycetota; class Actinomycetes; order Kitasatosporales; family Streptomycetaceae; genus Streptomyces; species Streptomyces sp. NPDC054975. Next base: position 47,332 of record NZ_JBSGWV010000003.1, read on the forward strand.
CCGTACCGCCGAGGCCACGCTGACGACGGTCCGCTCGGCCGTCAGTTTCCACCGCATGGACCTGACCGAGGCGTTCCGGCAGGCCGAGCGGTCCGCCGCGCTGGCCGACGCCCTGGGCGTCACTACCTCGCTGTGGGTGCCGGAGGCCTTGTGGCACGCCCTCCTGTCGAACACCACAGGACGCACCGCGGAGGCGATCGCCGTCGCGGAGGAGGGCATCCGGATCACCAGGGAGCAGGGCCGTACGGCCGCCACCCGCATGTGGCTCATGACCCGCTCCCGCATCCTGCTGGAAGCCGGACGGCTGGCGGAAGCCCGGGCCGACTGCGAAGCCGCGTCCGCGACCGACGATCCCGGCCCGGGCAACCTCGCCGACGTCACACTCCGGTACGTGATGCTGCGCGTCGCCCTCCACACCGACGACCGGAAGACCGCACAGGCGTACGCGGCGGAGGCGAGGCGCATGCGGAGCGACGGCGCACCCGTCGTCCGGCACTTCGGCTCCTGGATGCTGGCACTGATGGCCGACTTCGAAGGCCGGCCCGACCGTGCCATGGCCGAACTCGACGCGGTGATGACGTCGCCCGCCGAGGACCGGCCCGCGTACGCCGGCCTGATCGACCCCGCCGACGCCCCGGTGCTCGTCCGTCTGGCGCTGCGGGCGGGCGCGCTCGAACGGGCCGCGCAGGCGGTCGCCCAGGCCGAGCGGCGAGCCGCACTCAATCCCGACCTCACGTTCCTCGCCGCCACCGCCGCGCACGCCCGGGGGCTCCTCGACAACGACCTCGGCTGGCTGGTACGTGCGGTCCGGTTGTACGAGGACTGCCCCCGGGTGCTGGCCCGGGCGTCGGCACTGGAGGACGCCGGACGCAGGCTGGCGGCCACCCGTACGTCCGAAGCGGTGCCGTACTTCGAGACGGCCCTCGCGCTCCATGTGCGAGCGGGCGCCGAACGGGACGCCGCACGGGTACGCCGACGCCTTCGGGCCGCCGGTGTCCGCCGGCGGCCCTCGCCCGCCGGACTCGACGGCGCATGGCCCGAGTTGACGGCCGCGGAGCTACGGGTGGTACGGCTCGTTGCCCGAGGGCTGACCAACCAACAGGCGGCCGAGCAGCTCTCCCTCTCACCGCACACGGTGAGTTCGCACCTGCGTCGGTCCTTCACCAAGCTGGACGTCACCTCGCGCGCGGAGCTGACCCGCCTGGTGAAGCACCGCGACAGCGGAGAGTAGTCACTTCGTATCCCACGTGGGCGTCACGGCAATGGACGATTCATGCGATGTGCCGACGTCGGCGTTTCCTCAAAATGATCAATATCCGCGGAATGGAGAAGTCTGCGGGGAACCCTTGATCGAAAGAGGAACAGCGCATGACCGTAAGGCTCCAGCGAGCCCGCCCTGGCAGCCCGGAGCTCCAGGCACTCGTCGACGAGCTGGCGGAGCGGCTCGGCCGGTCCGTCGCCGTCGACGACCCGCTGGTCCGCATGGTCTGCACGAGCCGTCACTTCGGCGACGAGGACCCGGTGCGCATCGGCACCCTGCTGCAGGGCCGCGCCGACAACGCGGCCATCCGCTACGTCCTCGCCCAGGGCGTGACCCAGTGGTCGAGGCCCGGGTTCATCGACGGCCGTGACGATCTCGGACTGCTGCCCCGCTACGTCGTGCCGCTGCGCGAGCGCGGGCATCTCCTCGGGCTGCTCATGGTGGTCGTGCCCGAGAAAAAGCTGGGGAAGGAGGAGACCGCCGCCATCGCCCGGGCCGCGGACGCCATGTCGGCCCAGATGTACGGAGAGCACATCGCCGCCGACACCCGGAAGACCGACGAGCGGGACCTGGCCCTCGCACTCGTCGGCGCCGACGCCGCCGCACGCACCACCGCGCGTCGGCACGGCAAGGAGCTCGGTCTGCTCGGGTCGGCGGAGCACGTCCTGGTCACCGTCGTCCAGCTGAGCTGCGGGACGCAGCTCGTACGGCAGTCCGAGGCGGCGCTGTGGGCGGCGTTGGAGGGCTTCCGGCATACGCGCTCCGCCCAGGGCCTCATAGCGATCGGAAAGGAGCGCGCCATACTGCTCCAGCTCCGCGACCGGCCGCCCGGCCCGGACGAGATCGCCGCCCAGTCCGCTCGCATCCTCGACGAACTCCGCACCTTCCTGGACCCGTCGGCGGACCCCGTGATCGGCGTCGGTGGCCGGCACCCCAGACTGGACGACGCCTGGACGTCACACGAGCAGGCGCTCGTGGCGGCCCGCGCGGCACGCCGGCTGCCCTCCCTGAAGAGCGCCGGTGACTGGGAACTCCTCGGGGAGCTCGCGGTTCTGCTCCAGCTCCCCGAGCACGCCCTGAACACGTCCCTGGTCCCGAAGCCGCTCCGCACTCTGGCCGAGGCTCACAGCGGCGACCGCCTGCGGGACACCCTGCGCTGCTTCCTCGAACACGCGGGATCGATTCCCAGGACCGCGGACACGCTGGGAATCCACCGCACCTCGCTCTACTACCGCCTGCGCCAGATCCAGGAGATCACCGGACTCGAACTCGACGACGGGGCCCACCGGCTCGCGCTCCACCTCGGCCTCAGGATCGAGGAACTCCTCGCCCCGGGCGACGGCGGGGCCGTCTGACCACGGACTCGCTTCGACAAGGCGAGGAGGATCCACGGCCCGATTCCTACAGCTCGCGGTGGTGCGGGCGGCGGGCCTCATTCGATGATGTTTGGGACGGGCGGGGACGACGTACCGCCTCTGACCAGGGGAGAGGTCATGAAGCAACTGATCACGACGGACGGCGTACGGCTCGCGTACCAGGACACCGGCGGCGAGGGCGTCCCGCTGGTGATGCTGCACGGCTGGGGGCAGACGCAGGCGATGTTCCGCCACCAGGTCGAGGGGTTGGCGCCCGGCCGTCGCGTCGTCACCGTCGACTTCCGCGGCCACGGGAAGTCCGGCATACCGCATCACGGCTACCGCATTGCCCGGCTGTCCCGCGACGTGCTCGAACTCGTCGACCATCTCGGTCTCGACGGTTTCGACGCACTGGGCTGGTCCATGGGCGTCTCGGTGTGGTGGAGCTTCATCGACCAGTACGGGACCGGTCGGATCCGGCGATTCGTCGCCGTCGACCAGCCCGCGGCGGTCGCCGCCGTGCCCTGGATGACAGAGCGGGAACAGCGGGACTCCGGCGCCATCTTCGACGTGTCGGGGCTGCTGTACCTGGGCGCGTCCCTCGCGGGGCCGGAGGGCGACACGGTCCGCGCCGACTTCGTGCGCGGCATGTTCTCCGGCGAACCCGACCCCGAGGTGCTGGCCTTCGTCGCCGAGGAGATCAGGTCGATGCCCGCCTACGCGGGCGTGCCGCTGCTGTTCGACCACTGCGCGCAGGACTGGCGGGACGTGCTCCCCCGGATCGACGTGCCGACCCTGGTGATCGGCTGCGAGGGAAGCCATGTGCACCCCGATTCGCAGCGCTTCGTCGCCGAGCGGATTCCCGGCGCACGCCTGCACGTCTTCACCTCCGACGTGGCGAGCTCGCACTTCCCCTTCCTGGAGAACCCGCCGGCCTTCAACGCCGTGGTGGGGAAGTTCCTGGCCGAGGAGCCGGCGAACGGGGCGTGAAATCGTCCGCCACCCGCACGAGCCTACGGCTAGGAATTCCCATGCCCCTTACACTGATGTCACATGCGCCCGACCGGGCGCCCCGGCAGGCGCCCGCTCCGACCGCGCGCTCCTCCCGCTCGGGGTGGCTGGTCCAGGTGCTCTCCGAGATGCCGGACACGAACGACCGCAACCACGTCTACCTCGGCGTCCATGTCCGTGGGGCCGTCACCGTCGTCCATGAGCGTGCCAAGACCCTGCTGGAGCCGGACGACCTGGTCTTCTGCGACCCGGCCCGACGGCACCTGCTGCGGTTCGGCGAGGACTGCCAGATGATCTTCTTCCGGGTGCCTCGCTGCTATCTGGGCGTCTCGGAGTCGGAACTGGACCGGGTGCTCGGCGTCCCCGTGCGCGGCGGGGAGGGCATCGGGGCGCTGGCGTCCGACTTCCTGACCGCGCTCGCCGCCAAGGCGGAGTTCCGCCGTTCCACGATCGGGGACCGGCGTGCCCGCACGGCTGTACACCTCCTCTCCGTCCTGGTCATGGAGCTCCTCGAAGCGGACACGACGGACGCGGCCGACGACGCGTTCGGGGCCGGCAACGAGATGCTGTCCCGTATCCACGCCCACATCGAAGAACACCTGATGGACCCGGGCCTCTCGCCGGAGTCGATCGCACGCGCCCACCACATCTCCGTCCGGTACCTGCAGAAGCTGTTCCAGAACGACGGCAGCACGGTGAGCCAGTGGGTGCGGCAGCGCAGGCTCGAGTCCTGCCGGTTCGAGCTGGGCCGCTCCACCCGGAGAATCACGATGGCCGCGATGGCACACCGCTGGGGCTTCAGCAGCCCCTCGCACTTCAGCCGCACGTTCCGCGGGGCCTACGGCATGAGCCCCAGCGAATGGCAGGCCCTGGCGACCTCGGCCCTCGCACCGGTGATCGCCGACGCCCAGGACGAGCGACGGCGCTGAGACACGTGCGCTCCGTCATGCCCGACACCGAGAAGAGAACTCGCATGCCCCACCCCACCGTCGTCCTCGTGCACGGTGCCTTCGCCGACGCGACCGGCTGGATAGGCGTCATCGCGGAACTGCGGAGCAGCGGTATCCCGGTGATCGCCCCGCCGAACCCGCTCCGGGGCCTGGCATCGGACGCGGCCTACCTCGCCTCCGTCCTGTCGCAGGTCGAGGGTCCGGCCGTACTCGTCGGCCACTCGTACGGTGGTGCGCTGATCACCGTGGCCGGCGCCGCGGAGAACGTCGTGGGGCTCGTCTACGTGGCCGCCTACGTGCCCCATGAGGGCGAGAGCCTCGGCCAGCTCCAGGGGAGATTCCCCGATCCTCCGCTGACGGGCAAGCTGAAGGAGTGGACCTACCCGCTCCACGATGGCGCCCACGCGGTCGAGGTCACCATCGAGGAGAGTGCATTTCCCACCGTCTTCGCGGCGGACGTGCCCGAGGATGTCGCCGGCGTCCTGGCGGCGGCCCAACGCCCGCTCGCCGCAGGCGCGTTCACCGAGACCGCAGCCGTGGCGGCATGGCGGACGAAACCGTCCTGGGCCCTGGTCGCCGGGGCCGACCGCACGATCAGCCCCGAGATCCAGCGCTTTGGCGCCGCACGGGCCGGCGCCGTCGTCTTCGAACTCCCGGATGCCTCCCACGCCGTCGCCCTCTCCGAGCCCACAAGGGTCGCCGATCTGATCAGGGCCGCGGTACGAGCGACGAGCTGACCGACCGACCGGGCTGGCCTCGACCTGCCGTTGTCGAAATGGCGCCCCCTTGCTCCTTCTTCGGGGTAAGGAGGAAAAGGAGAGTTGTGTACGGGAAGAAGCCCTTCGGCACCGTTCTGCGCGGTCTGCGGCAGCGAGGCCGTCTGACGATGGAGGAGCTGGCCGAGGCGTCGGGTGTGAGTGTCCGGGCCATTGGCGACATGGAGCGGGGACGCAGTCTGGTTCCGCAGCGGCGCACGGTGGTGGCGCTGGCGGAGGGGCTTGGACTGACGGACCATGAGCGGGAGGCGCTGCTGACCACGGCGCGGGCGGCGCGTCCGACGCGCGGGGTCGCGGTGGCGGGAACGGTCGTGCCGCCGCGATCGGTGGGGGACTTCACGGGGCGCGAACCGGAGCTGGCTCTCTTGCGGATGGCCGCGGAACGGGCCCCGGCCGACGGGGGAGCGTCGGTGTGGGTCGTCTCGGGTCCTCCGGGGTGCGGGAAGACGACGCTGGCGCTGAAGGCGGCGGCGGATCTGGCGGAGGGGTTCCCCGACGGCTGTTTCGTGGTGGACCTGCACGGGGTGGACGGCCCCGTGGACACCGGTGAGGCGCTGGTGAAGCTGCTGAAGGCCCTCGGCGTGTCGGACCGCCGGCTGGGGCAGGAGGACCAGCAGGGCCGCGCCGGGCTGCTGCGGGCGCTGTTGGGCAACCGCCGGTGCCTGGTGGTGCTGGACAACGCCCGCGGCGAGAGGCAGGTGCGTGAGCTGTTGCCGGCAGGCGGGCGGAGTCTGGTGCTGGTCACCAGTCGGCGGCCCTTGACCGGCCTTGAGGATGTCCACCGCCTCCCGCTGTCGGAGATGACGCAGGAGGAGGCGGTCGATCTGCTGTGCCGGATTCTGGGTGCGGAGCGGGCGGACGCGGAAGCCGCGGCTGTGGCGCGGGTGGCGGAGCTGTGCGGGCGACTGCCGCTGGCCCTGCGTGTGGCGGCAAACTGGCTGACGGTCCGCTCCGGATGGACCGTCGACCACCTGGTCCGGCGCCTGGCCGACGAAGAACGCCGTCTGGGCGCGCTCGCCGCCGGCGACGTGCGGGTGGAGGCGGCGTTCGAACTGTCCTACCGTCAGCTGACCGACCAGGCGGCGCGCATGCTGCGGCTGCTGAGTCTGGTTCCAGGGCCGGACATGACCGCTGCCCACGGTGCCGCTCTGACCGCCACCGACGTCTTCGCGGCCGAGGATGTGATGGAGGAGCTCGTCGAGGCCGGCTTGTTGCAGGCCACCTTCACCGGCCGCTACCAGTTGCACGACCTGCTGCGGCTGTTCGCCCGCGCCCGGCTGTCCCGCGAGGAGGAACCCGATGAGCGGGAGGAGGCCGAGGACCGGTTGCGCACCTGGCTCCTTGAGACGGCCGTCGTTGCCGGCCGCTGGTACAAGCGCGAGTACGGGCCGCCGCCGCCCTCCTGGCAAGGGCTGGTTCCGCTGGAGAGCGCCGAGGAGGCCCGTGCCTGGCTTCAGAACGAAGCCCCATCCTGGCTGGCCGCGCTGCGCGGCGCCCATCGACGGGGTGAGCACGCCCAGGTCCTGGAGACCACCCATGCCATGGAATGGTTCGTCAACCTGTGGGTCCACTGGGGACACTGGCCGGAGGTGTTCCGTTTGGCCGTCGTGTCCGCCGCCGCGCTTGACGACCTCGACATGCGGGCCTTTCACCTCAACATGCTCTCCTGGTCCCTCTCCTGCGAATCCCGGTACAGGGAGGCCGTCGAACAGGCCACCGAAGGGTTGCACTTCGCCCGACGCGCCCGGAACGCTCCCCAACAGGCCTCGGCACTGACGCTGGCGGCATGGGCCCAATCGGCGCTCGGCGAAGCCCAGGAGGCGGCCGACACGTCGCTCGCCGCGATAGGCCTCTACGAAGAGACCGACGACCGCGAGGGCTGGCTGGGTGCCATGTTCACCCACGGCACCTCTCTGCGCCTGCTGGGTCGTGCCGAGGAAGCCCTGATCCAGCATCAGCGCGTCATCGCCTTCCTGGACATGCCCGACTGCCCGGTGAGCGGGCACATCGCCGACATGAACCGTGCCAACACGACCCGCGCGCTCGGTCGCGGCTACGCCGAAGCACAGCGGTGGCGCGAGGCGGCCGACCACTATCGCGAAGCTCTGGTCCTGTCCACTCGCATCGGCATTCCCCACATCGAGGGCAGCACGTTCGTGTACCTGGGAGAGGCCCTGATCGAACTGGGAGAAACCGAGGAAGCCCGCTCCTGTCTCCGTCAGGCCGTCGCCCTCGGCGACGCGGTCGACAGCAAGGACCTGAAGACCGCGCACAAGCTCCTGGACTCACTCCCCGCCGCGTAGCTGACCCCTCCGGCGGAGGGCTCAGCCGCGGTGCCGGTGCAGTGCGACGTGCACGGTGTCGAGAGCCTGGATGAGGGCGGCGCGGGCGGCGTCCGTGTCGCGGAGCGGATCCAGCACCATGAAGTCGTGGATCGTCCCGTGGTAGCGCATGGACACCACCGGTACGCCGGCCGCCCGGAGCTTCGCCGCGTACGCCTCACCCTCGTCGCGCACCACGTCGGCCTCGCCGGTGACCACCAGTGCCGGGGGAAGCCCGGCGAGCTGTTCCAGAGAGGCTCGCAGCGGCGACGCCGTGGCCTGGCTCCGCTGTCGTACGTCGGGCAGGTACTGGTCCCAGAACCAGCGCATGGTCTCACCGCCGAGGAAGTAGCCGGTGGCGAACTCCCGGTACGAGGGGGTGTCGAATCCGGCGTCGGTGACTGGGCAGATCAGCACCTGCTGCCGCAGCCGTACCCCTCCGCGTTCCTTGGCGAGCAGGGTCAGTGCCGCCACCAGGTTGCCGCCCGTCGAATCGCCCACGGCAGCCATCCGGCTTCCGTCCAGGCCGATTTCGCTGCCTCGCTCGCAGACCCACTGCGCGACGGCGTAGCACTGCTCGACGGCGACCGGATACCGCGCCTCGGGGGCGCGCTCGTACTCGACGAAGACCACGGCCGCGTCCGTGCCGAGGGCGAACGAGCGCACCAGACGTTCATGGGTGTCGGCGTCGCCCAGAACCCAGCCGAGGCCGTGCAGGAACAGCACGACGGGGATCTCGCCGACGCTGTCGGCGGGCCTGACCACCTGCACCCGTATGTGACCGGTCGGCCCGCCCGGCAGGGCGAACCACTCCGTGGAGACGGCTTGCTCGTCGAGGGGGTCGGGGGCGTCCGTGCCCTGGAGACGCGCGAGGTCCAGACGGGCCTGTTCCAGGTCCTGGCCGTGCGCCGACGGCGGGCAGGCGTGCCGCGACACGAATGCCCGAGTGGGGTGGTCCAGGACTGGTCGAGGGGACGAAGGGACGAAGTCGGTCACACACGGTCTCCTGCCGAGAGGACTGAAGCAAAAGGGTGGTCCGGCGTACAGGTCCCTGCGCGGGCGGCGGAACGCCGTGCGGCGGCTGCCGGGCCGGGACTGCCGGCCGCAGGCACGGCGCGGCCGGAGCGGGACCTTACCTGCTGGACGGCGGGAGGCCGGCCCCGTGCCGGTCGGCACCGTGGCCACCGGCGGCGGTGCCCCCGGGGACGATCCCGGGCGCCGAGGTGGCCGCCGGGGCTCCCCCGAGGTCTTCCTGGGCGGCGCGCAGGTTGCGCCACTCGCGAGGGGAGACGCCGTAGGCGGCGCGGAAGGACCGACTGAAATGGGCCGGGCTGACGAAGCCCCACCTCTGGGCCACGGCGGCCACGGTAGGGGCCGTCCTGCCGCGGCGGGCCAGTTCGCGGGAGCACTCCTCCAGGCGCCGTTGCCTGATGAGCTGGCCGACCGTGGTCCCCTCGCTCTCGAACAGCCGGTGCAGGTACCGGACGGAGATCCGTTGCACCCGGGCGATGCGCTCCGGCGACAGATCCGGGTCACCCAGGTTCCGGTTGATGTGGTCACGGACGCGCAGCACCAGATGGCTGGGTGCGTCCGTGTTCGTGCCGCCCGGGTGGGCCCGCTCGGCGATCAGGGTGGCGAACAGCTCGACGACATTGCCGGCCAGCCGGTCCGCGACGGCCGGCTGGTAGCCGTCGGCAGGGGAGGAGGCCAGGGTTGCCAGGAACGGGAGCAGCATCGCGCCGAAACCGTCCCCGGTGCCGATGGCGTTGCCCGTGACCCGCCGGATGTCGCTGTCGGGCACGCCCAGTGTGCGGCGCGGAAGTTGGAAGACGTGCGTGGCGAACCGCTGCGGATAGTCGAAGGAGTACGGCCGGGTCGTGTCGTACACCACCAGGTCACCCTCACGCACCTCGGCCCGCCTGCCGTCCTGGACGAAGGTGGCCGTGCCGGATATCTGGACACCCACCGCCACCAGCGCCTCGGACGACCTGGCGATGAGCGCCGGCGTGCGGCTGACCCGCTCCGCGTCGGCCTCCACGGTGGAGACCTGGAGATACCCGAGACAGTCGGTGGCGATCCGGCCGTCGAACGGCCCGTCACCCCGTGGGGCGACCTCCATCGGCACCAGCGTCCTGCTCACCGCATCGTTCCAGTACGCGACCTTGTCCTGGTCCGGCACGGAGGCGGTCGTCAACACCACGCTCAATTTCTCTCCGCTCAGGGGAAGTGACTCCGGGGCTGCCGCGGGCGGGAACAGGACGCTGCACCTACCCGGAAGACGGCCGCCGGGTGCCCCGACAGGGTCGGACGGCTCGTCGTACGGGCAACGACCCCGCCGGCGTGCAACCGGACCACGTCGACGAGGTCCGGGTTCCCGCCCGCACCGAACAGCCAAGCAGCGGGCCGTTTCCGTCTCCAGGCAGAACCACAGGCAGGAATCGGCAGAACGCGACGCCGTCCGAAGGCGGCTTCGACCTGGCCGTATTCGAGGGCGGCCAGTTCGTCGACGTCGTGGACCACAAACTGTGGCGCTCGAGGATCGGCCCGAACGAAGAGAGGCGAGGCGGCGAAACACCAGGGGAACTCTTCAGCGACGCACTCAATTTCCCACTGTTGCCGGGCAACGGATACGCGGTGAACGTGGGGGTCCGGGCCCTGAGCGATCGCACGCCGGATATCGGCGCCGCAGCGGTCCAGTCCCTCATGCGAGCCACCATCGCGCGGATCAGCGTGTTGGGCTGAGCCCGGCGGCCTCCCTCGCAACAACCTCGCCGAGACTCACCACCTGAGCGGCGAACAGCTCGTCGGCACTTGCCGCTGATGCTCGGTCAGCGTGGGGACGAAGACCATGGCGTCGGCACGGTTGCTTCCCGCGCCTCGGCCACCTCGCGGACCTTTCCGGCGCAGCGGGGCGCCGGTCGCGGACGACGACGGGCCGGGTCGGTGGTGGTCATCGCCGCACGCGTGCCGCCACCGGCAGGTGGTCGCTGCCCGTGTCGGGCAGCGTCCAGGTCGCCCCGACCTCGGCGGCGCCGCGCGCCAGGACGTGGTCGATGCGGGCGAGCGGCAGGACGGCGGGCCAGGAGAAGGCGAAGTCGTCACGGTTGCCGCGCACCTCGGAGAGGACCGGCGCCAGGCCCCGGTCGTCGACGGTGCCGTTGAGGTCGCCGAGGACCAGGACGGCCGCGGACCGGTCGGCCGCGAGCGCCCGGCCGAGCCGGCCGGCGCTCTCGTCGCGCCATCCGGTCGCGTACCCCTGGCTCGCCCGCACCCGGACCGACGGCAGGTGCGCCACGTAGGTCGTCACGTCCCCGTGCGGGGAACGGACGACGGCCCGCAGCCCGCGGTCCCAGCCGGCCTCCACCGCCGCCGGCTTGAGGTCCACGCGTGTGATGTCCGTCAGCGGGTGCTTCGACCACAGCCCGACCGTCCCCACGGTCGCCCGGTACGGATGCGAGGGGTCGAGGACGAGCCGGTAGGCGGGCAGGCTCGTCGGCGTCAGCTCCTGGAGGGCGATCACGTCGGGGTCGGGCCCGAGGAGGATCCGCGCGACGCGGGACGGGCTGGTGTTCTCGTCGCTCACGTTGTGCTGCACGACCGTCAGGCCGTACCCCGGAGACGCCTCGGGTGACCCCAGCGGCCCTCGGAACACCCCCACCCAGACGACGCCGACGACCAGGCACACGAGGGCCGGGAGGAGCGAGCGGCGCACGGCGGCGACGAGCAGGCCGATGGGCACGGCGAGACCGAGCCACGGCAGAAACGTTTCGACCAGGCTCCACGGATTGCCCGGCAGCCCGGGCAGCCGGCGATGTACGAGCAGCAGCACGCCGGCCACCCCCACGACGACCGCCGTCACCAGCCCGCGCTTCCTCCGCGTCCCCTCCACATGACCCCCTTCGGGGGAAGGGACGCCGTCGCGCTTGATCCAGTTCCGGGGGGGGGGGGTGGGCACCCCCTCGGAGCGGCCGGCCCGGTGGCCGACGGCGACCACCTGGCACGGGGAGTCCGTGCCTCAGGGTTCACCCAGGCGTACGGCGAGAGCGGCGATGTCGTCGTCCAGGCGTCTTCTGCTGTAGCGGAGGAGGTCGCGGTGGAGGGCCGTGAGCAGTTCGCGGGGCGGTGTCGGGGGCTGGCGACGCATCCAGGCTGCCAGTGGGAAGAACTCGCCGTCGCGGGCGCGGGCCTCGGCGATCCCGTCCGTATAGAGGAGCAGCAGGTCGCCGGGGGCGTAGTCGAAGGTGTCGACGTTGTAGTGGTCGCCGATCAGTTCCGAGAGGCTGAGCAGTGGCGAGGGGGTGGCGGACTCCAGGACACGGAGTTCCTTGCGGTTCAGGAGCAGCGGCGGGGGGTGACCGCAGTTGAGGATGTCGATACGTCTGCCCTTGTGCGGGATCTGGACGAGAAGGGCGGTGGCGAATCGCTCCATCGGCCCGTCGGCGGGGAAGGCGGCGTTGTAACGGGCGCTGCTGGCGTCCAGCCTGCGTGCGACGTCGACCATGTCCGCCTCGCCGTAGGCCGCCTCCCGGAAGGCGTTGACGATCGCCGCGGCCGCCCCCACCGCCGGCAGGCCCTTGCCCCGCACGTCACCGATGAGCAGCCTGACGCCGTACGGCGTGTCGACCACCTCGTAGAAGTCGCCGCCGATGCGGGCCTCCGCCGCGGCCGCGAGGTAGAGCGACTCGATCTCGACGTTCCCGAAGCGGCGTGGCATGGGGCTCAGTACCACCTGCTGCGCCGCGTCGGCGACGAGCCGCACCTGGAAGAGGGTGCGCTCCCGCTGGAGCCGGACATGGCTTCCGTACGCGGCGGCCACGGTGACCGCGATGATCCCTGCGGCCGTCCACCACGTTCCCAGATCGGGGAAGACGAGGCTGAGGCCGATCATCAGAAACAGGCACACCGTCCCGAGCAGGACGGTGGGGAGGACCGGCCACATGGCGGCGGCGAGGGCCGGCGCCGCGGGCAGGAGGCGGCTGAAGGCCATTTCCGGCGGAGTGGCGTAGGCCAGGCTGGCGATGACGACGGTCAGGATGACCGGCGACAGCCGCACAAGTCTTCCCGTGCCGGGGCGCCTACGGAGCCGCGGCCGTCCAGACGCGATCATCTGTCCAGAATATCGGTGCAACCAGGGCATAGCGCTCTGACGTAGGGCGTCCTGCCTGCCCTGCGGACCGATCAAGCTCGACTAAAACCGAACGCGTGTGCGATGTTCTGTGGGTGCGGGCGGAACGACGAGGACCGTCGCGAGCGCGGCGACTGACGCGCCCCGTGCCCACGGGCCCCTGCCCGTACGGTCGTGTGCGGAGCGCGCCTCAGCGGGAGGTCTCCCCTCAGGAACGGGCCGTCGCGGCTGCCAGGAGGCCCGCGATGCCCGTGAAGCCGCGTCTGCGGGCGTGGGTGAGCGGGGTGGTTCCGTCGTGGTCCGCGAGCAGCGGATCCGCACCGGCGGTGATCAGCAGCTCGACGATCTCCTCGTGCGGCCCGCCTCCGTCGCCGAGGATCACGGCCTCCAACAGGGCGGTCCAGCCGAGCCGGTTGACGTGGTCCACGTCCATGTCCGTCTCACGCAGCACGGCCCGGACGTACGCGACATGGCCGCGCTCGGCGGCCGGGATCAGCGAGGTCCCGCCGAAACGGTTGGTCAGCGTCAGGTCGGGGCCCGCCGGGAGCAGCACGCGCATCATCGGGACGCTGCCCGTCACGCCGGTGACCAGCCACGGCGTGTCCGCCCGGCTGTCCCGCGCGTCGGGGTCCGCGCCCGCCTCGACCAGGAGCGCCGCGGCCTCCACCCGGTCCGCCCGCGCGGCCAGCAGCAACGGGGTGCGCAGCTCGGTGTCCCGGCAGTCGACATGCGCGCCGGCGCCGAGGGCCGCCCGGATTCCCACGAGGTCGCCCCGGTGGGCGGCCGCGAGCAGCAACTGGTCATTCGGATCCATGACGGTTCTCCTTCTGATGGCGGTCAGCGGCACGGAGGTCGTCCCTTCCCGGTAAGTGGCTCCCCGTGGAATCGAGGTCGGTCCGCTCTCCCCACCATCGTGGGCCGACCTTGGTCCCGAGCCGGTAGGCCCTGTGGATCTTTGTGGAGGCCCGACCGGGGGACCGGCGGGTCAACCGATCGGCTGACCCGGCCCCGCGCCCGCCCTGGCCCGCCCGGGGGGGGCATGACCGAGATGCGGTAGAAATCCGCCAGGGGTGATCTTGAACGTCTGGCGGTCGGCGACGGGTGTCGGCCACGAGGGCGTCGACACCGATCTCCTGCTCGCGGCGGCCTTGGGCTGTGCGACCTGGGGGCCGGCGGTCGCAGGGACCCAGCACGACCTGCGTGACCGTGAGAGCCCGTGAGGTGCTTCCTGCGTGCGGGCCTACCGTGGGGTCATGCCTCACGACATCACACGCTTACATCACGTCGGTCACGTGGTCAGCGACATGGCGCAGGCCATAGCGCTCTACCAGCGGTTGGGATTTCACGTTCCACCGCCCACTGTGCCGGCGCTGGCACCCCGCGAGGGCGCCGCGCCGGAGCCCTTCGGGGCAGCGAACACCCACGCCGACCTCTCCCGGAGCTTCGTCGAGTTGGTGACACCGGTGAAGCCCGGGAGCACGGCGGGCCTCCCACCCGACGCCCGGATCGTTCCGCTCCAGGCACCGCCGGAGAAGCTCCCGGTGCTCCTGTCGCGGATCGAGGCGACCAGCGCCCAGCTTGGCGGTTGGTGCGATCGCTTCGAAGGGCTGCACATCCTGATGTTCTCCGCACCGGACGCCGTCGGCGCGGCGGACCGGCTCACCGCTGCCGGGGTCGGCCACGGCGGGGTGAACACCGTCGGCCGGCCGGTCGAGACTCCTGACGGCGTACGCACGGAACTCGTCCGCTACTTGGAGATCGACGGAGCGCCGGAAGGCCGGATCGGCGTCGTGGGCGACGTGGACCCGGAATTCCAGCACACCCGTCGCCTCGACCACCCCAACGGCGCCCAGGACCTCGTCGAGGCGGTGCTGTGCGTACCTGACGGACAACTCCCCCCGGTTCGCGAGCGGTATCTAGGCCGGCCGATCTCCGCCGAGGGCCCGGTCACCCTCGTGGCCAAGGCCGACCTCCCGGATCTGCTGCCGGGCGAGGATCCGCCCGCGCTCCCGGCGCTCATCGCCTGCACAGTCACCGTCCCCGACATCGCTCGAGTGCGTGCGCTGCTTGAAGAGAACGGGCTCCCGGTACGCGAGACGGGCCGAGGGGAGCCCTTCGTTCCCGCCGATGCGGCCCTAGGCGCAGCCCTGATCTTCCGGGAGGCCTGAGAGGGGGCCTTGGAATCCCGGCAGCATGCCCTCCCTGGGGTGCGCCGGGAAAAGCGGTGTCGGTGCACGGCCCGCGCAGGTGACAATGAGTCACCACTGACCAGGAGGAACCATGAGCCAGGCGCACCTGACTCTCCAGGAGCTGCTGCCCGCGGACGAGCTGGCCGAGGCCATCGACGCCGGGCACGTCACCCGCAAGGCACACCCCGAACTGCCGCTGTCCCTCTACACGTACACGCGGGCGTGCCAGTACGAGCGGATCTGGAACCAGGTGACCACGCGCTGCCGTGGGCTCGTCGCCGACGACGCGACGGGCGAGATCGTCGCGCTGCCCCTGCCCAAGTTCTTCAACATCGGCGAGCACGAGGCCGGTCAGCCCTACGCGCCCGCGCTGCCCGACGAGCCGTTCGAGGTCTACGACAAGGTCGACGGCAGCCTCGCCGTGATCTTCCACTACGCGGGCCGCTGGCAGGTCGCGTCCAAGGGGTCCTTCATCAGCGCGCAGGCGACCTGGGCGCAGCGCCGCCTCGACGGCCGGGACACCGGGGCCCTGACGCCCGGCGTCACCTACCTCGCCGAGATCCTGTACCCGCAGAATCGTATCGTCGTCGACTACGGCGACCGCCGGGATCTCGTCCTGCTCGCCGCCATCGGCCCGGACGGCACCGAGCTCCCGCTCGCCGAGGTCGCCGCCGACTGGGCGGAGATCGGCTCCGTCGTACGGACCTGGCCCGCCATGCCCCTCGACGAACTGCTCGCCCACACCGAGGCGAACACCCTGCCCGGCGGCAGCCCCGCCACCGGCACCGACGCCGAGGGCTTCGTGCTGCGCTACGCCTCCGGTGTGCGCGCCAAGGCCAAGCTGAGCGAGTACGTACGCCTCCACAAGGTGCTCACCGGCGTCACCGAGCGCGACATCTGGCGCAGCCACGGCATCCAGCGCTTCGCCGGCACCTCCGTCAAGCGCCTCGCGCAGGGCCTGGGCCTCTCGGTCTCCGAACTCGGCGGCGTCACGTCGGCCGGCGGCCGGCCGCTGGACGCCCTCCTGGAGCAGGTGCCGGACGAGTTCGACGCCTGGGTGCGCGGGGTCGTCGCCCGCCTGGAGGACGAGGCCGCGGAGCGTGAGCGCGCGATCGACAAGGCGTACGAGAGCATCGTCCACCTCGCCGGGGACCGGGGCGCGTTCGCCCGTGCCGTCAAGGCCCTGCCGGTCGACCCCGACATCCGCTCGGCCATGTTCCTGCGCCTCGACGGGCGGCCGACCGACCTCTTCGTCTGGCGGTCCGTCAGGCCCCTGGCGACCGACCCGTACACCACCGACCTGGAGAACTGAGCCGTGCCCGAAGTACACGTCATGACGGGGCTGCCCGCCTCGGGGAAGACCACGGCCGCCCGCCGCCTCCAGGCGGAGGCCGAGGGCAGGATGCGCCGCGTCAACCTCGACGACCTGCGCACCATGCTGGACGTCCCGGCCCCCGAGCGGGGCCGCTCGCACGCCCACGAGCGGACCGTCCTCGCCATCCAGGACGCGGCCGTCCGCTCGGCCGTCGAGGGCGGATTCGACGTCGTCGTCGACAACACCCACCTCACCCCGCACATCCCCAAGCGGCTGAAGGCGGCCGTCGTCGGCCTCGACGCCCGTTTCGTGGTCCACGACTTCACCGACGTACCGGTCGAGGAGTGCGTACGGCGCGACGCCGCGCGCGAGCGGTCCGTGGGCGAGGAGATCATCCGTATCCTCGCCGACAAGCACGCCAAGGCGGTCCGCGGCGGCTGGCGGCTGACCGCGGAGTGGCTGGACGCCCGGCCCGTCGCCGCGCCGTACGTTCCCGACCCGGCGCTCCCGTCGGCCGTCCTCTGCGACATCGACGGCACGCTCGCGCTGCGCGGCGACCGGGGACCGTACGACTTCACGCGCTGCGACCTCGACCTGCTGAACGTCTCGGTGGCCCGCGCGCTGCGCGCCTTCCGCCGCGCCGACAACGACACGATCGTGCTGCTGTCCGGACGCAGCGAGGACCACCGCGCGCTCACCGAGGCGTGGCTCGCCCGCCACGAAGTGCCGTACGACGAGCTGTGGATGCGGGCCTCGGACGACGGCCGGGGCGACGACATCGTCAAGGCCGAGCTGTTCGACGCACACATCCGGCACCGCTACGCGGTTCGCGTCTCTCTCGACGACCGCGACCGGGTCGTCGCCCTCTGGCGCCACATGGGCCTGCCGACCTGGCAGGTCAACTACGGCAACTTCTGAGCCGGACGGCGAGGAGGCCCGGTCGGCCCCGCGCGGCGGGGCGGCCACGGGCCTCCTCGCCATGCGGGGCCCGCGAGGCTGGGCCCGCCGGGCGGCCCCAGCCTGAGGGAGGAGCGTTGCCCTCGTCCGGCAGGAGGCTGCCGTGAGCTACTGGTACCCGGGCCGGCCGGCGCGTCGGCGCAGACTCTGTGTGGGTGTCGCCGCCACCGGCGCACTCGCCCTCCCGGCGTCGGCGGTCACCGCCCTCGCGCCCCCGCCGTCCCCTAGAAGGCGATCACCGGCATCGTCTCCCCGGAGCACGTCTACGACCTGCCCGGCACCCGGCCGTCACCCTCGTCATGAGCCTACCCTGGGTACATGGGCAGTGACCTGGTCGGACTGTTCCTCTGCGGCGACGTGATGCTCGGCCGCGGGGTGGACCAGATCCTTCCCCACCCCGGCGACCCGGCCCTGCGCGAGCGGTACGTGCACGACGCACGGTCCTATGTGGCGCTCGCCGAGGCGGTGAACGGCCCCATTCCCCACCGCGTGGACTTCACCTACCCCTGGGGCGCCGCGCTCGACGCCCTCGACGCCGCCGCGCCCGACGTCCGCGTCACGAATCTGGAGACGGCCGTCACCACGAGCGACGAGTTCGCCCCCGGCAAGGCGGTCCACTACCGGATGCACCCGGAGAACGTGCCGAGCCTGACCGCCGTCCGCCCCGACGTCTGCGTCCTGGCCAACAACCACGTCCTGGACCACGGCCACCGCGGCCTCGACGACACCCTGGACACCCTCGCCAAGCACGGAGTGCGCACCGTGGGTGCCGGCGGGGACGCCGAGGCGGCCGCCCGGCCCGCGATCGTCGACCTGCCCGGCGGCGGACGGTTCGTCGCGTACGCCCTCGGCATGTCCTCCAGCGGCATCCCGCGCGACTGGGCCGCCACCGCCCACCGCGGCGGGGTGCACTACGCCGCCGGGCCCACCGCCACCAGCGCCGCCCGCCTTCTCACCCGGATCCGCAACGCCAAGCGCCCCGGCGACATCGTCCTCGTCTCCCTCCACTGGGGCTCGAACTGGGGGTACGCGCTGTCCCGCGCCGAGGTCGACTACGCGCACGCCCTGGTCGACGCCGGTGCCGACGTGGTGCACGGCCACTCCTCGCACCACCCCAGGCCGCTGGAGGTCCACCGGGGCAAGCTCGTGCTGCACGGCTGCGGCGACCTGATCAACGACTACGAGGGCATCACCGGCTACGAGCAGTACCGCGACGACCTGCGGCTTCTCTACCTCGCCTCGGTGAGGCCCGACGACGGACGACTCGAGGAGGTACGCATCATTCCCCTGCGGGCCCGGCGCATGCGGCTGGAGCACGCCCCCGGCCGTGACACGCGCTGGCTCCACGACGTACTCGGCCGGACCAGCCGGCCCCACGGTGCGCAGGTCGACCTCGACGAGGACGGAACCCTCGTCGTACGCCCCGCCTGACGGGGCGGGCGGCGGCGCTCACGCGCCCGCGCGCAGGCTCGGGACCGCGCACGCTCAGGACCAGGGAGACGAGCGGGACATGTACTTCACCGATCGCATCGACGCCGGACGGCAGCTCGCCGCGCGCCTGGAACACCTCAAGGGCCGAGACCTCGTGGTCCTGGGGCTCCCACGCGGCGGGGTTCCGGTCGCCGAACAGGTAGCCGACGCACTCGGGGCCCCGCTGGACGTCTGCCTCGTCCGCAAGCTCGGGGTGCCCTACCAGCCGGAGCTGGCCATGGGCGCCATCGGCGAAGGAGACGTACGGGTCCTCAACGACCACGTCCTGGCCGGCACCGGCGTCTCCTCCGGGGATCTCGCCACCGTGGAGGCGCGCGAGCGGGTCGTGCTCGGACAGCGGTCCCGGCGCTACCGAGGTGCCCGGCCGCCGGCCCGGCTCGACGGCCGGACCGTCGTGGTCGTCGACGACGGCATGGCGACGGGCGCCACGGCGGTCGCCGCCTGCCGGGTCGTGCGGGCCCAGGGGGCCGCGCGGATCATCCTCGCGGTGCCGGTCGCGCCGGCCGACTGGCGGGAGCGGATCGGCCGGGAGGCGGACGAGGCCGTCAGCGTCCACGAACCGGAGTTCTTCTACGCGATCGGCCAGTTCTACCAGGACTTCTCACAGACCCCGGACGAGGAGGTCATCGCCTGTCTGGAGCGCCACCACGCCGGGCAGGGCCAGGGCGGCGAGAGCCCGGAGGTGCGCATTCCGGCCGGGGAGGTGGAGGTCGCGGGCCACCTGGTCGTGCCCGACGGTGCCCCGGGGATCGTGGTGTTCGCCCACGGCAGCGGCAGCAGCCGGCACAGCCCCCGCAACCGGGCGGTCGCCGAGAGCCTCAACCGGGCCGGGCTCGGCACGCTCCTCTTCGACCTGCTCACCGAGGAGGAGGCGGCCGACCGTGCCAACGTCTTCGACACCGAACTGCTGGCCGGCCGGCTGGCCAGGGCCACGTACTGGCTGGGTGGACGGCCCGGTCTCGACGGGCTGCGGACCGGCTACTTCGGCGCCAGCACCGGTGCCGCTGCCGCCCTCTGGGCCGCGGGCGACCCGCTGTCCGGGGTGGCCGCCGTGGTCTCCCGAGGTGGTCGCCCGGACCTGGCGGGCCCCCGCCTCGCGCAGGTGCGCGCCCCCACCCTGCTGATCGTGGGAGGCAACGACCCGCTCGTGCAGGACCTGAACGAGGACGCCCGCAGCCGGCTGCGGTGCGAGAACCAGCTCGTCGTCGTCCCCGGCGCCGGGCACCTCTTCGAGGAGCCCGGCACGCTGGAACAGGTCGGCGAACTCGCCGCGAACTGGTTCGCCGACCACTTCTAGGAGCTGCCCGCGCGGCGGGCAGTCGCCGGTCAGTACGGCCCGTCGACGTTGTCGATGGAGCCGTAGCGGTCCGCCGCGTAGTTGCAGGCGGCGGTGATGTTGGCGACCGGGTCGTAGAGGTCCATCGAGGTACCGGGCACGTGGTACGCGAGGAACGTCGGCTCGATCACCTGGAGCAGACCCTTGGACGGGGTGCCCTTGGCGGCGTTGGAGTCCCAGTTGTTGATGGCCTGCGGGTTGCCGGAGGACTCACGCATGATGTTGCGCTGGATCCCCTCGTACGAACCGGGGATGCCGTACTTCTGCATGATGTCCAGCGACTCGCGGATCCAGCCGTCGAGGTCGTTGGTGTAGCTCTTCGCGACCGTCTTGGCCGCCGGCGCGGCGGCCTTCTTCGCGGGGGCCGCCTTGGCCGGAGCGGCGCTGCGCTGCTGCGAGCGGTCGGCCCGGTCCGTACTCGTCGTACGGGCCGGGGCCTTCGGCTTCTGCGGGGCGGCGGCCTTTCCGCGGAGCGTCAGTTCCAGACCGGGGTGGATAAGTGACGGGTTGTCACCCACCGCGGCGCGATTGGTCTTGTACAGAGCCTTCCAGCCGCCCTGCACATTCTGCTCCTGAGCGATCACCGAAAGGGAATCACCGCGGGTGACGGTATAGGTGGTGGCGGCTGATTTCGGCGCGGCCGGAACGGATTCCACGATCTTCGTCGGCGCGCTGAGAACGGTCTTCTCGACGGAGGCGATCGCGGGAGCCGAGCTGGGCGCGGCGTGCGCGGTGGCCGTGCCGACCAGGGGCAGGGCCAGGGCGGCGCCGCCGGTGCTCGCGAGGGCGAGACCGCGGGTCAGGGGCCTTTTCTTGGGGCGCCGGTGCTTACCGTGTGCGGGCATGATGCAGTCCTCTCCGGCGCCTGCGGGGTGAGCTGTCGGGTTCGGGCTGGAGATGCCCGGCCGCGCATGCGCGACTTCACCCCGAGCCGTGCCGGAAATCCGGACCGGCGAAATGGTGGGTCCCCCGCTCCTGCCTTCGGGTGAATGAGCGGTGTTTTCGGACGGTGGCAGGATTCGGCGATCCGTCCGGGTCGAGGTGACCGTAGGCGAGAAATGTCGACCGAAACAAGACGTCGAATGCGCGGTTTATTCACGGATGAGTTCCGTGCACCGCGCGGCGCGCCTAACTTCCTTGCCCGACAAGGGGAGGGGCCGGTCGAGGAGGTCGTCGAAACGCTCGGCGTGATTCACCTCACCCGCCCTCTCATATCGGACATGCGGGGAAATGCGACCGAGTTGAGAAATCGGGCACAAGGGGCGGTAAAGCCGCTTGTGCCCGATTTGATCGGAAGTGTGGGCGTGCGTACGTCAGCCGGTGATACTCGGGGCGCCCGTCTCGATGTGGCCGGTGTAGCGGCGCGACCAGGTGCCGTCGATGTCGGCCAGGATCGTGAAGTCGTACCAGCCCTCGTGGTAGGCCACGGCGTTGAAGAAGTCCTCGCGCGAGGAGTTCGCCGGCACCGTGTACGTCCACGGCCCGTCCGTGCGGTAGGCGTTCGAGCGGATGGTGAAGGTCACCGGCCCGGCCGAGGTGTTGGACAGCTTGAAGAAGATCGCCGTCCTGCCGGTGCCCGGCTCGGTCGCGAACCGCGCCGCCACCTCGATCGCCTTGCCCGCCTTGGACGCGTCTCCGATGAAGCGCCGCAGGAAGCGGTTGGGACCCATCATCGAGATGTCGTACTTGCCCGAACCGGACCCGGTCCCGATGTTGAAGAAGTCCGTGGACGTCGTCCCCGGGTCGACCGTGTACTGCCAGGCGGCCGTGTCCCGGTGCTGGTGCGGGTGGATCGTGACATGCGCGGCACGCTTCGCCTGCGCGCCCTGGTTCGTCATCGAGAACCAGGCGAGGATCTTGCCCGACGCCCCGAACTCGAACCGGTCGAGGTTTCCGTTGACCTGGTACGGCAGGGCGCGCGCCGGGCGCGTCCCGGACTCCTGCGCCGGCAGGGCGTTGTCCTGCGGCACCGGGTTGGGCAGCGGGCCGCAGGTCGACTGCCCGATGACCTTGGCGGTGGACGGGAGACCCGAGGGGACGCCGTACACCGGGCGCGTGAAGTCGAAGACGCCCGTCAGGTCACCGGTGACCTTCCGCCGCCAGGCGCTGATGTTCGGGCAGGTGGCAGGGGTGCCGAGGGCGGCTGTCCAGGTCTCCATGAAGCGCAGGACGGAGGTGTGGTCGAAGACCTCCGAGCTGACCCACCCGCCGCGCGTCCAGGGCGACATGACGAGCATGGGGACCCGGAAGCCCAGGCCGATCGGCACACCGTCGAGGTACTCGCCGGGGGTGCCGGGCGGGGCGACCGGCGGCGGTACGTGGTCGAAGAAGCCGTCGTTCTCGTCGTAGTTGAGGAACAGTACGGTCGAGTCGAAGACCTCGGGGTTGGCCGCCAACGCGCGGTAGACCAGGTCGACGAAGTGCGCGCCGTCGCCGGGCGGGGCGTAGGGGTGCTCGGAGAACGCCTCGCTCGCCACCACCCAGGAGACCTGCGGAAGCGTGCCCGCGACCACGTCGGCACGGATCGCGGCGGCGATGTCGTCCGGAGTGGACCCGGTGACCTTCGGCACCGAGCCCATGCCCCGGTCGTACAGCGGATCGCCCGGCCGGGCGTCGGTGAACTTCTTGAAGTACGCGAGGCCGTTGTCGCCGTAGTTGTCCTGGGCGTTCTGGTAGACCTTCCAGCTCACGCCGGCCCGCTGGAGCGCCTCGGCGTACGTCTCCCAGGTGAGCCCGGACTCCTCGCCGCCGTCCTTGCTGGAGGCGTCGATCTTCCCGCTCCACAGGAACGTGCGGTTCGGGCCGGTGGCGCTGAGCGCCGAGCAGAAGTAGGCGTCGCAGACGGTGTAGTGGTCGGCCAGGGCGTAGTGGAACGGTATGTCACCGCGGTCGAGGTAGCCGAGGGTGCGGGTGTTGCCGACGCCCGTGACCCAGTTGTCCATCCGGCCCTTGTTCCACGCCGCGTGCTGCGAGATCCAGCTGTGCGGAAGGTCGCCGTTGCACTGGGCGAGGGTCTCCCCGTCGACACCGCCCGCCGGCGGGGTCGCGCTCAGCTTCCACGGGTACTGGCGGCCGCCCCAGTTGGGCTGGTTGAACATGCCCCAGCCGCCCGGGAGGTTGCCCGCGGCCCGGTCCCCGAAGCCTCGCACACCGCGCAGTCTGCCGAAGTAGTGGTCGAAGCTGCGGTTCTCCTGCATGAGCACCACGACGTGCTGAACGTCCTTGAGGGTGCCCGTCGCGGATGCGGCGGCGGCCGAGGCCGTGCCCGTGGGCAGCGCCGCGCCGGCCGCGAGCCCTGCCCCGATTCCGACGAATCCCCTGCGGCTGATGGGAGTCAATGCCCCGCCTCTCGTGTCACCGTGTGCCCTCCTGGCACACGGTGGACAGGATGAGGGAAGGCGCCTTAAAGGTATACCTCCGTGCGGTAAGACATGGGTGAACTTCCGACAGTACGCACGAAGTTGGGGACTGATTGGTTCGGGCATGGACCAATGCGGTCAGGGTGCCGTCCCCGCGAAGTCCCGGCGCACCATCAGCAGAGCCGCGTCGTCCTCCGCGTGCGGGCCGCCGGTGAGGGTGTCGAGGAGGTGGTCGGCCAACGCCTCCAGATCGGGCGGGCCCTCCGCGAAGGCGGCGGCCAGTCGCGCCAGGCCGATGTCGAAGTCCTCGCCCGGTTTCTCGACCAGTCCGTCGGAGTAGAGCAGCAGCGTCTCGCCCGGTTCGAGCCGGGCGGTGGTGTACGGATAGCCGGTCAGGCCCCACTCGGCGGGCAGGCCCAGGGGCGGCCCGCCCGCCAGCCGGACGTGCTCCACCGTGCCGTCGGCGTGGCGCAGCAGCGGCGGTGGATGGCCCGCGTTCGCCGCACAGACCTCTCCCGTGGCGAGCACCACCCGCAGATACTGGCAGGTCGCGAAGCGGTCGGCCTCCAGATCGGCGAGGAACGCCGACGCCTTCCCCAGCACGCTGTCGCAGCCGTGGCCCTCCGCCGCGTACGCCGTCATGGCGACCCGCAACTGCCCCATGAGAGCCGCCGCCTCGGTGTCGTGCCCCTGCACGTCACCGATCGCGAGCCCGAGCCCGCCGTCGGGAAGCGCGACCGCGTCGTACCAGTCACCACCGACCCGTACCCCCCTCCGGGCCGTCCGGTACCGCACCGCGATCGATCCCCCGGGCGTCCGGGGGATCCGGCGCGGCAGCATGGCGTTCTGCAGCGCGGCCGCGATCTCCCGCGACCCGTCCAGCGGCACCACCCGGTGCACCGCCCGCGCGACCGCCTTCGCCCAGCCGGTCATCAGGGTGTGGTCCGCGAGACAGAAGACCGACCGGTCGTCGTAGAACACGCCCAGCGCGCCGAGCGGCTGCCCCTCGTCGACCAGCGGCAGGAACGCGGCGGCCGTGGCGCCGAAACCGTGGCGGTAGGGCGCCAGCCGCGGGTAGCGGTCCAGGAACGCGTGGACGGAGGTGAAGAAGAGCGGGCTGCTCGTGCGCACGACGTCGTTGAGCGGCCAGGCGTCCGCGAGCCGCGACTTCCGGGGAAAGTCGGTCGCGCCGGGGGAGAGCACCGTACGGACCATCTGCAGGCGCCCCTGCTCCAGCACGCCCAGCGACATCGCCTTCGCCCCCAGCGGCCGCAGGCTCGCCTCGCTCCCGAGCACCTCGGCGACCTCGCTGACGCTCATCGCGCGGGACAGCGCGAGCGCCCCCTCGCCGAGGGCGCGCAGTGGATCCTGCTCCTCCTCGGCCGGCAGCCGCAGGGCGGAGTGCGCCAGGTCCAGCGTGGCGTCCCGGACCACCCCCACCACCCGTATCGCCCCGCCCGGGCGCTCGCGCACCACGGAGCCCCGGGCATGGGTCCAGCGGTGGCGCCCGTCGTGCAGGACGACACGGAAGTAGGCGCTGTACGCGTTCCTGCGGCCGGCCAGGAGATCCGCCGACAGTCCCGACAGCAGGGCCCAGTCCGCCGCCCGTATCCGGGGACGCAGATCCCTTGCCAATCCGCTGAACTCGGCCGGGAGCAGCCCGAACACCGTCCGCGCCACGGGGTCCAGGGACATGCGTCCACCTGCGGGATCCCAGGCGAAACAGCCCACGCGGGTCGCCGCGAGCGCCTCGCCCGGCTCAAGGCCGGGATCCCTGTCGCCCATACGGGTGCCGGTCAGCGGCGGGCGCGCCGGCGGGCGATGTACATGCCGAGGGCGATCCCCACGAGGAGCGTGACCGTGAGAACGCTCCAGAGCGGCAGTGTGACCTCGGGGATCCACAACCTGATCGTGACCGACCCTGTGTTGGCGGCGATGAACCAGATCGCCAGCGCCGCGAGCAGCACGAATCCGATCGTGCGCAGCCGCATGTCCCGCCCCTTGACGGTCACGGTCGGCGGAGCGTGCGGAGGTGATTGCTTACGGGTCATAGCGCTCATTATCGGATGTTTCGGGCGAGTGCGCTGGGTGCCGACCAGGCTGACTTTTCGGGATGCCCCCTCACCCGCGCGGGACTAGGCTCCCTCGACAACGGCAGATGACAGCCGACGCCGAGTGCGAGGCACGATGGCAGAGCGTGAGGAACCCCCGGGGCAGCATGTCCGTGCAGGGCGTGCCGGGCGCGGAGCGGTCGCCGTCCTCGACGAGCACGGTGTGGTCGTGGCCTGGAGCCGGGCGGCCGAGCGGCTCCTCGGCGTGGACCGCTCCCGCATCCTGGGCCGCCCCGTGACCGACCTGCTCACCCAGGTGGTGGCCGAGGACCTGTCCGAGGGCGTGACGGTCGGACCGGTACGCCACGCGGGCGAGGTCGAGCCCGGGCGCTGGGGCCTGTGGCCCGCCGGACCCCTCCCCGGGGGCATCCGCTCCGGAGTCCTGGAGGCCGTCTTCACCCAGTCACCGGTCGGCCTGCACGTCCTCGACGCCGAGCTGCGGGTCCTCCGGGTCAACTCCGCGGCGATCGGCATGCGGGGGGTCCCCGAGGAGGAGATCGTCGGGAGGTACTTCACCGACGTGTACGACCGTTTCGACCCCGAGCCGATGGAGCAGTGCCTCCGCGGGGTCCTGGCGACGGGTACTCCCGACTTCGACCGCCGGGCCGCCGGCTACCCGACCGCGGATCCCACGCGCGAACACATCTTCTCCGTCTCCGTCTTCCGGCTGGAGGACGACGAAGGCCGCCCGCTCGGTCTCGTCGCCTCCGCCGTCGACGTCACCGCCCGCGACCGCGCCCAGGGCCGGCTCGCCGTACTCCACCGCGTCCACGCCCGGATGGGCCTCAGCCTCGACCCGGTGCGGTGCGCGCAGGAACTCGCCCGGGCGGTCGTGCCCGTCCTGGCCGACGTCGCCGTCGTCGCCCTCACCGCGCCACCGCTCCACGGACCCGACGCCGACGTGGCCCCGGAGGCCGACGAGCCACCGCGCTGCGCGGCGGTCTGGCCCCCCGGCGCCGAGGGGACGCCCGAGGTGGGTGCCGTACTGCCGCCGACCGACGGAGCCGGCGCCGATGGCGTCACGGATCCGCTGGGGGCCGTGCCGTACGTCGAGCGGACGGCCACCGGCGGGCCCGTGCTCGTCGCACCGATCGTCCTGCGGGGCGCCCTCCTCGGCTTCGCCCGCTTCGCCCGGCCGCATCGGCCCGACCCCTTCGAGGACGACGACCTGCGGCTCGCGGCGGACCTCGCCGCCCACACCGCCGTCTGCGTCGACAACGCCCGCCGCTACGAGCACTCGCACGCGGTGGCGCTCGCCCTCCAGGGCAACCTCGTCCGGCCCGGCCGTACCTGCGGCAGCACCCTGGAGACCGTCCACCGCTACCTGCCGACCGGCCTCAACACGGGTGCCTGGTTCGACGTCATCCCGCTCTCCGGCAGCCGCGCGGCCCTGACGGTCGGCCACATCTCCGGTGTCGGACCGGACGCCACCGCGGCCATGGTCCAACTCCGCTCCGCCCTACAGGCCTTGGCCGCCCTGGACCTCGACCCGCACGACCTGCTCGCCCGCCTCGACGACGTCGCCCACCGACTCGAAGAGGAACGCTCGGCCGCCGGTACGGAGGGACGCCTGACCGCCCAGTGCGTGTACGCCGTGCACGACCCGGTCGAGGAGACCTGCGCCGTCGCCCGCGCCGGCTGCCAGACCGTCCTCGTCGGCGCCCCCGACGGCAGCTGGCGGACCCACTCGCTGGAGGAGACCAGCGCGCTCGGCGAGGAGGGGCCGCCGTTCGCCGCCGACGAGATCCCCGTCCCGCCGGGCAGCACGCTCGTCCTCCTCTCCGGTCGCGCGGCCCCCGACGACCCGGCCCTGGACGCGCTGCGCACCCGCCTGACCAGTGCGAACCCCTCCCGTACGCTCGACGCCACCGCCCTCGACGGTCTGCCCGCCGACCAGGCGGCCGTCCTCGTCGCCCGCACCCGGGCCCTCGCCGCGGGCGACGTCGCCGACCGGGAGATCGAGCAGGAGCTCACCTCCGTCGCCGAGGCCCGTCACTGGGCCGTCCGCCGACTGGAGGAATGGGGCCTGGCGGAGACCGCCTTCGCCGTCGAACTCATCGTCAGCGAACTCGTCACCAACGCGGTCCGCTACGGCACCCCACCGATCCGGCTCCGGCTCATCCGTAACCCCGCGGACCACACCGTCACGTCCGAGATCTCCGACAGCGGCGGCGCCGCACCCCAACTGCGCCGCGCCCGGGCGGCCGACGAGGGCGGACGCGGACTGTTCATCTCGGGCGAGCTCTCGGAACGGTGGGGCGTGCGCTGGTCCGACGAGGGCAAGACGGTATGGACGGAGACCGCGTACCCCTCCTGAGGCCCATGCCAGTTGGCTTGCCAAGACGCTCAACAGGCCCTGGTGGAACGGGCTTTTTCTGTGTGTGGCGCCCCTGAGGCCGAAGGGTCCGGGGGGAGCGGGAGTGAAAACTGACGCCGCCTAAGGCTGTTCAGTGCAATTTCACATTGCTATGTTACACGGCAGTGCAAGGCAGGGTCATGCCAATGGCCCCCAACTGCCTTGCCTTCCAACGAAGTCCACCCCCCTCACAGGAGACCTCGTGTCCCAGCACAGAACCGTGCGCACGACCCTGCTCGCCGTGGTGCTCACCGCCGGCCTCACCGCACCGCTCGCCTCCTCCGCCCAGGCCGTGGCACCGACCGCGTCCGCCGCGCGGCCGGGCACCTTCGCCCCGCGCGTCACCGGCCCGGCCGCACCGATGACGTACGCCCCGAACCCGCACGACGAGGTGGAGCGCCTCGCGAAGGCCCCCGCCGCGAAAGCCGGGCCCGCCGCCGCACCCCGGGGCGTCACCGCGGGCCGCGTCCCCGGCGCCCAGACCGCGCCGGCCACCGCGGGCGCCCCGCGCGCCGCCGCGCAGGCGGCGTCGCCGGCCACCACCGCCGCCGGCGTTCCCTGCACCCTCGACGGCATCAAGGGGCTGAGCCCCACCCAGTTCGCCGACTTCCTCGCCGACCCGGCCGTCCAGGCCGACGGCTGTCTGCGCGACCTCATCTGGACCTGGGACGCGCGCCTCGCCCCCGTGATGTCGGACGCCCACGTCCAGGCCGTCGCCGCCCGGATCACCTCGCTCGCCCCGGGACACGACGGCATCAACTCCCGTCACCTGCTGGAGATGTTCACCTATCTCCACGCCGTCGCCTACCACGACTTCAGCCGGTCCGAGATCGACATCACCGACGCCCCCACCGTCGCCGCGATGCGCTCCGCGACCAGCGCCTACGCCGCGGCCCCCCGCACCTTCGACGTCACCCCGCAGAACGCCCAGACCCTCCGCGAGGCCCTCTACACCGGCAGCGCCCCGGGCCTGCGCCAGCACCAACTCGGCCTGATCACCCAGGTCCTGGCCCGGGTGGGCCCGGGCCACCCCCAGACCGCCACGGACCCGGCCTGGGGCGGCGCCGCCCTCGCCGCGCTCTCCGTGAACTACCTCGGCGTCTACCCCGGCAATCAGGACACCGCCTTCCACGCCGCCGTCGCCCAGGACCCCGCCTACCGCGCCGCCTTCAAGGCCTTCTCCGGCCACAGCCACCTGAAGGGCACGGCCAACGCCTGGCTCGTCCGCGACGCCCTCGGCGAGTACGGCCGCTTCGGCCAGATCGAGGGCCTGCGCGCGGGGATCGTCGCCGACCTCGGCGCTCTGCTCGCCCCCGTCGAATCCACCTTCGGTACCGGCAGCACCCCGTGGGCCTCCCTGGTCGGCTGGCTCAACTTCTACGAGGCCTGCGCCCCGTACAAGGTCTGCAAGGCCGACATCGAGGCGAAG
Organism: Streptomyces sp. NPDC054975; assembly: GCF_053609105.1. Lineage (NCBI taxonomy): Bacteria > Bacillati > Actinomycetota > Actinomycetes > Kitasatosporales > Streptomycetaceae > Streptomyces > Streptomyces sp. NPDC054975. Next base: position 76,674 of record NZ_JBSGWV010000003.1, read on the forward strand.
ATCTTCCCGTACACGTACAGCTACGACAACGGTGCGATCAAGATCCGCACCGCCCTCGCCCGGGCCACCGTCGACCAGCTCTACTACGCGAGCAAGCAGGTCAAGGCCCAGTTCCACCGCGTGCTCGGCACCGAGCAGCCGCTCGCCGGCGATCCCAACACCGCGCTCAACGTGGTGCTCTACGCCTCCCGTCAGGACTACGAGACGTACCACCCGATCCTCACCGGCATGTCCACCGACAACGGCGGCATCTACATCGAGCGCGGCGCGACCTTCTACACGTACCAGCGTCGCGTACCGCAGGACTCCACCCTCACGCTCGAAGAGCTCTTCCGCCACGAGTACGTCCACTACCTCAACGGCCGCTTCGCCGTCCCCGGCTTCTTCGGCGAGGGCCCCTGGTACGAGAACGACCGCACCACGGCCATGGACGAGGGCACGGCCGAGTTCTTCGACGGCGCCACCCGCGACGACGGCGTGGCCGTCCGCAAGTCCCTCGTGCAGGGCATCATCCGCGACACCGCCGGCGGCGGCCCGCGCATGACCGTCGACCAGATCCTGCACGCCACCTACGAAGGCGACGGCTTCCGCTTCTACAGCTACGCCGGGACCTTCTTCGAGTACCTCTGGACCGAACGGCCCGCCCTGCTGCGCGCCATGTACGGCTACCTCCGCGCGGGCGACGTCCAGGGCTACGACACCTGGCGGAACGCCATCGGCAAGGACGCGGGCACCCAGCGGGACTACGACGCCTTCCTCGACCGGCAGATAGCGGACGTCGACGACCTGTTCGTGCCCGACACCCGCCACGAACCGACCGCAGGCCTGTACCACGCCACCCCCGCCCAGATACGCACGGCCTTCGCGGGCGCCACCGGCAACAAGCCGACCTGCAAGGGAACCGGCGACCCGACGCTGCCGCGGTTCGTCTGCACCGGGCGGATCACCGCCAACCTCAGCGCCGCCTCCGACCCGGACCAGGTCTTCAAGGACATGTCCGAGACGGTCGACTACTTCGTCCTCGACCGCAGCCGCTCCGGCGGCAACAACTTCAACGACATGAACTGCTCCTTCGGACCGGTCGAGATCTGGTCCGACCGCAGGGCCGGCACGTCCGACTTCAGCTGCGAGGGTCCGTTGCGCCGCTGAGCAGGGGGCGGGCGGCCGTTCAGTGCGGAGGTTCGGGAGCGTCCGGCTCCCGCGACGGCCGTGCGGCGTCCGACGGCTGCAGGGGGCGGGTCGCCGGCCCCTGCAGCACCCGGCCGTCGGCCGCCGCGAACCGCGAGCCGTGGCACGGGCACTCCCAGCTGTCCTCCAGCTCGTTGAAGCCCAGCTCGCACCCCATGTGGGTGCAGCGCGGGGGAGAGGCGACGAGGTAGTGGCGGGCCACCGACGCCTGTGCCTTCACCACCTCCGGAAACTCCCGCAGGGGAAGGGGGCGGCGCGGGTCGAACAGCTCGGTCCAGTCCGGGCGCGGCCCTCCGGCCACATGGGCCGCGAGGAGCCGCCCCGCCATCACCCCGTTGCTCATGCCCCAGCCGCCGAAACCGGTGGCCAGGAAGACGTGCTGGGTGCCCGGGTGCTCATGGCCCACGTACGGGAGGTGGTCCGCCGACCCCACGTCCTGCGCCGCCCACCGGTAGGCCGTCGTGGCCTCCCCGAAGTCCGGGAAGATCCGCCGCGCCCAGCCGGTGAGCCGCTCCAGGCGCTCCCCGGCGTGGTCGGTACCGGGCTCGTAGGCCTCGCCGGTGACGACGAGCAGCCGACGACCGTCGTCGTACGGGGCGGTGCGCACCGAACGCGTACGGTCCTCCGGGGTGAGGTACATCCCGCGCGGCGCCCGGTCGGCCGGCACGGGAGCCGCGACCACCAGCTCGCGCCGCACCGACAGCCGGGTCAGCAGCGAGGCGTGCACGGTCAGCGGGAAGTGCGTCGCGATGACGACGTCCCGGGCGTGCACCGTGTGACCGGCCTCCGTGGTCAGCCGGCAGTCCGTGTGCTCCTTCAGCTCCGTGACCCGGGTGTGCTCGTGGATCGTCCCGCCGCGCGCCACCAGGTCCTCCGCGAGGCCCAGCAGGAACTTGCGCGGATGGAAGAGCAGCTGGTCGTCGAGGCGTACCGCCGCCGCCACCGGGAAGGGCAGATCGGTCTCCGTCACGTACGCGGCGTCGAGCCCTGCCTCCAGGGCGGCCGCCGCCTCGGCGCGGATCTCGTCGGCGCGGCGCGCGTCGGTCACGTACGTGTAGGCGGGGGCCCGCTCCAGCTCGGCGTCGACGCCCATCTCCTCGCAGAGACCCACGACGTGGTCCATGGCGTCCTGTTGGGCGAGGGCGTACCGCCGTGCCGCGAGCGCGTCGTGCGTGTCGCGGAGCCGGGCGTACGTGAGGCCGTGCAGCGCGGTCAGCTTCCCCGTGGTGTGCCCCGAGACCCCGCCGGCGATCCGGCCGGCCTCCAGGAGCACGACCTCGCGCCCCGCGCGGACCAGCTCGTAGGCGGTGCACAGGCCCGCGATGCCGCCGCCGACGACGACGACGTCGGCCATGAGGTCCTCGGCGAGGGCGGGTCGGTCGGGGGAAGGGGTGTCACGCATCCAGTACGACGTGCCGAAACTCGCGTCCGCCGACATCACACGCTCCTTCGGGCGGGGGCTGCTGTCGCGCGACTGCCCCCGAGGCCCCGGACCATGCGCGCGCCACTGCCGGGTGCGGGTCAAGACGTCCCCCTACGGCAGCGGGCGAGACACCCCCTACGGCTTCGGGGAGAGGCGTTCGACGGCGACGAGCGCCGCGTCGTCGCCGAGATGGCCGCCCGCGTACGCCCGCAGGTCGTCCCGGAGGTGGCCGAGCAGAGTCGGCGGGTCGTCCCCGACCCAGGCGACGAGCCGCTCCGCCAGCGGGTAGAAGGCACGCGCGTGGTCGCGGGCCTCGACGACACCGTCCGTGTACAGCAGGAGGACGTCACCGACGTCGAAGGGGAAGGTCTCCACCGTCACCTCGGGGGAGAGCACGTCGGCGAGTCCCAGCGGAGGGCTCGCGTCGGCGGTGTCGAGGGGCACGACCTGCCCCCGCCGCAACAGCAGCGGCGGCGGATGGCCGCAGTTCACGAGCCGTACCACCGGCTCACCGTCGGGGATGTCGAGGACCAGCGCGGTGACGAAGGCCTCGGCGGCGTCGTCGGCCGCCTCGCCCACGCCGGACCCGGGCGCCGAGTCGGCCTCGGCCTCCTCCGCGGAACCGACACCCGCCTCCAGGTGCCCGACCAGCTCCGGCAGCCCGGCCTCCCGCCGGGCCGTGACCCGGAAGGCGCCGAGGACGAGGGACGCCTCGCTGATCGCGTCGAGCCCCTTGCCTCGGGCGTCCCCGATCAGCAGCCGGGTACCCGACGCCGTACGGGCCGCCGCGTAGAGGTCGCCCCCCATCTGCGCCTCCTCCTCGGCCGCCAGATAGACCGAAGCGATGTGCAGCGGGCCGGCCCGGTGGGGGAGCGGGCGCAGGACGACGCTCTGGGCGGCCTGCGCGATCGAACGCAGCTGCGTCACCTTGCTCTCGTGCTGCTCGCGCAGGTGGGCGAAGAAGGTGACGATGACCGAGATCAGGACCAGCGCGATGATCTGGTAGGTGTGGTTGAGGTCGGTCAGGCTCGTCCGCGCGATCGCCACCACCGCCTGCGCGAGGACCGCGGCCGCCCCCACGAACGCCGTCATGCGCGGCCCCGCGAACGATGCCGTCACCGCCGGGGCGGCGATCAGGAACGGCCCCAGGTGGACCTCCGGCGGAGCCAGGATGTCCACCACGGTCACCACCGCGATCAGCGCGAACGACGCACCGAGCAGCAGCCGCCCGCGGCGCCGCGAGAGGCGTGGTGCGGGGTCGTGCCGACGGGCATCCATGGGAAAGGCATACATCAGGTCATGGGGCATGTCCTGTTGCCGCGCTCCCCGTTGCGGCGCGTCCCCACCGCTCGACGTTCTGTGTCCGGGGCGCGGCACGGTCAGACCGGTGAGGCCGCCGCGTAGTCGGCGAGTGTGCGGGAGGCGGACCAGCCCTGGGACCGGGCCTTGGACACGTCCAGGACGACACGGTGGGCCAGCTGATCGACGGCGTACCGCGTCAGCGGCGGCTCGGCGCCGGGCCTGAGGCGCCCCAGCGCCTCGGCAGCCGCGGCGGCCCCACGGGCCAGCGGCACGGGGAGGTGATGGATCCGCGCGCGCACCCCATGGGCCTCCAGGACGGTCCGGATCGCCTCGTCACGGCGGTACGGAACGGGGTCGGCGATGTTGTACGCCCCCGGGGGCCAGCCGGCGGCGTCGAGGCACGCCTCGGCGAGGTTCTCGACGGCCGTCAGGCTCAGCACGACGTCCGGACCGGGCAGCAGCAGCCGGCCCGCCCGGACCCGGGCGAGGATCCGGGGCACCAGGTGCGGATCACCCGGGCCGTACACCGCGCGCGGCCGCAGGACCACCGCACCGGCCGCCAGGGCGAGGGCCTCGCCCGCCGCCTTCGTGCGCCCGTAGGCGTTCAGCTGCCCGCCCACGGGATGGCTCTCGGTGATGCGGTCCCGGCCGGGACCGGGGGCGTACACGCTGGAGCTGCTCACCCAGACCAACGGACGGCCCGCGGAGGCCTCCAGGAGCCGGGCGGTGCCGTCGACGTTCACCGCCCGCATGGTCGCCTCGGCCGGCGAACCGGGCACAGGGTCGCCGACGGCCGCCGCGCAGTGCACGACGAGGTCGGCGCCGGCGAGGTCGGGCGGCGCGCTCTCGGCGTCCCAGGGGACGTGCCGGCCGACCGGCCCCGGCCGCCGCCCCACACACAGCACGTCGGCGCCGCGCGCGGCGGCGAGTGCGGCGACGTGCGAGCCGCAGAAGCCGCTCGCTCCGGTGACGGCGATCGTGATCACGAGGGGTTCTCCGAGCGGGGGCGTGGGCGGGCGGGGGTGGTCGCGCGGACGGTGAGCCGCCGCCAGCCGGGCAGCGCGGCGCGCCGGTCCACGCGGGCGGTGACGACGGCCGGACGGTACGGGGCCAGTGCGGCCAGGACGTCTTCCAGCTGCGCCAGGGCGAGCCGAGCGCCCGGGCAGGCGTGCGGCCCCGCCCCGAAGACGAGCCGGGCGACGGCGGGTGGGGCGGGCCGGTGGGCGTCCGGTAGGTCGACGTCCGCGCCCACGGCGTGCCGCGCCACGAGCACCAGCCGGTCACCCGCCCTCACCGGGCACCCGCCGAGCACGGCGTCGGCCGCCGCCACGCGCGGCAACAACGGGGACGGCGCGATCACCCGCAGCAGCTCCCCGACGAGCGGGCCCCGCAGCCGCTCGTCGGCCGCTTGCTCCCACAAGCCCGCGTCGGCGCACCAGGCGACGGCACGTGGGAGGGCGGCGACGGTGGTGTTGACGGCGGCGACGGCGATCATGGCGCGCAGCGCGAGGTCCTCGTGCGCGCCCGCCGCCGTGGTGTCCGGCGTACCCAGGCCGGACTCGCTTGGACGTGCAGGTGCCGTGGCCGTCGCCGGTGGCCGGGCGTCGCGGTGCGGGCACGCGTGCGCCTCACGCAGCGGCGGGCTCATGGCTCCGGCGCCGAGCAGGGCCTCCAGGCGCGCGGTCGCCCTGGCCGCCGCGCGGGCGGTGCCCGGTGGGCGCGGGCCCGGGAGGTGGTCGCGTACGGCGGCGGACGCGGCGTCCGCCGCCGCCTCCGCGAGGGCCGAGGCCTCGGCCGGGCTGTCCAGCAGCGCTCGGACGGTCGCCCCGGCGAGTTCGCGGGCCAGCGGGACGAGGTCGACGACGTGACCGTCCGCGAGCGGCGCGAGTTCGCGGTCGAGCACGGCCCGCCAGACCGGCCGCAGCCGCTCGACACCGGCGGCGCCCAGGTCGTCCGCGACGGCGCGTCGGGTGCCGCGGTGGTCGGCGCCCTCCTGGTCGAAGAGCGTTCCTCCGCCGGCGAGTTCACGTGCCGCGCCTCCCGTGGTCCCGGCCGCCGCACGGTCCATCGGGATCCGGGTGAGCGCCTCACGGTAGGGCTCGGGGCCGCTCACCAGCACCGCCCGCCCGAGCCGCGCGACCGGGCGACGCCGGACGGCCGCGAGCAGCGCGAAGAGCACGGGATGCGCCCGCGTATACACCCGCCGATCCCGCCGCCGCGCACTTCGCAGACCGGCCCCGGGGGCCACGCCCCGCGAACCGGCCGGTCCGCCGGCCGCCCCGCCAGGCGCCGCCCCTTCCGCCTTCGGTACGGCGCGCGGAGCCACCGCGCCCGGCCCCGTCCGCACCCCCACCCGCTTCTCCACGCCCACCCGCATCTCCACTCCTGCCCCCGCCGTCCCCCGCTCCCGCGCCGTGCTCATCGGACCGCCCCTGTCGTTCGCGCGGCCGCGAGTTTCGCGGTGGCCGCGCGGTCCGGTTTCAAGGAGCGGCCGGAGAGGGGGATGTCGGCGAGCAGCAGGGCGTCCGGGCGGGCCGTGCCCATGCGGCGCAGGGGGTCGGCCAGGGCCGCCCGCACCAGGTCCGGGTCGGCCTCGCGGCGCGGCTGGACGACGGCGACCAGGCGCTCGTCGCCGTCCCCGGCCGGTATGCCCACCAGCAGGGCCAGTTCGACGCCCGGCACGTGCAGGGCGGGCTCGTACAGCCCCGGGTAGATGTTCTCCGCCCGCCTCAGGACCATGTCCTTGGAGCGGCCCGCGAGCACGATCCGGCCGTCCGCGTCGAGTCGCCCCTGGTCACCCGTACGTACCCAACGCTCCGGCTCCTCGCCGAGGTAGCGGTGCCGGGCCGCGGGGCCGGAGAGCAGCAGTTCGCCGCCGGGACCCGGACGCGCCTCCACGCCCGGCAGCGGCGCTCCCACGAGGTCCCCGTCGCCCGTGAACGCCGCCTTCTCCGCCTGTTCGACGGCGGCGGCCGGGAAGAGTTCGGTCAGCGCGTACACCCCCCACGCCTCCGCCGCGCCTGCCCGCCGCACCCGCGTCAGCAGCTCCGCGCTCGCCGGAGCCGAACCGGTCCACACGCGTCCGCCGAACCGCGCGTCCGCAGCCAGCGCGGCCCGTAGCTGAGGAGGCGTCAAGTAGGTGGCCTGTGGGTCCAGTCGGCGCATCTGCCGGGCAAGGACGCGCGGCGACCGGGAGGGCAGCGCGACCGGCGCGCCGTTCGCGAGCGACGGTACGAGGACGAAGAACGTACCGCCGAGCACGGGACGCCCCGGCTCCGGCCGTACGAGATCGGTCACCGTGGCCATGCCCGCGGCCAGCGAGGAACGCGTGTGCACCACGGCGCGGGGGCGCGAGGTCGTGCCCGAGGTGAAGACGATCACCGCGTCCCCGTCCTCGTCCACCGCGCGCGGCAGCACCGACGGTCCCGCGTCCGCCTCCAACGCGGGGGCACACCCCGGCAGCCGCCGTCCGACCGTGGCGACGGGCCCGCCCAGCTCCGCGAGGTCCGGGAGCGCGAGGCGGGCCCGGCGGGCGAGCGGCCGCGCCCAGCCGGCCACGGCCTGCGCGGCCGCGTCGGCGAGCACCAGGTCGGGGCGGGCCAGTGCCAGGCGCGCCCGCAGGACGTCCGGACCGGCGCCGGGGTCGAGCACGGCCGCCCGCAGGCCGAGCCGGTGCACCGCAAGGAGCACGGCGAGGGCGCGTGGCCCGGGCCGTACCGCGACCCCGACCGTGGCGCCGCGCCGCAGCCCGCGCGCGTGCAGCGCCCCGGCGTACCGGTCGGCGAGGTCGGCGAGCTCTCCGCAGGTGGCCTTCGTCCGGACGGCGCCGGAGCGGGTGGTGCCGAGGACGGCCGGGCGGTCGGGACGCGACCGCAGGCTGTGGGCCAGAGCGTCCAGCATCAGCGGGGGTCCTCTCCGTGCCGTCCCGGACCTCGGTCCAGGTACCAGCGGGCGGTGCCCACGATCCCGTACGCGCGCAGGCGCCGGGTGGAGTTCTCCACGACCATGTCGCGGGCGTGCACGATGGCGGTGGTGGTGCGCCGCACCCGGTTCAGGAAGAGCCGGTCGGTGGGGGAGGGGCGGCGGGGCATCCCGCCGACGGCCTCGTACAGCCGCGCGGTGATGGCCATGTTGTTGCCCGCGTGCATCCGGTACGGCGCGAGAAAGCCGTGCCGCCGCCGGTGGGCCGGGCGCACCCGCCCGAAGAACGCGGCGACGCGGACGAGCGTACGGAACAGGGCGCGCCCGACCGGCCCGTGCTCGTCGCGGCGGGCGTCGATCCGGCCGCACACCAGGCCGGCCCCCGCGCGCAGCGCGGTCCGCGCGGCGGCCGTCCAGCCGGGGTGCGGCAGACAGTCGGCGTCCGTCCGGGCGAGGTGCACCGCCCCGCGCCCGATCGCGTACCGGAAGCCGGTGTCCACGGCGCACCCCACGCCCTTCTCGCGCTCGTCGAGCACATGGACGGGGAACGGCGCCCGCCGGGCGAACTCCCGGGCGATCGCGGCGGTGTCGTCCTCGGAGGCGTTGTCGACCACGACCAGCTCGAAGTCCCGGTCCGCCTGGGCGGCCAGCGCCTCCAGGGTGTCGCCGATGCGCGCCGCCTCCTGATGCGCGGGCACCACCACCCACAACGCGTCGCTCATGCCTTCTCCCACACCATCGTCATGATGCTGACGCCACCGCCGAGCCCGACGAACAGCACCCGGTCGCCGGAACGCAAGCCGCCCTGCACCTGGTCGAGTTGCACGCCGAGCGTCGCGCTCGCCATGTTGCCCAGCTCGGGGACGGTGACGACGAGCCGGTCCTCGGGGACGCCGGTGATCTCCACGAACCGCTCCAGATACGGCACGGTGACCTGGTGGACCAGGACGTGCCGGAAGTGGCGCCAGTCGAGGCCGGTACGGTGCCGCATCCGGTCGATCACCGAGGTGCCCACCTTCTCGAACACCTCGCGCAGCTCGCTGCCGTCGCCCCGGAAGTACGTGTGCTCGTCGCCGCGCGGATGACGCGAACCGCCGCCGAATATCCCGCCGACCGGCCAGTGTTCGGAGTGCGTCTCGCTGTCCACGTCGAGTATCCCGCCCCGGTCCACGGTCTCCAGGACCACCGCGGCGCCCGCGTCGCCGAAGGTGTAGCCGGCGAACCCGTCCCGGAACTGGGCCAGGTCGGCGGGGTCGTGCCGTACGGCGCGGCTCGGCGTCTCCCCGGTCACGACGAGGGCCCGCCGGGCGCGCCCGGCCAGGATCATCGCGCGGGCGAGGTCGATGCCGTTGACGAAGCTGTTGCAGGCGTTGGTGACGTCCAACGCGTGGGCGCGCGAGCCCAGTTCGGCCTGCACGATGTGCGCGGTGGCCGGTTCCACCATGTCGCGCGTGGCGGAGGCGAACACCAGCAGGTCGACGTCCACCGGCTCGACCCCCGCCCGCCCGAGCGCCTGCCGGGCAGCGCCCAGAGCCAGAGTGGAGGCGTACTCGCCCGGCCGTACGGCCCTGCGCGTCCTGATCCCGGTGGCCCGCTCGAACACCCCGGCGGGCAGCGCCATCCCGCTGCCGGCGACGACCCGCCGCCGCAGCTCCTCCGAATCCACGACATGCTCGGGAAGGCAGGCGCCGACCCCGGTGATCCCGACACGGAGGGGGCCGTCCGCGACGGCCTGATGACTGTTCATAGGACGCAGGCTACGAACATTCCGAAGATCGGTGCCTGAGTGTCCGTACTCAGCCGCCCTGGGGTAAAGCCCCCGGCCGCGGACGGTCCCGATACGGTGGCCGGAAGATCGTTCGGAGGAAGAGGAAAGGGACGCGACCATGCGACTCCATCGCGACACTCGACCGGAGCCGGACGGCCCCCATGTCCTCGTCCGCACCGAAGAGCGGGCCGGCCTCCTCACCCTGAACCGGCCCCGGGCCATCAACGCGCTCACCCACCCCATGGTGCTCCGCCTCGACGAGGCGCTGACCGCCTGGGAGAACGACCCGGCCGTCGAGACCGTGGTCGTCCAGGGAGCGGGCGAACGGGGGCTGTGCGCCGGGGGAGACATCCGGGCCATCTACGAGGACGCCCGCGCCGGCCGCACCGCGACTCTCGGCTTCTGGCGCGACGAGTACCGGCTCAACGCCCGCATCGCCCGTTACCCCAAGCCCTACGTGGCCCTCATGGACGGCATCGTGATGGGGGGCGGCGTCGGCGTCTCGGCCCACGGCTCGGTCCGCGTCGTCACCGAACGCTCGCGCGTCGCCATGCCGGAGACCGGCATCGGCTTCGTCCCGGACGTCGGCGGTACGTATCTGCTGAGCCGGGCGCCCGGAGAACTGGGCACCCATCTCGCGCTGACCGGCGGGCAGGCGGACGCCGCCGACGCCCTCCTGACCGGTATCGCCGACCACTTCGTCCCGTCCGGGGACCTGCCCCGGCTCGTCGACGAACTCACCCGCGCGCCCGCCCACGAGGTGCTGCCACGGTTCGCCCGGCCCGCCCCGCCCGGCCGGCTCGCCGCCGCACGCGACTGGATCGACGCCGCGTACGCCGCCGACACCGTGGAGGAGATCGTCGACCGCCTCCTCGACTCCGGCGTCCCCGAGGCCAAGGAGACCGCCGCGACCCTCCTGACCAGGTCGCCCACCGCCCTCAAGGTCACCCTCGCCGCCCTCCGCCGCGCCCGGCTCCTGGATTCCCTGGAGGCCGTCCTCGACATGGAGTTCCGGCTCTCCCACGCGGCCCTCACCTCCGCCGACCTCGTCGAGGGCATCCGCGCCCAGGTGATCGACAAGGACCGCGCCCCGCAGTGGACACCGCCCACGCTCGCCGAGGTCACGGAGGCCGACGTGGCACGGTACTTCGCCGAACGGGACCTCCCGTAAAACCCGGTGACCGGGCCGGGCTCCCCTCCCTAGACTCGCAGCACGCGCCGCCGAGATCACGGTGTGCGCGCCGACGACCGACGAGGGGAGCCCGACCGTGTGTGCCCACACCGCTGTCGTCGTTCCCCGCTCCCGGTACGACGTGATCCTGACGTCCCGGTCTTCCCGGTGCCGGCTGCGCGGCCGCCACCGGACCCCGTGACGAACACCTGACCCCTGCCTGCCCGGTTGCGCCGTGAGACGCGCGCCGTGTGCCGCGAGGTCGCCCTCGGCCCGCATCCGGGCCGCTTCGTCCGGGAATCGCGCCGCCCCTTTCTCGTATGCACCGAAAGGTCCGCGCCGTGCGTACCCCGCTCTCCCGTCATGTCACCACCAGCCCCCTGAACCGCGTCCGCAACCTGGGCATCCTCGCCCACGTCGACGCGGGGAAGACCACCGTCACCGAGCGGATGCTCTACCTCACCGGCGCCGTCCACAAGCGCGGCGAGGTCCACGACGGCACCACCGTCACCGACTTCGACACGCAGGAACGCGACCGCGGCATCACCATCTTCGCGGCGGCGGTCAGCTGCGACTGGGACGGCCACCGGATCAACCTCATCGACACGCCCGGACACGTCGACTTCTCCGACGAGGTGGAGCGCTCCCTGCGCGTCCTCGACGGCGCGATCGCCGTGTTCGACGCCGTCGCCGGGGTCGAGCCGCAGAGCGAGACCGTCTGGCGCCAGGCCGACCGGCACGGCGTCCCCAGGATCGCCTTCGTCAACAAGCTGGACCGCGCGGGCGCCGACCTGGACACGGCCGTCGCGTCCATCCGGGACCGCCTGGGAACGGTGCCGCTCGTCGTCCAGCTGCCCATCGGCCGCGAGGACGCGTTCACCGGAGTCGTGGACCTGGTGCGCATGCGCGCCCTGGTCTGGGAGGCGGGCGCCGACACGTACACCGAGGGACCCGTGCCCGAGGACCTCGTGGCGGAGGCACGGCTCAGGCGCCGAGCCCTGGAGGAGGCGGTCGCCGAACTCCACCCGCAGGCCCTGGAGGAGTTCTGCGGCGAGTCGTCCCTCGGCGCGGACGCGCTCACGACGGCGCTGCGCGACCTCACCCGCACCGGCGAAGGCGTCGTCGTCCTCTGCGGCTCCGCCTACCGCAACCGGGGTACGGAGCCCCTGCTCGACGCCGTCGTCTCCTACCTGCCCTCGCCCCTGGACGTGCCGCCCGTACGCGGCACCCTGGACGGCGCGGAACGGGAACGGGCCGCCGACCCGGCGGAACCCTTCACCGCACTCGTCTTCAAGGTCAACTCGACCGCCACCGGGCGGCTCACCTACCTCCGCGTGTACGCGGGGACCATCGGAAAGGGGGACACGGTGCTCGACGTCGCCGCCCGGCGCACCGAGCGCGTCGGCCGGATCCTGCGCGTGCAGGCCGACCGGAACACCGAGGTGGACTCCGCCCGGGCCGGCGACATCGTCGCGGTCGTCGGCGTGAAGGAGGCCCGCGCGGGTGCGACGCTCTGCGCGCCCTCCGCCCCGCTGCTCCTCGAACCGCCCACGCCGGCCGACCCGGTCGTCTCCGTCGCGGTCGAGGCGCGCCGGAGCCTGGACACCGACCGGCTGGCGTCCGCGCTGGCCCGACTCGTCGAGGAGGACCCCTCGCTGACGGTCCGGACCGACGCCGAGACCGGTCAGACCGTGCTCTCGGGCCTGGGTGAACTGCACCTGGAGGTGGCCGTGGAGAAGATCCGCCGGGCCCAGGGCCTGGAGATCGCCGTCGGCAGACCGCAGGTGGCCTACCGGGAGACCGTGGTGCGCGGGGTGTCCGGCCTGGTGTACCGGCACGTCAAACAGGACGGTGGCGCGGGCCAGTTCGCCCATGTCGTCCTCGACGTCGAGCCGGTCGGGGCGAGCGAGGACGGCGCGTTCGTCTTCTCCTCCACCGTCACGGGCGGCCGCGTGCCCCAGGAGTACGTCCGCGCGGTCGAGGCCGGCTGCCGGGACGCCCTGGCGGAAGGCCCGCTCGGCGGCCACCCGGTCACCGGCCTGCGGGTCACGCTGACCGACGGGGCCACCCACTCCAAGGACTCCTCGGAGATGGCGTTCCGCACGGCCGGCCGCTTCGCGCTGCGTGAGGCACTGCGGGCCTGCGCGATGACGCTCCTGGAGCCGGTGGTCGAGGTCACCGTCACGGTGCCCGACAGCGCCGTGGGCGGCGTGCTCGGTGACCTGGCGGCCCGGCGCGGCCGGGTCTCCGGCTCGACCGCGCGCGCCGGAACGGCCGTTCTCACGGCGACCGTTCCACTGGCGGAGCTGTTCGGCTACGCGTCCCGGCTGCGCGGCCGCACCCAGGGCCGGGGCACGTTCACCGCCCGGCCCACCGGCTACGCTCCGGCGCCGGTCGGTACGACGGTCCGGTGACGGCCACGGGACGGGCCCGCCCCCTGCGAGGGCGGGCCCGTCCCATCCGTATGATCGGAAATGATCACGGAGGGGGCGGCATGGCGTCGGGGAGGGAGTCCGCGCGCTCGCGGCGGCAAAAGCGGCGCGAGGACGGGGAAGAAGGCTGCTGCGCGGGGGCGCTCGATCAGTGCACCGCTTGCGGGGCGTACTGCCCCCAGATGGCGCTGGTGGCGCTCCCCGCGCTGATTCTGGGGCTGCTGCGCTCCTCGGCCGGCACCGGCCCGACCTCCGGTCGGCCGTCGGGGCGGGTGGCAGGAGCGCTGTACGCCGCCGTCCAGTTCTACCGGACCGAGATCAGTCCGACCCGGCCGCCGTGCTGCCCGTACACGCCCAGCTGTTCCACGTACGCCGTCAAGGCGCTGAGCCGCCACGGCGCGGTCCGAGGGACCCTGCTGACGGCGGCCCGGCTCCTGCGCTGCCGCCCGGGAGCGGCCCGCCGCCGAGGCTTCACCGACCCGGTACCCCACTGACTCGCAGGGCGGGCGCGGACGGTCAGTCCTCCGTGTAGCGCAGCAGGACCGCCACCCCGTCCTCGATCGGCAGTTCGTCCTCGGGTACGACGATCAACTCGGCCCTCGTACCCGCCGCCGCACGCAGCAGTGCGGCGCCGACCGCCGGCTCCTCCCACGAGAACCGCAGCCCGAAGGCGCTCAACGCGGTCTCCGACAGGGCGAGATGGGTGGGCGCCGAGCCGACCCACAGGTGCCGGGTGTAGCGGACCGGACGGTCGAGGATCAGGGCCCGGGCCTGCCCGCGCTGCAGGGCGGCGACGACCGCGTCGATCCCCTCCACGTACTCCCGGTGACGGGCCCGCTGGCCGAGGTAGGTGTCCAGTTGGTGCCGGTCGTGCTCGGGCAGCCGCCCGGCGAACAGGGCGGCGAGCTCCTCCTCCAACAGGGCCCGGCCGGGCTCGGGTCGGCGGGGATGCCCGTCCTTGAGCTTCACGGCGACGTCCCGGACCTTCTTCGGGGCGGACCGCACGAGGCTGTTCACCGCCCAGGGATCGCCGGCGAGCACGATCGCCTCCGTCCCCTCGGCCTCCACGTCGTCGACCAGCTCCGCGACGAGCTGCGCGGCCTCCTTCGGCCAGCCCTCCGCGGGGACCCGGCGGTGGGCGCGCGGTCCCGGAGCGACCCGGCTCACCGGCCACCGGCCGCTCTCGTGGTCCAGCTCCCACTCCTCCTCGCCGCCCCCGTGCTCCGGGGCGTGCACACGGTGGACGAGTACGGCCGTGTAGGGGAGGTCCGGGGCGTGCTGGAGCGCCAGGGGGAGGACGTCCGGGAGCATCCCGTACCGTGCGCTGCTCAGCGCGGGCGGCTCGGGCAGCCGCTCCGCCAGGGCGAGCCGGCCGTGGGCGGCGAAGAGGGCCAGGCCGTGCGGCCCGGACACCTCGCGGTCCCGGCCGGCGGCCCGCGCGAGAGCACCGATCGTGGCCTCGTCGGCACCCTGGGAGAGCAGGGTCGCCCGGACGTTGCGCAGGCGCAGCTCGACCTGCCGTTCCGGATCGTCGCCCTCGCGCGAGGTGTCGAGGTAGACGGAGACGACAGGTCCCGGGTGGTCGTACAGAGGGTCGAGGAAGTGCAGCTTCACGGCTTCCTCCCGGAGCGGTGAAGACGGTTCACCCCAGCGGCTACCCGCGCCGGGCCCCCCGACACGGCGACCCCCTCGGGGGTCGGTCAGGCGGTGACCGCCCGGCGCGGCCGGGGGACCAGCTCGTCGCCGCAGTTGGGGCAGACGCCGTCCATGGCGTCGCCGCAGGGCACGCAGAAGGTGCACTCGTACGAACAGATGCGGGCGGGTGCGTCCTGCGGCAGCTTCGCCGTCTCGCAGCGCTCGCAGGTGTCACGCATCTCCAGGGCCATGGTTCTTCCTCACCGTGAATCGGGGTTCCCCCGGGCGGAGCGTACGATCACCCGCCCGCTCGACCCGGAGACCCCACTCTCCCCGGCGCGGCGGGGCGCCCGACAGCGCGCCGCGAGCCAAACATCAGGACGATCGCGTCTCGTCGCGCCGGGGCGGCGCCACCAGGTCGGGGGACTGGTGCGCGCGCCGCAGGGCGTCGGCGACGAACCCGTCGGCCTTCAGCTCCTCGACGAGGTCGGTCAGGAAGCGTACGGTCCCCGGCCGGCGGGCCTTCGTCGTGCCGACGGCCTGCCGGATCTCCATGAACCGTTCCTCGATGAGTCGGAGACCGGGGTGCGAGGCGACGAACGCGGTCATCGGCTGCCGGATCCCCGCCGCGACCTCCAGGCCTTCGGCGCGGAAGGTGTCGACGCCCTCCTCGCCGCGGACGACGGTGGCGCGGCGCAGCGTGCGGGTGAGGTAGAGGTCGTACGCGGACCCGCGCTTCACACCGATGCGTACCCCGTCGCGGTCGACGTCGGCGGGCGTGGCGAACTCGGAGTCGGTGGGCACCGCGTAGACCCCCTCGATCAGGACGTACGGCGTGGTGAAGGCGACCTCGGCCTCGCGCGCCGGCTCGACGGCCAGGAAGCAGAGGTCGGCGCGACCGGTGGCCATCGCCTCGTAGGACTTACGGGCCGCGTCGAAGCAGAGGAGCTCGACCGGCACGCCGAGGCGCGCGCCGATCTCCCGGGCGATGTCGACGGTGACCCCGCCGGGGGAGTCCGGCGTGCCCTGCGCGAGGACCGGGTTGCCCAGGTTGATCGATGCCCGCAGGACGCCGGTCGGCGCGAGGTCACGGGCGATGTCGGCGGTGGCGGTCGTCATGTGCCGGAGTCTAGGTCGTGTCCGGACACTCCCTAGGACAGTGGTCAGGGACGGGGGCGCGGCCAGGGGCGGCCCTCCAGGCGCTCGGTGTCGCCGCCGAAGCGTCGGAGGCACGCGGCGAAGTCGGCCACGACCCGGATGATCGTCGCCGCGCTCGGCGCCGAGACCACCGCCGCTCACGGCCCAGGATCACGCTCGGGACGGCGACCGCCACCCTTCACCGCCCGGTCATCGGCCGGTCCTCCGCGCGACAGCGGGGTTCGAGAGAACTGAACTGGGCATGCCAAAGGCCGTGCGTCCGACACCGGGCGCGCGGCCTTCGGCTCGTGTTCCGCCCGTGGTTCCCGCGCCCCGTTCAGGCAGTTCCGGAACGCGAGTTCCCGCACCCCCCACCCATCCATCGCAGTCCTCAGGAGGACGCAGGTGAAGACGAGTTCGTGGCTTCGACGGGCCACCGTCACTCTCGGCAGCAGCATCGCGCTGGTCGTGGCCGTACCGGCCAGTGCGTTCGCCGCGCCGCCCACGGCGCTGCCGGCCAACGCCGACGGCCTTGAGCAGACGTTCCAGCCCGCGTACGACTACGACACGGACGGCTGCTACTCCACGCCGGCCATCGGCCCCGACGGCACGATCAACGGCGGCCTCAACCCGTCCGGCGCCCTCAACGGCCAGTGCCGAGACTCCTGGGACCTCGACAACACCAACGGCTACGCGCGCGCGAAGTGCAACAACGGCTGGTGCGCCGTCCTCTACGGCCTCTACTTCGAGAAGGACCAGGCCGTCGTCGGCAGCAGCCTCGGCGGCCACCGCCACGACTGGGAGCACGTCGTGGTCTGGATCCAGAACAACGAGGCGAAGTACGTCTCCACCTCGGCGCACGGCAACTTCAACACCTACGGCCGCGACCAGATCCGCTGGGACGGGACGCACCCCAAGGTCGTCTACCACAAGGACGGGTGGAGCACGCACGCCTTCAGGCCCGCCAACTCCAACGACGAGCCGCCGGAGAACCACGAGCACCAGTGGCAGTTCCCGGCCCTGGTCGGCTGGAACGGCTACCCCGCAGGGCTGCGCGACAAGCTCAGCCAGGCGAACTTCGGCAGCGCCGTCTTCGGTCTGAAGGACGGCAACTTCGCCCCGCACCTCGCCAAGGCGAAGCCGGCCGGCATCCCGTTCGACCCGTACGCCTGAGCCGTACCCCCGCACCGTCCCACGTCGCCCGCACGCGCCGAGCTCCGCTTGTCCGGACCGCCGGATCAGTCCAGCGGCACGGCGCGTGCGGGTACGTCGTGACTCTGGTGCCCGCCGCTCGCGACCATGCGCACATGGCCCTGCTCGTCGATCTCGGCCTGCACGATGCCCGTCTCGTCGGAGTACACGGGATGACCGCCGGCTCCCGTGCGGTCCGTCCGGGTGACCACGATGGAGTCACCCGACCCCGAGAAGGTCAGCTCATAGCGTTCGGCATGGTCCATGGGCCCGTTTATACCGACACCTGGCGCCGAACCGGCGGCCCGCCGGGCGTCCGCGCCCGGACGGACCCCGGAAACCGATCATTCGGCCGCGCGGACCCCGACGTCGTAGCGCACGTCGGTCAGCTCCTCCGACACCTCCCACAGCCGGTGACCGGTCCCGGCGTCCGTCGCCCCGGGGGAGAGGCGTACGAGGGCCGGCCCGCCGCGCAGCTCGCCCGGCCCGCCCGGCCCGTAGAACTGACCGCCCTCCACTCCGGGCGCCGTCGCCGCGTACAGCTGCGGCAGCGCGCCGCGCTCCGGCGACTGGGCGAGCGGCTTGAGCACATGACCGAACAGCACACGGACCAGCGGGACCGGCGTGTCCGCCGGAAGGTTGGTGGCGGCGTAGCCGGGATGGGCGAGGACGCTGCGCACCGGGCTGTCGGCCGCGCTCAGCCGCCGGTGCAGCTCCTGCCCGAAGACGGCGTTGGCCAGCTTCGACTGGTCGTAGAAGGGCATCGGGGCGTAGCCCCGCTCGCCGTGGAGGTCGTCGAAGCGCAGGCGGCCCTTGCGGTGCTTGAGCGAACTCACCGTGACCACACGCGGGTCGACCCCGGCCACCAGACGGTCGAGCAGCAGCCCGGTCAGCGCGAAGTGGCCGAGATGGTTGGCGGCGAACTGCAGTTCGTGGCCCTGCGCGCTCAGCGTCCGGGGCGGCGCCATCACCCCCGCGTTGTTGACGAGCACGTCCAGGCGCGGGTGCTCCGCCCGCAGTCCATGCGCGAAGGAACGCACCGAGTCGAGATCGGCCAGGTCCAGGCGGCGCACGTCGAGCCGGGCCGCGGGATGGCCGGCGGTGATCTCCGCGGCGGCGCGGCGGCCCTTGGCCTCGTCGCGCACCGCCAGGACGACGTGCGCGCCCCGGTGTGCGAGCGCTCGCGCGGTCGCCAGGCCGAGGCCGCTGTTGGCGCCCGTGACGACGCATATGCGTCCCGTCTGGTCGGGAATCTGTTCGGCGGTCCACTGCTGAGTCTCCGTCATGCGGCACACGCTGCCGTTTGTGGCACCAAGTGTCAAGATGCCTCTCAGTGTCACCGAGGGCATGAGGTGTACGGTGGTTCTCGTGAGCTCGCGACCCGACATGACCCTGGCCCAGCGCAAACGGCAACTCGTCTCGGACGAGTTGACCGAGGCGGCGCTGCAACTCCTCGCCGTGAAGGGCTTCGACACCGTCACCGTCGACGAGATCGTGGCCGCCGCAGGCGTGTCCAAGCGGACGTTCTTCCGGTACTTCGCGTCCAAGGAGGACGTCGTCGTCCAGTTCCTGGCCGACTTGGGCACCGGCATCCGCGCCGAACTGGCCGCCCGCCCCGCCGACGAGCCGCCCTCTCTGGCGCTCCGGCACGCCATGGCGGTCCCCTTCGACCTCTGCACCGACCACCCTGACCACACCGAGCGGGCCCTGCGCGTGGTGCGGCTGATCCTGGACACCCCTTCGCTCCACGCCCGCTTCCTGGAGCGCCGGCTGCGATGGAGCGACGACCTGGCGGCGGAGCTGACCCACCGTCTACGGCTGCACGCCAGCACGGATCTGTATCCGCGCCTCGCCGCCGGGGCGGCGCTCACCGCCTTCGACGTCACCCTCCAGCAGTGGAGCGCGGCAGGCGGCGCCGACGACCCCGGCGCACTGATCGAGCGCGCCTTCGCCCTCCTCGCCCCGGCTTTGGACGCTCACCCGGCGCCCGCGCCGCTGCCGTCCCCGACCAGCGCGGCGACCTGATCGGTGACCAGGTCCAGAAGCGCGGACGAGGTCTCCTCGTCGTGGCCCACGACGAGGAGGTTCAGCGTCAGGCCGTCCGTGACCGCCGCCAGATAGCGGGCAAGGACCGGCACGGGAACCCGGAGGACGAGCATCATGCTCGCGTCGAGCTCCTCGATGAGCTCGCGGTAGATCTCCGCGTACCGCTCGTGCTGACGGCGGGCCAGCGGCTCGAACCCCGGGGTGCGCAGCGCGTACTGGGTGAGCTCGTACGTCAGCATGTGCTCGCCCGGACGGTCCCGAACATGCTGCCAGTACGCCTCGAAGCCGGCCCGGATCGTCTCCCGGAACGTCTCGCGCGGGCGCAGCGCCTTCTTCACCGTCCCCACGTAGTGGTCCGTGATCGCCGTGATCACCGACTCCAGGAGAGCCTGCTTTGAGTCGAAGCAGTAGTGGAAGACGCTGAGCGACACGCCTGCCTCGGCGGCGATCGACCGCGTCGTCGTCCTCGCCACGCCGTCCCGCGTCATCGCCCGGATCGCCGCCTCGGTCAACTGGCGGCGCCGCTCGGCGAGCGGCATACGCGACATGCGGTGGTTCCCTTCTCGTACGGACGGGGGGTGGGGCGACCGGCCGGCCGCCCCACCCCGCCCATGGATGTCCGGATCTCCGTCAGCCGCTGAAGACACCGACCTCGCGGAGCGAGTACCCCCACTCGGTGCCGCGCGTCACCCCGTACACCCGGACGTGGCGCGCGGTCGTGGCGGAGAACTGGACGGTGTCCAGGCCGCCGTCACCGCTCGTGGTGGACCAGGCGGTACGCCAGTTCACGCCGTCGTCGGAGAGCTCGACGCGGTACGCCTTCCCGTACGCCCGTTCCCAGTCGAGCGTGACCCGCTTGACCAGCTGCGGCTCCCCGAGGTCGATACGGAGCCACTGCCCGTCCTTCCACTCGCTCGCCCACCGGGTGCCCGGGTCACCGTCGACGGCCCGGGTGGCCGCGAAGGAGGTGAACGGGTTCCACCACTCCGTGGTGGACGCCGAGGCGGGTGCGCGCGCGGCCAGGTTCACGCCCGCCCGATGCCGCTCGGAGGCGCCCCAGGTGTCGAGATAGGACTCGGCGCCCCGGAACAGGTCGTCCACGACGCCCTGGCCGCCGACCTTGCGGATGTCCTCGATCCAGTCCGGCACCAGGCCGTGGTGGGCGGCACCGTCGGTGTTGAGGTCCCACGTCCGCTGCCCGGTGGTCTGCCGGTCGATGACCGAGCCGCCGTCGGTGCTGCGGAACGGGTACGTCACCGCGTTCGGCGCGTCCGCGCCCCGGGGCCCGGGCCAGCCGCCGACCCCGTTCATGTCGGTGCCGTAGCCGTAGCCGACGTCGTACTTCTCGCGCAGCGCGTCGGTCCGCCGCGCCTCCGCGATGAAGCCCTCGGAGCCGTGCATGTACTGGGCGATGAAGCCACCCAGACCGTAGACCCGCTCGGTCCAGTTCAGGTCCATCCAGCTGTGCGAGGAGAGGACGCCCGGGTACGAGGCCGACTCCAGGATGTCCAGCGCCCGGCCGGTGGCCTTGACGCTCATGTGGTCGATCTCCAGCATCATCTTGCGCTTCATCATGCCGCGCACCGCGTACTCACCCAGCTCCGTCAGGCCCCGGGTGTTGCA
The DNA here is from genome assembly GCF_053609105.1 of Streptomyces sp. NPDC054975. NCBI lineage: Bacteria > Bacillati > Actinomycetota > Actinomycetes > Kitasatosporales > Streptomycetaceae > Streptomyces > Streptomyces sp. NPDC054975. The sequence goes on from NZ_JBSGWV010000003.1 coordinate 97,511, forward strand.
CCGCGCGTCGCCGGCGTACGACGGCACCGTCACGCCCGCCGGCAGCTGCTTCTCGGCCTGGGGCGCCGCCGCGAGCCCGATCGGGTTGTCGGCCTGCGGGCCCGTGCACTTCTCGGTCTTCCAGAAGGTGCCGGTCGACAGGAACTGGCCGACGTTGATCGCCGTGCCCAGCGTGCCGCTGTCGAACCGGACCCCGCACAGCGCGTTGTCGAACTTGTGGCAGAGGAACATGCTCCGCACGCCCAGCTGGTGGAGCTCGTCAAGGCCCCGATCGATGTCCTCCCGGTCGCACTGGGCGATGTCCAGGATCTGCTTGCAGCCGAAGGGCTCGGAGGTCTCGACCCCGAGGACGACCGCCAGCTTGCCCTGCTCGATGACCTGACGTGCCTGTGCGGAGTCGGTGACGATCCGGAACCAGCCCTTGCCGGGCCCGCCGAACATCGTGTCGATGTACTCCTGCATCTCGTACGTCTTGCGGGCCTGCAGGCGGATCGAGGTCATCTCGTCGCAGCTGCGGTCCTTGAAGAAGTAGACGGAGCAGATGACGCCGTTGGTCACGAGGTCGTTGACGAGAACGCGCTGACCGCCGCGCCAGGCCCGCTCCACCCAGGCGTAGTAGTTCTGCTGGTGGGTGAGCGAGTCGTGTGCGGGCCAGTCCTTGAACGTCGGCCAGCCGTCCGGGTCGTGCCTGCCGTCGCCGCCCTTGGTGATGAAGTCGAAGACGGCGAGCGAGCCGTCGGGGTAGTGCTCGGGGCAGTCCTTGAGCGCGTCGGCCACGCCCTTCACCGAGAAGGTCTGACCACAGATGAGGCGCCCGCCGAAGGCCTCGTTGGACATCAGGTGGTTGTGCGCGTCGACGAACCCGCGCACCTCGCCCTGGGCGTTCGTGCCCTTGAACGGCTCGCCCGTGACGTTGATCCGGGAGTCGGGCGCGGGACGGGCGGAGGGGTTCCACCAGGAGCCGTCCTCGGCGGCGGAACCGGGCGCGGGGCTGAGCAGCAGGGTCACGGTGGCGAGCAGCAGCGCCAGCACGGCCAGCGGCCCGCGCCTGCCGGACGTACGGCTGAGCGTGGGGGGTTTCATGGACATCACTCACGTCTTCGTAGAGGAATCGTGCGCGGGGATTGTCATGCTCCGTGCGAAACGCGTGGTCGAGGATCCCGACTGCCGCAAGCGGAGTCAAGAGACCGGGACGGATGACCTGAAGGACCGGGCTCCTGCGGAAACAGGCCACGGCGTCCACATTCTGATCTTCCGTCAGAGCGCGCCGCCCGCGACGCTGGAGGAGACTCCCGTCCTCGTACGTTCCCGGAAGGACCCGCCGTGACCAGGCCGAACCCCCCGATCGTGCTCGACCCCGCCGGCGCCGACCACCACGCCGAACACCGGCTGCTGCGCGCCCACGGCGCCGCCGCACTCGTGGACGTCCTCGGCGTCCGCGCGTGGTCGGTCACCGACCCGCTCCTGCTCCGCAAGCTCCTGACGGGCCCGGACGTGTCCAAGGACGGTCGCCGCCACTGGCCCGCCTTCGACGAGGCCGTCCCCGAGTGGCCGCTCGCCCTGTGGGTCGCCGTGTCCAACATGTTCACCGCCTACGGCGCCGACCACGCCCGGCTCCGCCGCCTGGTCGCCCCCGCGTTCAGCGCCCGCCGCGTCGCCGCCCTGCGCCCCGTCGTCGAGGCTCTGGTGACCGGGCTCCTCGACGACCTGGCCGCCGAACCGCCCGGCGCCGTCGTCGACCTGCGCGAACGCCTCGCGTACCCGCTGCCCATCGCGCTCATCGGCCACATGATGGGCGTCCCGAAGGCGCGGCGCGACGGCTTCCGCTCGCTCGTGGACGGCGTCTTCGACACCACGCTCACCTCCGCGGAGGCCGCCGCCAACGCCGTACTTCTCTACGGCCTCCTCGACGAACTGATCGCCGCCAAACGCGCCGAGCCGGGCGACGACATGACCTCCCTGCTGATCGCCACCCGCGACGAGGACGGCTCCACCCTGACCGAGACCGAACTGCGCGACACGCTGCTGCTGGTCATCAGCGCGGGGTACGAGACGACCGTGAACGTCATCGACCAGGCGGTCACCTCCCTCCTCACCCACCCCGACCAACTCGCCCACCTCCGCGCCGGCCGCGCCGGCTGGAACGACGTCGTGGAGGAGACCCTCCGCCACGAACCGGCCGTCAAACACCTCCCGCTGCGTTACGCGCTCACCGACATCCCGCTCCCCGACGGCCGGACCATCGCCCGCGGCGACGCGATCCTCGCCTCCTACGCGGCCGCCAACCGCCACCCCGACTGGCACGGACCGACGGCCGACACCTTCGAAATCACCCGCACCACGAAGGACCACCTGGCCTTCGGCCACGGCATCCACTTCTGCCTGGGCGCCCCGCTGGCCCGCCTGGAAGTGGCCACCACCCTCGAACAGCTCTTCACCCGCTTCCCCCACCTCACCCTGGCCGTCCCCGCGGAAGCCCTCCGTCCCCTCCCGTCGCTCATCAGCAACGGCCACCAGGCCCTCCCGGTCCACCTGCGCGCGCCTCTGACGTCGGGCGAAGCCGTCGAATAATCCCGTGCCGTGCCGCCGGCGGGCGTGCAGACTCGCGCCATGGTGGAGACAGAGGCGTTCCGGGACGCGGTCGGAGAGTGGGCGAGTGGCGGTCATGGCGGGCGGGCGAAGGAACTGGCCGACCGGCTCGGGACACGGACGGTGGTCCTGCTGGAAGGGCTGAGCGATCTCGCGGCCGTCGAGGCACTGGCCGAACGCCGAGGCCGGGACCTGGCCACCGAAGGGGTGTGCGTGGTGGCGATGGGCGGGGCGATGAGCGTCGGCCACTACGCCGACATCCTCGGCCCCTCCGGACTCGGCCTGCGCCTGACAGGACTCTGCGACGAGCGCGAACGGAGCTTCTTCGACCGCGCCCTGGAGCGTGCCGGGGCATCACGCGAGGACGTCTTCGTCTGCGCGGCCGACCTGGAGGACGAGCTCATCCGCACGCTGGGCACCGCGACGGTCGAGGAGGTCGTGCACACGGAGGGCGACCTCCGGCCCTGGCGGACCTTCCTGCACCAGCCCGCCCAGCACGGCCGCACCCGGGAGCAGCAGTTGCGGCGCTTCCTCGGCACGAAAGCAGGCCGCAAGATCCGCTACGGCCGCCTCCTGGTCGAGGCCCTCGAACCCGGGCAGGTACCGGCACCCCTCGACGACCTCTTCGCGAGCCTGTGAGGCCCGGGGCGCAAGGCCAAGGGCCGTAAATCGGTTGACCGGTCGGCGCCGCCTGGGCAGGCTCCGCACCACGACCTGGATCATGCCCCCTTGCCGGTGGACGTCGCCCGGCCCGCATCGACACGGGTGGGGGCGGCGAGCCGGCGGATCGGAGACCGAGCAATGACGTCCCATCTCCACGCCCTCTGCTTCGACGCGAACGACCCGTCGCGCCTCGCGCGCTTCTGGGCCGACTTCCTCGGCTGGGAGACGACGGACGACCCCGACGACGGCATCGTCCTCCTGCCGAGCGACGACACCGGCTTCCGGCTCCGGTTCCTGCCGACCCAGGAGGGGAAGACGGTCCAGAACCCCCTGCACTTCGACCTGACGAGCACCTCCCGGGACGACCAGCAGGCGGTCGTCGCGAAGGCGCTCGCACTCGGCGCCCGGCACACCGACGTCGGCCAACGCCCCGAGGAAGGGCACGTCGTGCTCGCCGACCCCGAAGGCAACGAGTTCTGCGTCATCGAGCCGGGCAACAACTTCCTCGCCGACTGCGGGTTCATCGGTGCGCTGGCATGCGACGGGTCGCAGGAGGTCGGGTACTTCTGGAGCAAGGCGCTCGGCTGGCCGCTGGTCTGGGACCAGGACCAGGAGACCGCGATCCGCTCGCCCCACGGCGGACCGAAGGTCACCTGGGGCGGCCCGCCCCTGCTGCCGAGGACCGGTCGGACCCGCCTGCGCTTCGACCTCGCCCCGGCCGCGGACGGCGATCAGCGGGCCGAGGTCGAGCGCCTCGTCTCCCTCGGAGCCACACGCGTCGGCCCCGGCCCGGACGGCTCAGGCCACGTGGTGATGACCGACCCCGACGGCCAGGAGTTCCGCGTCCTGCCTCCCCGCCGAGGCCTTGGGGCGCCCAGTGGATCGCGCCGGGCGCGCGAGATCTCCTGAGGTCGTGGCGCGCGCCGGTCGTTCCCGGCGCGTGCCGCCCACCGGCCCGCGGGCGTGCACCTTACGAATCCCGGACGTCGGCGCGCAACACGCCGCCGGAGCCCTCTCCTCTTCGTACGGTGATCCGCATGCGTGTACTTGTGACCGGCGGTGCGGGCTTCATCGGCTCCCACGTCGTCGACGCCCTCGCGGCCCGTGGCCACCAGCCCGTCGTCCTGGACGGCCTTCTGCCGACCGCCCACCAGGGCCCTTTGCCGGCCTCGGCCACCGCCGCCGAGTGGGTGCACGGCGACGTACGGGACCGGGAGACCGTCGCCCGCGCCCTCGACGGCGTGCGGGCCGTGTGCCATCAGGCCGCGATGGTCGGCCTCGGCAAGGACTTCGCCGACGCCCCCGACTACGTCTCCCACAACGACCTCGGCACCGCCGTCCTCCTCGCCGCCATGGCAGAGGCCCGCATCGACCGGTTGGTGCTCGCCGGCTCCATGGTCGTCTACGGCGAAGGCCGCTACGACTGCCCCACCCACGGCCCCGTCCATCCCGGCCCCCGCGCCGAAGCCGACCTCGCGGCAGGCCGCTTCGAGCCCCGCTGCCCCACCTGCGGCGCCGACCTCGCGCCCGGCCTCGTCGGCGAGGACGCCCCCGCCGACCCGCGCAACGTGTACGCCACCACCAAACTCGCCCAGGAACACCTTGCCGCCGCCTGGGCCCGCACCACCGGCGGCCGCGCCATCTCCCTGCGCTACCACAACGTCTACGGTCCCCGGATGCCCCGCGACACCCCGTACGCCGGCGTCGCCTCCCTCTTCCGCTCCGCCCTCGCCCGCGGCGAGGCCCCCCGCGTCTTCGAGGACGGCGGCCAGCGCCGGGACTTCGTCCACGTACGCGACGTGGCCGCCGCGAACGCCCTCGCCCTGGAGACCCTCGACGACCGGGCACCGACCACCCTCACCCCGTACAACACCGGCAGCGGCGACCCTCACACCGTCGGCGAGATGGCGACGGCGCTCGCCGCCCACGGCGGGCCGCCCCCGGTGGTCACGGGGGAGTACCGGCTCGGCGACGTACGTCACATCACCGCCGACTCCGCGCGCCTGCGCGCCGACCTGGGGTGGAAGCCCGAGGTCGGGTTCGCCGAGGGCATGGCCGAGTTCGCTACGAGCGGGCTGCGGGGAGCGTGACCTCGAAGCGGCAACCACCGTCGACGTTCCGCACATCGGCACGGCCCATGTGCGCCTCCACGATGCCCTGGACGATCGCCAGACCAAGCCCCGCGCCGCCCGGCGGGGTACGGGCCTCCGTACCCCGCCAGCCGGTGTCGAAGACCCGCGGCAACGCGTCCTCGGGGATGCCGCCGCAGCCGTCCGTGACCGAGAGAACCACGGACTCGGCACGCCGCTCGGCCGCGACGGCGACCGTGCCGTCGGCCGGCGTGTGACGGATGGCGTTCACCAGGAGGTTCGCCAGGACCCGCGTCATCTCTCGGCCGTCGACCTCCACCGGCACCGCCGCGACCTGGTCGCCCACCAGGCGTACGCCCTGCTCGCGCGCGAGCGGCACGGCGCCCGCCAGCGCGTCACCCACGAGGTCGTGGATCGACATCCGGGCCGGGCTCAGCGTCAACGCGCCCGCGTGGATGCGCGAGAGCTCGAACAGGTCGCCCACCATGCTGTTGAGCCGGTCCACCTCGGTCCGGATCTGCCGGTGGTAGCGCGCCGGATCGGCGACCACACCGTCCTCCAGGGCCTCGGACATGGCCCGCAGACCGGCCAGCGGTGTCCGCAGATCGTGCGAGATCCAGGCCACCAGCTCCCGGCGGGAGGCATCCAGGGCGCGCTCACGCTCCCGTGACGCGGCGAGCCGCTCACTCGTGGCCGACAACTCCCGGCTCAGCACGGCGAATTCGGCAGCAGCGGGCACGCCGGGCGCGGTGAACACCCCGCCCTCACCGAAGTCCCGTGCCGCCACCGCGAGTTCCCGCGCGCCGGCGACCACCTGACGTCCGAGGAGCAGCGCCGTGCCCAGGGAGACGACGGCCGCCATCGCCACGACCATGGTCACCACCCACAGGTCGTGCGGCGACAGGAACATCGCCCACGCCACGGTGAGCGTCCCGCAGAGCATCGCCGTCACGGCGACGGACGCGACGACACCGAGCGACACGGCCACCGACCGGCGCCGCACCACCCGCAGCAGACCGGCCCCGAGGAGACCGGCCGCCCCCGCGCCCACGAAGGCGTACACGGCGATGAGGAGAATGTCGCGCACGACTCATCCCTCCTTCTCGGCCGGGGAGCCGGAGCCGGGTTGGCCCGACAGGCCATCGGGCCGACCGTCCTGCGGGTCCCCGTCCTCCGGGCGCCCCGCCGCGTCGAAGCGGTACCCGACGCCCCACACCGTCTGGATCAGCAGCGGGCGGGCCGGATCCTCCTCGACCTTCCCGCGCAGCCGGCGGATGTGGACCGTGACCGTCGACAGGTCACCGAAGTCCCACCCCCACACGTCCCGCATCAGGCGCTCGCGGTCGCACACCTCGCCCGGATGCCGCAGGAAGTAGCTCAACAGGTCGAACTCCCTGAGAGTCAAGGAGAGTTGGTGCCCGTCCTTGGTGGCGCGCCGCGCCCCCGGGTCGACCTCGAGGCCGCCCGCCCGCAGCAGCGTTCCCGGCCGTCGGACCTCGGTGTGACGGCGGAGCACCGCCTCCACCCGCAGTACCAGTTCACGCGGGCTGAACGGCTTGGTGACGTAGTCGTCGGCCCCGATCTCCAGGCCGAGGATCCGGTCCTCCTCGTCGGTGCGCGCCGTCAGCATGATCACCGGCACCGGCCCGCGCTTCCGTAGCTCCCGGCAGACCTCCAGGCCGTCCATCCCCGGCAGCATCAGGTCGAGGACCACCAGGTCGGGCCATCGTGCCCCGGCGGCCGCCAGCGCGGACGGCCCGTCGGCCACCCGGTCCACGGCGAAACCGCCCCGCTCCAGATAGCCGGTGACCACTTCGGCGACGGTCGGATCGTCGTCCACGACCAGGACGCGCGGTGCTGTCCGCGTGGGCTGCTCAGGCTGCTGCATGGGGGTCAGCCTCGCACCGGTCGGGCGGCGGGGGTGCGCCCGGGGTGGAGCGAGGGGGCGATGTCCGCGTTTCGTAAGGTTCACACATCCCTTTTGTCCGTTCCGGATTCGTACGGTGAAGTCCGTGACCGACTCGCCTTCCGCGACCACGTACGCGGTGAACGTTGTCCTGCCCTGCCTCGACGAGGCCGGGGCGCTGCCCTGGGTCCTGGAAAGGGTGCCGCCCGGCTGGCGGGCGATCGTCGTCGACAACGGATCGACCGACGGTTCCCCCGACCTTGCCCGCGCCCTCGGCGCGACCGTCGTCACGGAACCGCGCCGCGGCTTCGGAGCGGCCTGCCACGCCGGTCTCCTGGCCGCCGACGCGGACATCGTCTGCTTCTGCGACTGCGACGCCTCCCTCGACCCCTCACTCCTCGTACCGTTCGCCGCTCAAGTGGCGGCGGGGGAGGCCGACCTCGTCCTCGGCCGCCGTCGCCCCCAGTCACGCGGCGCCTGGCCGCCGCACGCCCGGGTCGGCAACCTCGCCCTCGCCCGCATGCTGCGCCGCCGCACGGGGCTGCGCCTCCACGACCTCGGGCCGATGCGCGCGGCACGCCGCGAGGCGCTGCTCGCCCTCGGCCTCACCGACCGCCGCAGCGGCTACCCCCTCCAGATGGTGGTCCGCGCCGCCGACGCCGGGTGGCGAGTGCGCGAACGGGACGTCCCGTACCTGTCCCGTACGGGGAAGTCCAAGGTCACCGGCACATGGCGGGGGACCTGGCACGCCGTCCGCGACATGCGCGAGGTCCTGCGTGAAACACCCCCGCCGGCCGGCCCGGTGGCCGCCGCGTCGACCCCGCAGGAGGCAAGCCGGTGAGCACCCTCCTCGTCATCGCCAAGGAGCCCCTACCGGGCCGGGTCAAGACCCGGCTCACCCCGCCCTTCACGCCCCACCAGGCGGCCTGCCTCGCGGAGGCCGCACTCGCCGACACGCTGGCGACCGTCCGCGACACGCCCGCCGACCGCCGCGTCCTCGCCCTCGACGGCGCGCCCGGCGACTGGCTTCCGTACGGCTTCGAGGTCCTCGCCCAGGGCCCGGGCGGCCTGGACGAACGCCTCGCCGCCGCCTTCGCGCGCTGTACGGGCCCCACCCTGCTGATCGGCATGGACACCCCCCAGGTCACTCCGGAACTCCTCGACCGCGGGCTCGACTTCAGCGCCTGCGACGCGTGGTTCGGACCGGCCGAGGACGGCGGCTTCTGGGCACTGGGCCTCGCGGACCCCGACCCCGCCCTGCTGCGCGGGGTGCCCATGTCCATGGCCGGGACCGGAGCGGTCCAGCGCGCCCGTCTCATGGCCGCGAGTCTGCGCGTACGCGACCTGCCGCGCCTCCGAGACGTCGACACGGCCACCGACGCCCGCGCGGTCGCCGAACAGGCTCCAGATACGCGCTTCGCCGTCCGCTACGAGGAGTTCAGGGCGGGCGTGAGCGCGGCCGGGACAGTGGCCCGGACCGGCATCGCACCCGCGACCGCTCCCCGCGCCGCGACCTCGACGGGCATCGCGATCGGCACCGGAACCCGGGCCGGGACCGCATGAGCGCGCTGGAGTCGGGTACGACACCGGACCTCCCCACGGCGAGGGCGGCGGCCCCGCCCAGGCCCGCGGACGGGCGTGTACGCGCCCCCGCGCCGCGCCGCGCCTGGCGGGCCGATCCCTGGGGCGACGCCCTCCGGTCCGGCCGAGGGCCGCTCTTCCTCCGGAGGGCGGACGGCTGGCTCCTGCCCCTGGAGGTCGAACGCTGGTGCGCGGCCGCCGACCCGGCCGACACCACCGTGCTCGCCCGCTGCGAGGGCCCCGTCCTCGACGTCGGCTGCGGACCGGGCCGCCTCGTGCACGCCCTGGCCGAAGCCGGCCGGCCCGTGCTCGGCATCGACGTGTGCCAGGAGGCCGTCGACCGTACGGTCGCCGGCGGCGGAACCGCCCTGTGCCGGTCGGTCTTCGAACCGCTGCCGGGCGAGGGCCGTTGGGGCACCGTCCTGCTGATGGACGGCAACATCGGCATCGGCGGCGACCCCGGCACCCTCCTCGAACGCGCCGCCGCGCTCGTGGCACCCGGCGGACAGGCCCTGGTGGAGGCCGCCGGCCCCGACGTCGACGAGCGGATCGAGGTGAGGGTCGTCGACGGGCGCGGCGGGCGCGGCGCCGACTTCCCGTGGGCCCGCGTCGGCGCCCGGGCCCTGCCCGCGTACGCCGACGCCGCCGGTTGGCGGGTCGAACGCCGCTGGCGGGCCGAGGGCCGCAGCTTCCTTCAGCTCCGGCGCCGCTGAGCCGACCGCCTGTGAGCCGACCGCCGCCCAGCCGCCCACCGTACGCCGAGCAGCGCGCCCGTACCGACGGCCACCACCCCCATCAGGACCAGCCAGTTGCGGACGTAGTCCAGGGGAAGGGCCGTCGGATTGGGCGCGCTGCCGGGCCGCAGCATCAGGGGCAGCGCGACCAGCGTCAGCGACCCGGCGACGATCAGCCCGCCGCGTACCGTGCCGCGCGCGGGCAGGGCGGCGAGCAGCAGCCCGACACCGAGCACGAACGGCGCGATCAGCCCGTCGTGCAGGACGATCGCCCCCGCCAGCCAGAGGAGCACCTCGCCGACCGTCCCGGTGCGCACCACCAGGACGGCGCCGACGCCCATCAGCGCGACCCCCAGCGCACCCAGCACATACCGGACCACCATCACAGCACCTCCAGTCCGGCGACCCACTTGGTCTGGAGCACACCCGGCCGGTTCGGCGCGATGATCCGCGCCGGGAAGCCGTGGTCGAGGGACAGCTCCTGCCCGTTGAGGCGCAGCGCCAACAGGGTCGCCGGATCCTCCGCGTACGAGGCGCCCATCTCCATGACCCGGTACGCCCCCCGGCGCTCCAGGGACACCACCCGTACCCGGGAACGCGCCGGCGCCCCCGCCCGCTCCAGCAGGTCCCGGATCCGTACGCCGGTCCAGCCGGCCTCCACGCTCCAGCCCTCCACGCAGGCGATCGGCAGTCGCACCTCGACCTGCGGCAGGGCACTCAGTTCGGCCAGGCTCAGCGAGTACGGCCGGGGTCCGGTCACCGTCAGCCGCCAGTCGCGTGCGGTCGCCGCGCTCACCCCGGCCGCGGCGGCCGTACGGTTGATCGGCAGTCCCTGCGTCCCGTGGTCCGGGTGACGCGGGGCGAGCAGGTCCAGCCGCTTCAGCGGCGTGAACGACTGGCCCACCGTCGTCAGCGTCACCGCCGCGACCCCCGCCGCGACGCCCGTCAGGAGGGAGCGCCGGTCGACGTCGTCCTCGGCCGGCAGCTTCAGCGTCCCCTCGGACCTTCGCCCCCAATGCGACCGGATCTCCGGCCACTTGACGACGACGTGCAGCAACAGGGCGCCCGCGAGGAGCCAGGCCACGGCGAAGTGCACGGGGACGAAGGAGAACGGCCACGGGTACCACTCGACGATGTTCAGCAAGCCGGTGAGCAGCTGGAACACCCCGGCCGCGACCAGGACGGCCACCGAGAGCCGCTCCAGCGCGTGTCGCACCGACCGTACCGCCGGCCAGACGAACAGCCTCGGATAGACCGCCCACAACTTCGCCATCAGCAGCGGGATCGCGGCGATGCCGCTCGCCACGTGCAGCCCCTGACTGAAGCGGTAGCCCCATGTCGGCCGGCTCGGCAGGACGTCGGCGAGCCAGTCCGGTGGCCGCTGCAGATAGTGGCTGGTGACGCCGGTGACGAAGCAGACCGCCAGGGCGAGTCCGAGCCAGCGGCCGATCGAGGTGGCCGTCCTCGCGTCATGGAGGCGGGCGCGGAACGTGGGCAGAGGGGGAGGCACGATGCGCGATGTCATGCGCTCCATCTCACCGCTCGACGGGCCGCGAAGGGCCGATCGACTCCTTACGAAACACGGACGGCCGGGGCGCCGGACCCGTGCGGCGCACCGCCGGCTGCCACGCTGCCGGGTGTGATCCCTTTCCGTACCGCCCTGGCCGGCGGGCTCCTGGCCGCGCTCACCACGGTGCTGGTGTGCACCGTCCGACAGGACGCCTACTACAGCGACCCAGGCGGGCTCTCCTGGTGGTACGCGGCCGCCTGGGCGCTCTTCGCCGCCTCGGTCCTCGCCCTGCGGAAGGTCCCGCCCCGTCAGGCCGTCGTCCTCGTCCTGGCGGGCTCGGCGATGGTCGCCGCCACCGGCCTGGCAGCCCAGGCGCGCACGAGCACGGACGCCTACCGCTACGCCTGGGACGGCCGCGTACAGGCCGCGGGCATCTCGCCGTACGACCACACGCCCGCCGACCGCGCCCTCGCCCCGCTCCGGGACGACTGGCTCTTCCCGACCGGAGCTGCCTGCGACGCCCCGGCCCGGGCCCCGCTCCCCGCCCCACCGGCCACGACCCAACCGGGCGCCGCGGTCCCGTCCGCCGCAGCCCCGGCCCTACCCGTCACCGCCCACTGCACCCGCCTCAACCGCCCCGCCGTCCACACCATCTACCCCCCGATCGCCGAGTCGTACTTCCTCGGCGTCCACCTCCTCGCCCCCGACGGCGCCCGTCTGAAGCCCCTCCAGATCGGCGGCGCGCTCCTCTCCGTCGCGGTCACCGGAGCCCTGCTGCTGATCCTGCGCCGACGCGGCGACCCCCGTACCGCCGCCTACTGGGCCTGGTGCCCCGCCGTACCCGTCGAAGCCGTGAACAACGCCCATGTCGACGTCCTCGGCGTCCTGTTCGCCGTCGCCGGACTAGGCCTCGTGGCACACCGGCGCCCGGCGGGAGGGGTACTTCTGGGCGCCGCGATCGCCGTGAAGCTGATGCCGGCGATCGTCCTGCCCGGCGCGCTGTCCGGCGTACGGCGGGCCCGGGACGCGACGGCGATCCTTGCCCCGGCGGCAGCGGTGACCGCCCTGGCCTACGTCCCGTACGTCCTGCTCTCCGACGGCTCGGTCCTCGGCTACCTGGGCGGATACGTCGACGAGGAGGGTTACGACGACGCCGACTCCCGGAACCGCTACGCCCTGCTGCGGCTCGTCCTGCCGCCCTCCTGGGCCGTGCCTGCGCTGACCGTGGTCCTGCTCGCCGTCTGCGCCCACGTCCTCAGGCGCGGCGACCCCGAACGCCCGTGGAGCGGGGCTCTGCTGGTCACCGGGACGGCCTTCCTGCTCCTGACGCCGGAGTACTCCTGGTACGCCCTGCTCCTCATCGCCCTCGTCGCGCTGGACGGCCGCTGGGAGTGGCTGCTCGTCGCGGTGGCGGGAGCGGCGAAGTACGTGAGCAGCAGGGCGTTCGCCGACCCGAACGCCGTGGGCACCGTCGTGTACGCCGTCGCCGGTTCGGCGGTCCTCGTCGGCGCCGTGCTGCGCCACCGCAGCGGCCGACGCGACCCGCAGGGGCCGGTTTCCAGCCCGCCGCGGGCACCGCGCGACACACCTGTCGAACGTCCTGGTGTCGCGCCGTAAGACTTTCGTCATCGGGCCGGTCATGGCGTGCACCGCCGTACCCGGGGTGGAATGCGTGGGAGGGAAGATCCCTGGCAGGCATTGAGGAAGGAACGACCGTGGCACGTGGGGGCAGGAAGTCGCTGCTGTGGGGAGCGATGGTGGTCGTGGTGGCGCTGGGGGCCGTGGGGCTCTACTGGTTCCAGCCCTGGAAGCTGTGGCAGAACGAGACGATCGACGAGGCGCTGCCGACGGTGGCACCCACGCCCGGCTCCTCCGCCGGCGCGTCGGACGCGGTCGCGGACCCGTCGTCCGGACCGCGGACGCTCGCGCAGGGATCCCTGATCAGCCACGAGCACGCCACCACCGGCACGGTGAAGCTCATCCGTCTCGCCGACGGCAGCCTCACCCTGCGCCTGGAGGACCTCGACACCAGCAACGGCCCGGACCTGCGTGTCTGGCTGACCGACGCTCCGGTCAAGGAGGGCATCGCCGGCTGGCGCGTCTTCGACGACGGCAAGTACCTCAGCCTGGGGAAGCTGAAGGGCAACAAGGGGGACCAGAACTACCCGCTCCCGCCTGGCACCGACGTGTCCGCCTTCACGAGCGTCTCCATCTGGTGCGACCGCTTCGACGTCTCCTTCGGAGCGGCGGCCCTGAAGGCCTGACGCGCCCGCCCGCGTGCCCGCCGCACCGGTGATCCGGTCGTGCTCCTGGTTTGACCCGACGAGAAGCGGCAAGCCGAACCGTCAGGCGCGCCTGAACAAGTAGTGACGAACAGCCAGCCAGGAGTCACCTTCCAGGAAGGCAGTCATGTCGACCCTGACCACAGTTCTCATCATCGCGGCGGTCGTCGCGGCGCTACTGGCGGCCGGTGTCCTGCTCCGGGCCCGCACGGGCACGGGCAGTGCCACGCGCTCCCTCAAGCGGCGCTTCGGCCCCGAGTACGACCGCACCCTCCACCGGCACGGCGGCGACAGCGAGGCCGCCCACCGCGACCTGCGCGAGCGCGTCGAGCTGCACGGGCACATCCGGCCGCTGCCGTTGGAACCGGCGGTCCGTGAGCAGTACGTCGCACAGTGGACCACGCTCCAGGAGCGCTTCGTCGACGCGCCTCGGCAGGCCGTCGCCGACGCCGAACAGCTCCTCACGCGGATCGCCGCGACGCGCGGCTTCCCGGATCCCGAACGGCGCGATGAGCAGCTGGCCGCCTTGTCGGTCCACCATCCGCACCATGTGGACGGCCTGCGGCGGATGCGCCACGCGGGGCACTCGAAGTCCGCTTCCACGGAGGAGCTGAGGGAGGCGCTGGTCCACGCACGAGCCCTGTTCGAGGACCTGACGTCACCCGGACATGCGGGCGGAGCGGCCACTCGAAGCCGCCCGGTGCCCGGGCGGACCCGCAGGCATCTCCTCCATACGAAGGGAAGTGGCGCGTAATGGCACGCGACAACCGGGACCGGCATGCGGCAGGCAGGACCGGCGCGGACGCGCGGCACGATGCCGCCGCGCCCCCGCAGGGAGGGGCAGTCCCTTCCGCGGCAGTCCCCGCTCAGCGCACCGGCCATCCCGTACCGCCGCCCCCGCCCCCGCCGCCCGCGCCGGGAGTCGTCGGGCCCCCGTCGCCCGCCACGCCTCCGGCGATGCCCCTGTCGAAGGCGCCGCAGTCCGCCATCCCGTCCGAGGACCCCGGTGCCACGGGCCGGAGCGGTGGGAGCCGCACCCTCGCTCCCGCCGCGACCCCCGCCGCGCCTCGCGGACGGGAGGCGACGGACCGCCCCGGCGACGCGGCGGCCACGGACCACGGGCACAGCACCGACGGTGACGGCCCGGCCGGTCAACTGCTCGGTGACGGGGAACGCGACCGCCTCGCCGAGCGCCTGCACCACGCGCTCACCGGCTTCGTGGACGCGCCGCGCGACTCGGTCGCCCAGGCGGCAGAGGTCCTGGAGGAGGCGGAGCAGCAGCTCGTCGCCTCCCTGAGGGATCGCCGCGCAGCGCTGCAGGCGGGCTGGCAGACGAGCGGCGACCCGAACGGCCCGCGCCCCGACACCGAACAACTCCGACTCACCCTGCAGACCTACCGCGAGGTGACGGAGCGGCTGCTCCGGGCCTGACCCGGCCGACCCGAGCCAGAAGCCCCCGCCACCGGGGGCTTCTGGCCGAGGTTTGCCCGGCGGCACAACGGTGAGCAGCCGAACGTACAGGAACGACCACCCGCCCTGGAGGTGAGCAGCATGAGCGCTCGGGACGACGCCGATCAGAAGAAGGACGAACCGCTTCCCCGCGATCCGCAGAACCAGCAGGCGTCGGAGGGGGAGGACCCCCTGGCGATACCGGAACCGGACTGGCCCGACAGCGACATGCCCCGGACCGATGTGGCGGGCACCGGCCGTCGGGACCGTGAGGAGGCGGACGAGGACTCCGCCGTGGACGAACCGGTGGACTGACGCCGGGCGGGGTCAGGGAGGCGGGAGTGGCCAGGCGGATAATGGCATCTCAGCCGGCCGACTGGAGACGAAGGATCGATGACGCTCACGGAGGGCCAGCAGGTGAAGCTGGCGGAGGACCTGAGGATCACGGGCCATGTCGCCCGGGCCGACGCGCCCTCGACGGACTCGGACGCCGACTCGGGTGCGGGCTTTCTGGCGCTCGGCGCGGGCATCGCGGGCACCGTCGAGCGGATCGACGAGCACGGGCGTGAGAAGAGCCAGGACGTCCGCGAGTACGAACGGCTCAAGTCGCTCCTCGAGGACTTCGGCCACCAGATGCCTCCTGGCAGCAGGAAGCAACTGGAGGAGCAGGTCGCCTCCTTGGAACCCGCGTGGAACTCCTACCAGGAGCAGCGTCGGCGCGTGACGGTCCGCGTCCGCTTCGACAACGGCTTCGTCCTCGACGAAGCACCCGAAGACCTCTTCACCGGCATCTGACCCGGCGAGCACCCCCGCGAACTATCTCTGGTCGAACCAGCGTTGATGTTCCCCACCTGCTTCCTGGGACCCACCGAAGGACTCCTACGACAGAGCGGGCGGAGCCGCCGTCGGCGGCACCGGAGGCGTCACCCAGCGGACGGCCGCGGTGATCGCCCGGCCGCCCGGCCGGCCCACGGGCAGCAGAAGGCGGGTGGTGAGGGGCAGGTCGACCGCGGCCCTGGCCCACGGCGGCAGCAACTCGGCTGCTGCCGCGGCGAGGAAGGCGTAGGGAAGCCGCACGGGCCGCGGCAGCGGAGGGTGCGCCAGCAGGTAGCGCGCCGTCGCACGGGACTCCGGGGTGGCGCGAAGCTCGGGCCGGTAGGCGGCGAGGCACTTCACCAGCTCGGCCCAGGTCTCCGGCGGATGCGTCACGCCCAGCCGCCGGGCGACCTGAGCCATGTCGGCCACGTAACCGTCCTGCCCCTCCGGGGGCAGCGGGTGCCGGCCGTACCGTTGGTGGGCGCGCAGGAAGCAGTAGGCCTCGGCGGCGTGCACCCAGGTGAGCAGGTGGGGATCGGACGCCCGGTACGGTACGCCGGCCGGCGAGGTCCCCACGACGCGTTCGTGCACCCGGCGTACCCGCAGCACCGCGCGCTCGGCGTCCTCACTCGTGCCGAACGTCGTCACCGCGAGGAAGGTGCTGGTGCGCTGCAGCCGGCCCCACGGATCTCCCTGGAACCCCGAGTGGGCCGAGACGGCCGCCATGGCCACCGGGTGGAGCGACTGGAGCAGCAGAGCGGCGAGCCCGCCGACGTACATAGACGCGTCGGAGTGCACCACCCGCACGGGTCGCTCGGGGGTGAACCATCGAGGCCCCGGCGTGCCGTGGATGCGGGCGCGCTTCTCGTGCGCGGTAGGCCCCGCGACCCGGCGCAGCAGCGCCTCACCGGCTCGCTCCCGCAGTCTGGGCACGACAAGGGGTGGCAGAAGCACCCCTCCAGTATGTCGCGAGGGCGCCGTCACCAGTCGCGTGCGACCCTTTTTCGACGCATGATCGACGCACATGGCGCGGTGGCCGACGCCGAGGGATCGTGGGAGGCGACCCCCGCTGTCGGCGGCCGATGCTCCGGAGTCGTCCCATGACTGTTTCCGTCGTCCTGTTCACCTCCGATCTCCGCCTGCACGACCATCCTCCGCTCAGGGCGGCGCTGGAGGGCGCCGACCAGGTCGTCCCCCTGTTCGTGCGCGACCCCGCCGTGGACCGGGTCGGCTTTGCCGCCCCCAACAGACTGGCGTTCCTCGCCGACTGCCTGGCCGACCTCGACCAGGCGCTGAAGGCAAGGGGAGGAAGGCTGGTGGTGCGTACAGGCGACGTGGTGCCAGAGGTGTGCGCCGTGGTGCGGCAGACCCAGGCCGACGAGGTGCACATGGCGGCCGGACACACGGCCTTCGCGGCCTCCCGCGAGGCGCGGCTCCGCCAGGCACTGGAGGCGGACGGGTGCCGCTTCTTCGTGCACGACGCCGTGAGCACGGTTGTCCCGCCCGGTGACGTCACCCCTCAGGGATCGGACCACTTCGCGGTCTTCACGCCGTACTTCAGACGCTGGGCCGACCAGCCCCTGCGCAAGCCGTTCGCGGCCCCGCGCGCCGTGCCGGTCCCGCCCACCGTGCGGTCCGAGGAAGTGCCCGCCCGCTCGGCCGTCTCCGGCGTGTCGGAGGGCTTGGCCCTCGGCGGGGAGAGCGAGGGGCGCAGGCGGCTCGGATCCTGGCTCTCGCGTGACGGCGACGCCTACCACGAGCGCCACGACGACCTCGCCGGTGATGCCACGTCACGGCTCTCCCCGTACCTCCACTTCGGTGCCCTGTCGCCCGTCGACGTGGTGCACCGCGCGCGGGCGCGCGGCGGGGACGGCGCGGACGCCTTCGTCAGGCAGCTGTGCTGGCGTGATTTCCACCATCAGGTACTGGCCGCGCGTCCCGAGACGTCCAGCGAGGACTACCGCCCTCAAGGCGACCGCTGGCGCCGGGGCGAAGACGCCCAGGCGGAGCTGCGGGCCTGGCAGGAGGGACGCACCGGGTACCCGATCGTCGACGCGGCCATGCGTCAACTCGCCCACGAGGGCTGGATGCACAATCGCGGACGCCTGATCGCCGCCTCCTTCCTCGCCAAGACGCTCTACATCGACTGGCGCGAGGGCGCCCGCCACTTCCTGAGCCTGCTGGTGGACGGCGACGTCGTGAACAACCAACTCAACTGGCAGTGGGTGGCGGGCACGGGCACGGACACACGGCCCAACCGGGTCCTCAACCCGATCCGGCAGGCGCGACGGTACGACCCCGACGGCAGCTACGTGCGCCGGTGGATTCCGGAACTCGCGGATCTGCGGGGTCCCGCGGTACACGAGCCGTGGCGGCTGACAGGACTCGACCGAGCGGGGTTCGACTACCCGGATCCGCTGGTCACCCTCACGGACGGGCTCGCACGGTTCCGCCACGCCCGCGGAGCCGGCTGACCCGGGGGAGAGGCCCCTTGCCCAGGATCGCGCGTCGCCGCTCGGCGGAGGCCCGGTCGGCGGACGCTGTCATTCGGCGGCTCGGTGCCCGGGCAGCCCTTCGTACAGCCGCGAGATCACGTCGAGCGCCTCGCGCAGCCCGTTCGGCCGCGACAGGCCCGCGCCGAGGCTGCGCCCGGCCCACCCCGGTCCCGCGAGCAGCACGAGCGGAGTCCTCCGGGCGCCTCTGATCCCGAACGTCGTTTCGGCCACGTGTCGGGCCAGCGCGTGGGCCGCGGTAGAGCGCGCCTGGGACCACAGGACGACGGCGGCCGGGCCGCACCGCAGGACCGCCGCGTTGAGCGCTTCGGCAGGTACCGCACCGCCGAACATGCGGGTCGGCAGACCCCGTTCGGCCAGGCCGGCGGCGAGGGCCTCCAAGGGCAGCGTGTGGAACTCCGTCGGGACGCAGGCCAGGAGCACCGGAGGCGTTCGGTCGGACACGGCGGGGCCGGTGACGGCCGCCCGCCGCAGGGCGGTCGAGACATGCCACGACAGCAGGTGCTCGACCTCGACGTAACGGTCGTCGGACGACTCCCACTTGCGGCCCACGGCGTGCAGCGTGGGAGCCATCACCTCCTCCCAGGCGGCGACGAGACCGTGGTCGCCGATGACCTGGTGGAGCAGGGTGTCCATCGCGGGACCGTCGAGCCGCACGGCCGCGCGCGCCAGCCCCCGACACTCGTGCCGTACGTCGCCGAGGGGGAGCCCGGAGCCCGGCTGGTGTCCTGAGGACGGGCGCTTCGGCGACGGCGCGGCCTCGACCTCGGCGAGGGCCTGCCGCCCTTCCGTACGTACAGCCTTGGCGCCGTCGCCGTCATGGACCGCCGCCCGCACCGCGCGTGCGGCCTCGCCGGGAGGAACTCCGGATGCCGTGAGTCGGCACATCTGCTCGAGCATCGTGATGTCCGCGGCCGTCCAGCGCCGATGCCTCCCCGCCTCCCGGACCGCAGGGCCGATGCCGTACCGCTGGTCCCAGGAGCGCACGGTGGTGGGCGAGACTCCCAGGCGCCGTGCCACCGCGCCGGTGGTGATGCCGTGCGTCGCTTCCGACATGGAACCCAGTTTACGACGCACGAACGATGCGAGCGCGCGCCGCGGACGCCCGGTGGACCAGGTGCGGCGGGCCGTCCCCGGGCGACGCCCGCGACGAACTCAGGCGTGACGGCGGTGTGGTCGCCGGGCTTGCGGGGCTCGGCCGCGGCCGCCCGCCGCCGCGCGCGCAGGCGAAGGGCGCGGCCCGTTCCGTACCCTGGCGGCATGCGTACGCGACCTACCTTGAGCTGGACCCCGTCCGAGGCCCTGCCCCCGGCAACCACGGATCTGGAGCCGGTCGCCGACGCCCTGAGCAGCGGTGGGGTGCTGGTGCTCAGCGGGGCGGGCATGTCCACGGAGTCGGGTATCCCCGACTACCGGGGCGAGGACGGGAGCCTGCGCCGGCACACGCCGATGACGTACCAGGACTTCACCTCCAGTGCCCAGGCACGGCGCAGGTACTGGGCCCGTAGCCACCTCGGTTGGCGCACGTTCGGGCGGGCCCGGCCCAATGCCGGCCACCGGGCCGTGGCCGCGTTCGGGCGGCACGGGCTGCTGTCGGGTCTGATCACCCAGAACGTCGACGGCCTGCACCAGAGCGCCGGCAGCGAGGGGGTCGTGGAGCTCCACGGAAGCCTGGACCGGGTCGTCTGCCTCGACTGCGGTGCCTTCAGCTCCCGTAGCGAACTCGCCGAGCGGCTGGAACAGGCCAATGCGGGCTTCGAGCCGGTGGCGGCCGGCCTCAACCCGGACGGCGACGCCGACCTCACGGACGAACAGGTCGGTGACTTCCGCGTGCTGCCCTGCACGGTCTGCGGCGGCATCCTCAAGCCGGACGTGGTGTTCTTCGGCGAAACCGTTCCGCCGCAGCGGGTCGAACACTGTCGCACCCTGGTCCGTGAGGCCGCCTCGCTGCTGGTCCTGGGGTCCTCGCTGACCGTGATGTCCGGCCTGCGGTTCGTCCGCCAAGCCGCCCAGGACGCGACACCGATCCTGATCATCAACCGGGACCCGACCCGTGGCGACCGGCACGCCAGGACACGCATCGCCCTCCCGCTGGGAGCAGCTCTCACGACCCTGGCCCACCAGCTCGGCATCCCTCCGGACAACCGAACCGCTCCCTGAAGACCCCTCGTGCGGCCCTCCGACGCCCCGTCCCGTGGTGCGCTCACGCCCCGGCGCGGGCAGCGGCGCGTACGGCTTGGTGGACGGCCCGGGCCACGCGCGCGCCCCACACCGAGCGGGGACCGGCGAAGGCATGGACCTCGCCTCCGGGGCGCGCGGACGGAGCGGCGACGCACACCGCGTCCGTGGGGGTGCCCGAGCAGTCGTAGCCGGCGTCGAGCAGCGCCTGCACCTTGGCTTCGGTGGCGGTGGCGACGGCGTTGACCAGTGCCGCGTCCGTGAGTGCGACCGGCAGCGCGACAACGATGTTGATGGTGCCCGGCCGGGCCGCGACGGCCGTACCTTGAGCCGGCGAAGCAGCCCAGCCGCGTACCCCGAGCCCCGCGGTGGCGATGGCGTCGACTCCGCCGTCGTGAGCGTGACCGTACGCCCGGACGTCCGCGGCCGTCATCAGCCCCACGCCCGGTCCGCGAGCGCCGGCGTCCCGGGCCAGATCGGCGAGGTGGCGGTCCGGGTCGGTGCGCCGGTAGCCGTGGGACACCTGGGCGTTGAGGACCCAGAAGCGTTCCCCGACGCCCCCACCGAGCACGGCGCTGCTGATCATGCGCCAGCCGTCACCGGCCCGCCACAGCAGGCCGTGCAGACGCTCGCCGTTCTCAACACGGGTGAGATGCTCCACCAGCGGCAGGCCGGTGGCCGGGCGGGGCGGCGGAACGAGAGTGGTCACCGAACAGGTACTCCATACGACGCGGGCGGGCCCGCAGATCGTACGTCCCGCCTTACCGCCGTGTGCACGGCGGCCTTGCTCCTGGGCGGTGGAGGCGTCTGCGAAGCACCGGTGCTGCTTGACCTTGACACGGTGACAAGGCCTTCACTGCTCGCCAAGGAGGTGGTCCCGATGACCATGCGGAGTACGGACACGGATGTGATGCGAGCGCTCCACGGATTGGAGGACGGCCGTTCGTCCGTGCGGCTGCGGGCTGCTCTGGCGGTCGGCACGACGCCTGACCCGCGTTTCGTCGACAAGCTCGTCGAGCGATGCGCGATCGAGCCCGAGTTCTTCGTTCGCGACATGCTGACCTGGGCGCTCACCCGCCATCCCGCGTCCACGACGCTCCCCGAGCTGTTCCGCGAAGTCCGCTCGGAGCGTGCGCAGGCACGGAGCCAGGCGCTGCACACGCTGTCCAAGATCGGGGACCCGCGGGCGTGGCCGGCGATCACACGGGCGCTGCTGTCCGACCCCGACGACGACTTGGCGAGGAGCGCCTGGCGGGCCGCGGTCGTGCTCGCGCCGGAAGGCGAGGAGGCCTCGCTCGCCACGGTGTTGGCGACGCAACTCGGGCGCGGCGGGCGGGAGACGCAGCTGAGCCTCAGCCGGGCGCTGGTCGCCCTGGGCGAAGAGATCGTGCCCGCTCTGCGCGCCGCACAGGCGTCCCCCGATCCGCGCATGCGCGCCCACGCGCTCGCCACACAACGGCTGTTGCGCGACCCTGACACCGGATTCGAGTTCGCGATCGAGGAGGCCAAGCGCGTCGTGGCCCTCGGCGGGGCCAGGCCAGGAGGGACAATAGGGCGTGTTGATCGGTGAGGTGGCGCGACGGTCCGGGGTCAGTGCCCGCATGCTCAGGCATTACGAGTCGCTCGGCCTGGTGCGGCCATCGGGTCGTACGGGCTCCGGCTACCGGGAGTACTCCGGGCAGGACATCCGGCGGATCTTCCACGTGGAGAGCCTGCGGTCGCTGGGCCTGTCGCTACGTGAGATCGGGCGCGCGCTCGACGATCCCGGCTTCACGCCCTCGGCGCTCGTCGGCGACCTCATCCACCAGACACGCGAACGCATCGCGGCCGAGACCGAGCTGCTCACCCGGCTCGGCCGGATCGATGCCGCGAACCCCGCCGGGTGGGAGGACGTCCTCCAGGTCGTCGCGCTCCTCCAGGCTTTGGGGTCGAAGAGCGCCGACGCGCGTCAGCGCGCCGCCCTCTCCTCGGGCGACGACATCCCGGTGCCGGTGGAGGCGCTGGTCGAGGCGGCGCTGAGCGAGACGGAGCCGAACGTCGCCGGAGCCCTTCGCTGGGCCCTCGCGCGATCGGGCCGCGACGGCTCGGCGCTGCTGGCGGAGGGCCTCGGCTCTCCGGTGGCCGCGGTGCGGGAACGTGCCGTCCGGTCCCTCACCGAGATGCCCGGTGACGAGGCCACCGCGCAGTTGCGGGACGCCCTCGTGAACCCCGACGCCGTGGTGCGCGGCTACGCGGCTCTGGCGCTCGGCGCACGCGGTGTGGCCGATGCCATCCCGACGCTCATCGAACTCATCGTGGAGGGACGGAACGACACCGACGCCGCCGACGCGCTGAACGTGCTGGCGAGCGACACCACGGCGGCGGACCAGATCGCGGCACGGCTCGTCGACCGCCTTGCCGACCACACCACTCAGGCGCCTGCGCGCGGACGGCTGACCCAGGCGCTTGCCGCCATCCCGGGGACGACGGCGTCACGCGCGCTCGTGGAGCTGTCGAAGGACGAGGACCCCGCCGTCGCGCTGACCGCGGTGTACCTCCTCCGGCTGCGCGACACACCTCGACGGCCCTGAACGGCCGGACCGGTCCCGACGGAACGGACAGCACCCCTCAGGAGATACCCAAGGACCGCAGACGATCGGCGATGTCGTAGGAGTTCAGCCTGAGTGCGCGAATGTCGTTGACCAGGTCGCGCCACGGCTCGAACGTCGTGTCCACATGGTGGCCGGACGCCTCCAGGTAGGCGATGGCGATGCCGTACCCGTAGAGCTCGTTCCGGGCGGGGAGCGGGCGGAGCAGGACGCACTCCTCCAAGAACACCGCGGCGCGCCAGAAGGCGTCCGGGTCTGCCTGGTCGAGACGCGGGGTGTTGACGCGGTGGCGGGCGGCCATGCCGACGAGTACCGAGAGGTCGTCGACCGTGAGGTCCTTACGGAGGATGTCCTCCTGGCGCTCCAGCAGCCACCGGTGGTCGATGTGCAGGTCCACGGGCTCAGACCGCCCGCGGATTCTCGCGCTTGGCCGCCGCCGGCAGTCCGCCGAACTCGGCGTCGAACCGGTCCACGATGCCCGACGCGGTGATCGCGCGGCGGAAGGCAGCCGTCGCTGTTTCCTGAAGGCGTTCCTGCTCCTTCTCGGCCGCCACGTGCGCGAGGTAGTCCTTCATGGACATACCCGCGCCGTCCGCCAGCGCCTTGAGCCGGTCCCGTGTCGTGTCGTCGATCTTGACCGTGGTGTCTGCCATGGCTCCAGTATGCCGCGTGGTATACCGGCATGGCTACCCTGGATGCCGAGGGGGAACGAACCGCCGCCCGCCCACCCGGGAAGCCAACACGGGTGCGTGAAGCCCGCGTTCGCCCACCTCACGCCACGAGGCTTCCTTGTCGGAGCCGCGCGTGCTTGCGCAGTGCTCAGGAGGCGAACCGGGTCACGTCCGTGATCCGGCACGTGACCTTGGTCGTGATCTGGTCCAGTCCCTGCGCCGTCACCTCGGACTGTTGCCCCGGAGCGAGGTTGTTGGTGGCTGCCACCGCCTCACTCAGGCGTCTGCCGGACGCGTCGACGAACTCGACCTGCACGATGTAGTTGCTGGCCTTGCTGGACCGATTCGTGATCAGCAGCTCCGCGCCGGCCCACTTCGTGACCGGGTCCACCTCGCAGGCCCTGATCCGCACGTCCCCTCGTGGGCCGTCGCCCTCCTCCGGCTGCCCGGAGGCCGTCATTTCGCCCGCCGTGGGCCGCGTGGCAGGGCTTGTCGGCGTCCGGTCAGGCTCGTCGTCCCCTCCGCTCGCGGCGAGGGCGGCGACGACCACGACGATCAGCACGAGGACACCCAGGCACGACAAGCCGAGGATCTTGCCCGTCCTGCCCTTACGGGGAGGGGGTGGTGCTCCCTGCCCCGCCGGCGGCGTGCCCCAGCCGGGCTGCGGCTCCTGATGCGACATACGCACAGCGTCCGTCCGTGACGGATCGGACGCATGCGTACTGCTCCAGGCGGGGCATCCGCGGGTGCCCCTGGTCAGGGCTCGGTGCGCAGCCCCGCCAGAAGCCGGTCGAGCGCCTGCTCCGGGTCCTGTCGGTCCCCGCCCCGCGCGATCCACTAGGCGGCCTCGTTCATGGCTCCCGAGAGCAGCCGGACGAGGGGCTCCACCGGCTGGTCGGCGATGATCCCGGCTGCGACGAGAGCCGTCAGGGCATCGGTGAGGTGCCGGGCGGACGAGTCCTCGTCCAAGCACGGTCGGGACGGCGTCCCTCGCAGGCTGGGCACGACAACTGGCGGTCCGCTCCTGCGGCGGGATGATGGAGGGGACCCGTGCGTCCGCGGACGCGGGCGGGGGCGGCAGTCGTGGGGGCGCGAGGAGGGATGCGGTCTGGATGAGCGCGGCGGCTTTTCCTGCCGGCCCGGACGCGGCGGGCAGCGACCTTGCTTTGGAACCGGGCGGTCTTCTCGACGTACTCGGGGTGGCCGCGATCGTACTGAACGCGAGCGGGCGCATCGTGCTGTGGAGCCCGCAGGCGGAGAAGATCTTCGGGTACCCGGCGGACGAGGCCCTGGGGCGGCCCGCCGCCCGGCTCCTGGTCGAGGAGCGTCACCAGCACCTGGTGCTGTCCCTGTTCGAGCGCGTCATCGCGGGCGGCGGGCCTTGGGCCGGCACGTTTCCCATACGGCACAAGGACGGCCGCACGATCCCGGTCGAGATCCGCAACACCCGCCTCGAGGACGACCAGGGCCGGTTCTACGCCCTCGGTCTGGCCTCCGACCGGACCACGGTACGGCGTGTGGAACAGGACCTCTCCCTCTCCTCCCGCCTGGTCGCCCACTCACCCGTCGGCCTGGCCGTCCTGGACCCCGACCTTCGGTTCATCCTGGTCAACCCGGCTCTGGAACGCATCGACGGCCGACCCGCCGCCAGCCATCTGGGCCGTACGTTCCGCGAGGCGGTGGCGTCACCCGACGTCGCCGCGTTGGAATCGACGCTCCGAGAAGTGCTGCGGACGGGGACTCCCGTCCTCGCACGGACCCTGCGGGGGTCCGTCGGCCCCGGCGGAAGGGAGCGGGTGTGGTCGATGTCCCTCTACCGGCTGCAGACCCCGGGGCGGCTCGTCATCGGGGTTGCCGCGTCGGTCGTGGACATCACCGACCAGCACCGCGCGGCCAAGGCCGCCGCACAGGCAAGACGACGCCTCGCGGTCGTCGCGGACGCCTCCGAGCGCGTCGGCACCACGCTCGACCTGGACCTCACCGCGCACGAACTCGCCGACCTGGTGGTGCCGGAGTTCGCCGACATCGCGGCCGTCGACGTCCTGGAGTCCATCCTGACCGGGCCGCATCTGCGGGGCACGAGGGCAGCCCCCGGAACGGCGGTGTTCCGCGCACTCGCGGTGAAGTCCGCGTACCCGAGCCCGGCCGAGGAGGCCGCCGACCCGGTCGGGGAACCGGCCCGCTACGACACGGAGCGGCTGGTCACCTGGTGCGCCCGCACCGGCCGGCCCGTCCTCGTGGAGCACGTCACCGAGAGCGACCTGGCCCGGATCGCCCGTGACGGCTCCGCCGCGGCACTCCTGCGGCAGGCCGGCGTCCACTCCTACCTCGCCGTCCCCCTGCGCGCCCGCGGTGTCGTCCTCGGCGTGCTCGACCTGAAGCGCGCCCGCAACTCCGTACCGTTCGACCAGGACGACGTCCTGCTGGCGGGGGAGCTGGCGGCCCGCGCGGCGGTCGCGATCGACAACGCCCGCTGGTACCGCCACCAGAGCCAGGCCGCACTCGTCCTCCAGCGCCACCTGCTTCCGCACGGCCCGCCGCGCCTGAAGCGGCTCGACGTCGCCGCCCGCTACCAGCCCGCGTCGGCCGCGGTCGAGGTCGGAGGGGACTGGTTCGACGCCATCCCGCTGCCCGACGACAAGACGGCCCTGGTCGTGGGGGACGTGATGGGCAGCGGAATCAACGCCGCCGCGACCATGGGGCAACTGCGCACCGCGGCCCACACGCTCGCCGGACTCGGGCTCGCCCCCGCCGTGATCCTGAACCAGCTGGACCGTACCGCCGCCGACCTGGACGACGCGATGGCCACCTGCGTGTACGCCGTGTACGACCCCCACCGGAGGACCTGCCGCCTCGCCTGCGCCGGGCACCCCCCACCCGTGCACGTGCCGGCAGGCCTCGCCCCGCAGCTGCTCGACCTGCCCACGGGCGCGCCCCTCGGCGTGGGCGGCGTCCCCTTCGAGACCGTGGAGATACCGTTCGACGCCGGTGACGACCTGGTCCTGTACACCGACGGCCTGGTCGAGACGCGGGACCAGGACATCGACGTCCGGCTGGCAGCCCTCACCGACCTGCTCGCGCAGTCCTCCTCCCTTCCGCTGGAGGAAACCTGCGACCTGCTCCTCGGCGCGCTGAGACGCCCCGACGACCACGACGACGTCGCCCTGCTGATCGCCCGCGCCCAGCCCCCGCCCGACCAGGACCAGGACCAGGGCCAGGACCACGCTCGGAACCACGGGCACGGCGGGAAGGAGGAGGCACCGTGAACGGCAGCGCGGTCCCCAGGGATGGCCTCCCACCCTTCTCCGAGGAGACCGCCGCCGCCCTGCTCGACGCACGGGGAGTGGTGAGCGGCTGGACTCCGGAAGCCCGGGCACTGCTCGGCCGGTCCGCCGCGGACGTCGTCGGCCGCCCGGCGCGCGCCCTCCTCGCGAACCCCCTCTCCTGGGCGACGCTCGTGGAGGCGTACGCCCAGGGGGAACGGAACGGCGAGGCGGTGCTGCGTACCGGCGAGGGCGGGGAACTGCCCGTCGTCTTCAAGGCGTTCGGCCTCACCGAGGGCGACGGTCACGGCGGTGCGGGGGAGTACCGGGCGGGGCACGAGGCCGGGTGCCTCGTGCTGGCGGCCCCGGCGGCCCTTGCCACCCGCTGGAACCAGGACCGGTCGTTCGTCAACGAGCTGTTCCTCCAGGACCGCGTGGGTCTCGCCGTGTTCGACTCGGGGCTCCGGCTCCTCCGGACCAACACCCACCTCCTGCCCTACACCGGCGTACCCTCCGACCTGCGGGGACGCCGCCTGTCGGACTTTCTGTGGCCCGGGGACGCGGCGGCGGTCGAGGAGCAGCTACGAGAGGTCCTGCGCACCGGCCGGCCGTTGATCGGGGCCGAACAGATTCTGCGGACCGTCGAGGATCCCGCCGGCGGGGTGTTCATCACGATCTCGGCGTTCCGGTTGCAGGCCCCCGACGGCGGTGTTCTGGGGCTCACCGCCCTCTTCACCGACGTCACCGAACTGCGTCGCTCGGGCGAGCGCCTGGCACTGCTGTACCGGGCCACGGGCTCGGTCGGCGGTTCGCTCTCGGTCAAGGACACCTGCGCGGAACTGGCCGCGGCGCTCGTACCCGGTCTCGGAGACCTGGCCGTCATGGAGATCGCGGACGCCGTGTCGCTGGGCGAGGAGCCGGTACCCGACGAGGAAGGCCGGCTGGTGCTGCGCCGTGCGGCCGTCGCGGGGCGGCCCGCGGAAGGGGACCACCCGCCGGCTTCGACCGTGGTTCGGGTCGCCGCCCCGATCGTGGACACCGGCACCACCGCCCCCGTCACCGGCGCGGGGACCGAGGTCGGCACCAGGATCGAGGCAGAGGCGGTCGTCGGGGGCTACCCGACGACCATGACCGCCCTTCTCCGCGCGCGAGGAATGGTCCTCGGCCGGGTCTCAGTGGGCCGGCACGCCGACCGTGGCCTGTACGAGAAGGCCGACCACGACCTGCTGCGCGAGATCGCCGACCGCGCGGCCCTCGCACTGGACAACGCCCGCCGTTTCGCCCGCGAGCACCGGGCGGCCGTCGGCCTGCAGCGCAGCATGCTGCCGCCCACGCAGACCGAGACCGCGGCGGCGACTACCTCGGGCACGTACCTCCCCGCCAGCACCTCGACCGGCGTCGGGGGAGACTGGTTCGACGTCATTCCGCTGTCCTCCGCGCGGATCGCGCTGGTCGTGGGGGACGTCGTCGGACACGGACTCGCGGCCACCGCCACCATGGGCCGACTGCGCACGGCCGTCCGCACCCTCGCCGATCTCGACCTTGAACCCGACGATCTGCTCACGCACCTGGACGACCTGGTCGCCCAGCTGGTCGCCGAACCCGAGGACCCGGCCGACGAGGACTCCGAGGACGACGGCCTGGACGCCGGCGACGACGGATGGCGCGACCGCCACCCGTCCTCCTCCTCCACGGGCGCGACCTGCGCGTACGCGATCTACGACCCGGTGTCCCGTACGTGCGTGGTGGCATCGGCCGGGCATCCACCGCCGGCGGTGGCGGATCCGATGGGCAACGTGTCGTACCTGCCGGTCGACCCGGGCCCGCCGCTCGGTGTCGGCGGTCTGCCGTTCGAGACGACGGAGGTCGACGTGGCCCCCGGCACCGTCATCGCCCTGTACACCAACGGCCTGATCGAGAACCGGGACGGTGACCTGGACGTGGGGATGGCCGAACTGGCCGGCCACCTCGCCCGCCCCGGCGCCCTCACCGGGCCTCTGCGCGACCTCGGCAGGAAGATCGTGGCGGGCCGCCCCGCCGTCGGACTCGGGGACGACGTCACCGTGCTGCTCGCCCGTACCCGAGCGGTACCGCCCGAGAACGTGGCCGCCTGGGAGGTCGAGCCCGATCCGGCGGCGGTGGGCACGACACGGGGGGCCGCGGCGGCACAACTGCGCGCGTGGGGCCTTGAAGAGCTCGTCTTCACCACCGAACTGGTGCTGAGCGAACTTGTCACCAACGCCATCCGGTACGCCGGCGGCCCGGTCAGGGTACGGCTGATCCGCGCCGGCCGGCTGATCTGCGAGGTGTCCGACCCCAGCGCCACCCACCCCCGCATGCGCCGGGCCCGGCTCACCGACGAGGGCGGCCGCGGCCTCTACCTCGTGGCTCAGCTCACGACCCGCTGGGGCAGCCGCTACAGCCGCAGCGGCAAGACCATCTGGGCGGAGCAGGAGTTCGGACCCCCCGCATGACCCGACCTGCGCCGTGCGATACGAAGGCTTCCGTGAACGATCAGAACCAGACCCCGACCGTCCGGGCCTTCATAGCGCTCGCGCCGCCCGACGACGCCAAGGCGGAACTCGCCCGGGCGCTGCGGCCCGCCTACGAGGCGTACCCGGGCATGCGGTGGAACCGCATCGAGGACTGGCACATCACCCTGGCGTTCCTCGGCGAACTCCCGGTCGGGGCCGTAGGGCTCCTCCAGCCGCCGCTCGCGGAGTTGGCGGCGGCACGCGCCCCTCTGAAGCTGGCGCTGCGCGGCGGCGGACACTTCGACGGACGGGTGCTGTGGAGCGGGATCGACGGCGACCTCGAAGGCCTGCACCTGCTGGCCTCCGAAGTACGCGCGGTGGTCAAGGCGTGCGGGATCCTCATCGAGGACCGCCCGCTGCGCCCGCACCTCACGCTGGCCCGCGCCCGCCGAAACGATCCGGCGTCCGTGGTGGACGCCGCGTGTGAACTCGACACCTTCTGCGGCCGCCCCTGGCCGACCCCACGCCTGCACCTGGTCGCCAGCAACACGGCCAGGGGCCCCGGCCCGATCCACTACCGGGACGTCGACTCCTGGCACTTCGGCGGCGGTCACTGAACCACCCGTAACACCACGACCGTACGGTCCGAACGGCGCGACCCGTCCCGCACCGGCCGACGATCCTCCGAACACCTGACGATCCGACCTTTGATCCGGGTGGCGGGACGGTCGCCTGGCACCGGAAGTAATACCCGCGTGGGTGACTGCGTCGTGCGTGCGGGCCGGGTCATGATCATCGGCATGAGTGCCTCCCTGATGCGCCGCGCGTGCGCCGCGGCCCTGCTTCTCACGTCCACGCTGACCCCCGTGGTAGCTGCCGCAGCCCAACCCGGCGACTCCGGACCGCAGTTGGAGAGCGCGGTGCAGGCCCGCCTGCTCGGCGAGAAGACCGTCCCGTACAAGCTCGATTTCCAGGGCACCACCGTTGGCGGCTTCTCCGGTATCGACCGCAACCGCTGCACGGGCGAGTACGTGCTCATCAGCGACGACCGGTCCTTCCTCCAGCCTGCGCGCTTCTACACCGCGAAGCTGGACGTGGACGGTGACGGCGTGCACGCCGTCGACTTCACCGGCACCCGCCCGTTCCGGCAGCCGGACGGCTCGCTCTACCCGTCGCCTGCCCTCGGGGACGGCAAGGCCGTCGACCCGGAGGAGATCCGGGTCGACCCCGCCGGATGCCACTACTGGTGGGCGCAGGAGGGCGACCGGCCCACTGCGGCCGGCGGACCGGTGATCCAGCCCTCCATCGAGTACGCCGCCACGGACGGCGCCCATCGCGGCCGGCTGCGGCTGCCGCAGAACTACACGATCAGCACGGAGGAGCGCGGGCCGCGCCGGAACCAGGCGGTCGAGGCATTCACCTTCGGCGCCCGGGGCGCGGTGGTGACCAGTGCGGTCGAGGGCCCGCTGATCCAGGACGGCCCGGTGCCGGACCTGACCCACGGCGCGCTCGTCCGGGTCACGCAACAGACCCGCGGCGGGCGGGTGCTCGCGCAGTTCGCGTACCCCGTCGAGAAGATCTTCGCCGAGTCCGACCCGACGAGCCCGTGGGGCCCGGACACCGGCGTACCGTCCCTCCTCGCCTTCCCCGACGACCCGAACCGCTACCTCGTGCTCGAACGCACCTGGGTCGCCGGCGCGGGATACAAGATCCGCCTGTTCGAGGCCACCACGAGGGGAGCCACCGACGTACAGGCCGTGGAATCCCTGGCCGGACAGCCCGTTGTCCCGATGCGCAAGAAGCTCGTCGCGGACTTCGACACGCTCGGTCTGTCCACCGTCGACAACACCGAAGGCATGACCTGGGGCCCCGTCCTGCCCTCCGGTGAACGCTCCCTGATCCTGGTCAGCGACGACAACTTCGACAAGGACGCGGTCACGCAGATCGTCGCGCTCGCCCTCCGCTGAACAGCGGCACCCGAAGGCCACCCCGGGCCGTGCCCGGACGGACACCGCCCTGGTAACGGCCCACCCGGCTCGTCCTGTTGAGGCCCAGAATCGACGAACCTGCGCCAACCCGGCCTGCCGCTCGGCCTCGGCGTGTGCCGCCTGGACGTGCTGCGTGATCATGAAGTCGCGTATCGGACCGTACGAGAGCGGTAACCGATACTCGTCCATGAATCGACGGTGGAAGCCGGACTGTTGGCGAACCAGGCCCCGTGCGGAGGCACTGGAGCGCGGGGCACCTGTCTGACCCCTCCAGGAATCCCACGCACCGTTCTGCCCCAGGACTTGGGTGTGCCGAGTCGGTTCGAGGGCATCCGCAGATGAGGAGCATTCGTCGCAAGGAAGCGGGAGGGTGTCGTGGAGGCGGAGATTCTGGAGACGTTCCCGGCCGGAGCGCCCCGTGGCGTCTGGCCTGCCGAGGAGTGTGCCGCCGCCCTGCAGCGCGAGGGCGTACCGGCCACGGTCGTCATGGATCTGGAGTCCGACTGCTTTCTGGTCGTGCTGCCGACACAGCCCGAGACGGCCGCGGTCGACACCGTCGCTGCCTGACGGGAAAGCATCACCCCCGGCCTGCCCATCGGGGTCTCGGTCAGTGACTGGACGTCACCGACGCCCGGGTCAGCCGTACATCGCCACGCGGTGGAAGGCCGCAAGCGCGTGGTCGATGGGATGAGGCTGCGGCTTGCCGGAGGGGTCGAGCCTGTTCCACCTCTGCAGGTTCACCGCGACGCACATCTGACGCTTGCCGTCGGCACGCGTCATGGCCAGCGCTCCACCACCCCAGACCGTGCCGCCATGGCCCCAGAAGGTGCCGTGACCGGGAGCGTCCATCGGGTGCAGGCCGAGGCCGTAGTCGATCGTCTTTCCCTCTTGGGAGACGACCGGGACGGTGCGTTGCATCTGCGCCAGCGACGACGGACTGACGATCTCCCCGGCCAGCAGCATGCGGAAGAAGCGGTTGACGTCCGTGACGGTCGATATCAGCGACGCCGACGGCCCCACCCATGACATGTCGTAGACGCTGTAGTCGCGCGGCGGGTCGATCATGCCGAACCACGCCTCGTAGAGCAGCGAGTGCGGCCCGTCGACGCACGGTCCGGCGGGAAGTTCGGTGTCCCGGAGCCCGGCGCGCTCGATGACGTTCCGGGTGATGTACCGCTCGGCCGTTGTGCCGGTCACCTGCTCCAGGAGTTCGACGAGGAGCAGGTAGTTGGTGTTGGAGTACAGCCCCGGAGTGCCGCCCGGGGCGCCGACAGGAGGTGCGGTGACGCCCATCTCGATCAGGTCAGCGGGGTCGAACCGCGTGAACCGGTGGTCGTCCAGGCTCTGGGGCCCGGTGTCCGCGAGGGCGGGGTACGCCTTGAGGGAGGGGTAGGCGTACGGGAGGTACTCGGCGAGGCCGCTGGTGTGGTTGAGGAGCATCCGGACCGTGATCGCCTCACCGCGCTCTCCGGGAACCAGCTTCGGAAGGTACCGGCCGATCGGTGCGTCGAGATCGATCGGACCGCTCTCGACCTGCTGCAGAACCGCGGCGGCGGTGAAGGTCTTGGTGATGCTGCCGACGCGGTGCCGCATGTCGGCGGTGACGGGGCGGCCGGTGGCGAGGTCGGCGACCCCGGCTGCGCCGCGCCAGACCTGGTCGCCGTCTCGCACCTCGGCGAACAAGCCCGGCATCCCGGCGCGGTGGATGTTTTCGACGGCTGCGTCCAGTGCCGCGAAATCCAGTGGGTTCTTCACGTCATGCGTCCTTTCGTGTTCCCCGGCGTGAGCGCCGCATCGCTCGCCCGACCCGGACAACAGGGCACGAGTGGCGTGCCGGCCCGTCCGGCACGCTCATGCACTCATTATGCACGCGGTGCGTGCAACACCAAGTGCACAGGTAGGCTGAGGTTCGGCGAGAGGAGCAAAATGGCAGGCCGAAAGCGTTGGTCGACCGAAGAGATCCTGGACGCGGCGGAGGAACTGCTGCGCACGAGCGACGCGGAGTCGTTCAGCGTGCGCAAGCTGGCCGCGGCCCTCGGGACCGACTCCTCCAGCCTCTACCGGCACTTCCGCAGCAAGACCGACCTGATGCGCGCGGTCGCCGACCGGATCCTGCTGGCCGCGATGGAGGGCTACCGCCCCGAGGGGGACTGGAAGCAGCGCATCACGACCCTGGCCCTGCATGTGAGAGAGGCCTTCGGGCAACAGCCCCAACTCGCCGCGATCTGGGGGCGCTACGCCTCGGGCGGCACCGGTTCCCGGCTGGTCGTGGAAGAGGTGCTGCAGGCCCTGCGCGCATCGGGCTTGCCCGACGAGGAGATCCCGGTGCGCTACCACCGGATCGCGGTACTCATCGCTGCGTTGATCGCCTCCGAGGCCGCGGTCAGCACCCTCACCCCCGGAGAGTACGAACAGGGCATGGAGCTGTTCCGCGTGTCGGTTCTGGGCGCCGACCCCGAACGCTTCCCGGCCCTGGCCCACTTCGCCCGCGACGTCCGACCCCTCGGAGCGGATCGCCGCGCCGCGTTCGAAGAGATCCTCGCCGCCCAACTCGCCGACATCGAGTCAGCGATCCGCCCGAACTAGCCGGCCGGCTCGGGCAAGCACAGGGGCATCCGACCCGCGCCCTGTGCTCGCCCGTCCGGCGGGAAGGCCCGCGGCAGGACCGGCCGGGGTTTCCGGCTAGGCGGCGTGAGGTGCCTGGTGCTCCATGCGTTCCTGCATGTGTCCGAAGAATTCCTCCGGCCGCGTCACGCCGGCCGTCACTCGGGCGAACTCGTCCTGTGCCGAGCGGCTCTGGGAGGTGGCGAGGAGCAGTTGCTGCATCTCCGGGGGTGGCGGTTCCAGCGTCGCGAACTCGGCCGTGAACTCGTACATGCTCATGACCTCGGAGTCCCGTACTTCCTGGCAGGATCGCATGGCCTCGTCGAACGGCCGGCGGTCGGCGAGCACGTCGTCGAGTGCCTCGGTGCACCGCTCCGCGTCCCGGAAGGCGTCCTGGATGCCCTGTGCGGTGATGGGATCCTTCAAGTACCCGGCGTCACCGACGAGGATCCAGCCGGGTCCGTAGGGTTTGCGGAAGTAGTTGGGGATGGCCATGCCGACGAACCGCTCGGCTTGGGTGGCCTTCGAGATCCGTTCGGCGAAGGCCGGCGCGCGGGCCAGTGTCGCGTGGTAATTGCCTTCGATGTCACTGCGGTTGGCCTCGAAGTCGCGCATGGGCCACGCGCAGATGACCAAGGTCTCGTCGTCGTTGGTGGGCCATGCGGCGAAGGCGCGGTCCTCGCGGTCGTACGCCTCGAACGTCCCGTCCATCGGCAGTCCGGCCCAGTAGGTGTAGTAGTAGGCGTTGATCTTCGGCTTCTCCGCGTAACCCGGGGCGGCAGTCGCCTTCGCGACGGACGAGTGGAGTCCGTCGGCGCCGACGACGATCCGGGCGTGGTGGGTGGCGGTCCTCCCGTCCTTGCCGTGCCCCTTGACTCCGGTGACCGTCTCGCCGTCGAACAGGATCTCGTCGACGGTGAATCCCTCTCGCACCTCGGTGCCCGACTCTGCGGCGGCGTCGACCAGGATCTTGTCCAGGACCGTGCGGCGCGGGGCGTAGGAGGCGTCGAAGCCCTCACCGGCAGGGGACCCGGCGATCACGAAGGGACCCAGGTCGAACGCGTAGGTGTCGATCGCGGGGCAACCCGTTTCGACGACCCTGTCCAGCAGTCCCCAGCGTTCGAGCGCGGCCAGGCCGGGCGGGTGGATCAAGTGGGTGGAGATCGTGTCGCTCGGGAACGTCGCCCGGTCGACGAGAAGGACCCGGTGACCGAGGCGGGCGAGAAGCATGGCGGTCGGGGCACCTGCGCACCGCGCGCCGACGACGATCACGTCATGGTCTTGGTTTTCGGCACCGGACGCGCCGGCCGTTCTGGTCATGGACCTCACCTGCCGATCAAGCACACCGCGCCTGGCGGAGCGTCTGCGGGCGGACGGG
This sequence comes from Streptomyces sp. NPDC054975, assembly GCF_053609105.1. Taxonomy (NCBI): domain Bacteria; kingdom Bacillati; phylum Actinomycetota; class Actinomycetes; order Kitasatosporales; family Streptomycetaceae; genus Streptomyces; species Streptomyces sp. NPDC054975. The sequence continues at coordinate 132,788 of NZ_JBSGWV010000003.1, forward strand.
GTGTCTGTCGCTGCTGCGGTGCGCATCTTCAACGCTAGACCAGGCTCGCCTCCGGTTCCCACCGAGCCGTGGACGACTGTCCGGGCCCTCTTCCGGAGGACATGGGTGAGCTGCGGAGGTGAATACACTGTGTGACGACCGTGTCACGCTTGGCGGGACTTTCAAAGACCGCCGTACGTGAGGTGGGGGCGCGGTCATCTACCAGTGCAACGGCCCGCCCTGCGGAGGGCCGGGCCGGACGGTGCCGTGGCTGCGACCACCGTCCGGCCCGGAGTGTGAGGGGCCGCGGCCTCAGGGGACGTACTCGTGCTCGCAGGCGTCCTCGATGCCGTACGTCTCCCAGGCGGGAAAGTCGTCGTCGGTGGGAACGCTCTCTCCCGGCGCCAGCAGGCAGGCGTCCAAGGCGGCGCGGAGGGCGTCGACGCGCAGGCCGGTGCCGATGAAGACCAGTTCCTGGCCCTGAGCGGTCTCCGTACCGCGGGCGCCCGACGGTTCGAACCGGGCGACGGCGCCGGCCTGTGACCACAGTCCGGTCACCCGTGGCCGGCTGGCGAGCCAGAAGAACCCCTTGGAGCGCAGAACGCGCCCGAAGGTGCCACTGTCGAGGCCCTTGGTGACGAAGGCCCACAGCCGTCCGGGATGGAAGGGCAGGTCGGAGCGGAACACCAGCGAGGAGATGTCGTACTCCTCGGTCTCCGGCACGTGGTCGCCGTTGAGCTCCTTCACCCAGCCGGGAGCCTGCTGCGCCTTCTCCACGTCGAACAAGCCGGTGCCCAGGAGGTGTTCGAGGGGAACTTGTCCGCGCACCGCAGGGACGATCCGCGCCTGCGGATTGAGCCGGGCGAGCGCGGCGCGGAGCTGGCGCGCCTCCTGCGGCCCGACCAGGTCCAGCTTGTTGAGAACGATGACGTCGGCGAACTCGACCTGGTCCATGAGGAGGTCACTGACGGTGCGCTCGTCGTCCTCGTACTGGTCGAGGCCGCGTGTGACGAGTTCGTCGCCCCCGTCGAGTTCCGGCAGGAAACCGGCGGCGTCCACGACGGTCACCATGGTGTCCAGGCGGGCGAGGTCGCCGAGGATGGCGCCGTCGTCGCGGGGGAAGGAGAACGTCGCGGCGACCGGCATGGGTTCGGAGATGCCGCTGGACTCGATGAGCAGGTAGTCGAACCGGCCTTCCCGTGCGAGCCGGTCGACCTCCTCCAGCAGGTCGTCGCGCAGGGTGCAGCAGATGCACCCGTTGGTCATCTCGACCAGCCGCTCCTCGGTCCGGGACAGGGCCGCCTCACCGCAGCGGACGAGCGCCGCGTCGATGTTGACCTCGCTCATGTCATTGACGATGACCGCGACCCGCAGCCCTTCGCGGTTGCCGAGCACATGGTTGAGCAGCGTGGTCTTCCCGGCCCCGAGAAACCCAGAGAGCACGGTCACGGGGAGCCGGTCGGTGAACGTCATGACCGCTCAGCCCTCCGGCTGGATGAGACCACGCTCGTACGCCTTCACCAGGCGCTGCGGGACCTGGTAGACGACGCCGTCGACGGTGAACGGCACGAGCTGAGGCGTGGTCGCCTTCCACTGGGCGCGGCGGTGGCGGGTGTTGCTGCGGGACATCTTCCGCTTGGGGACGGCCATCGTGAGACTCCTCGGTTCGGTTCTGACACCGAGAGGCTATATGAAAATGGATTCCATTATCAATCTGGCGCTGTCGGGGCGGGCCACCCGGTACAGACGGCGCGACCCGGCGCGACGGCTCGGCACCCGGGACCCATGCGTCGTCCACTCCACCGGATCAGTGGACTGTCGAAGGGGTAGGGGCCGGACCTGAATGTCAGCCGTCCGGCGCGGGCGGGGCGGTGGCCGATTTGCGCTCTGTCCGGCGCGCACTGCCGGATGATGGGCTGGGCGTTGTGTCGGGGATCATTGCGGCCGCCATCGCCGTCATGGGAACACTGTTGGGTGCTGTCGTCGCACACCGCTACCAGGAGAAGATCGCAGCGCGGTCTGCTGCCCGTGCTGACCGCGAGCGAAGCCACCAGCGTCTTCTCGATGCCTGCGCCGACTTCATTGCCCTGGCGGAGGAATACCGGCGGGCACAGTACGACCGGTGGACAAGCCAGCACGCAGCACCCGACTCCGAGGCCGCCCTGACAGCCCGGGCCGAGTCGTACCGGCTCTATGTGGAGATCCGAAGCAGCGTCTTCCGGCTCCGCCTCGTCGCGCTCGGCCCGCAGGCGCAGCAGCTTGTCGAGCGGGCCGCTGAGATACGGTGAAGACGCGAGAGATCTTCTTCGCTGCCGATAGGTTCGACATGCTCGCCCGCGGCGAGGTTGCGGAGCATGCCTGTGAAGCCTTCGCGGTCCGCGCCAAAGAGGTGCTGGCCGCAGGGGAGTGACGCAGCTTCTCAGTGGTCAGTCATCGCCGAGAACGGCCAAGTTTCGCTGGGGCTGGACGAAAGGCCCACGGACGCGCCGGATTTGAACTTCTCCGCAAGGGGACCATGCTCCAGAGGTTCCAGTGGCTCCTCGCGACAGCGTTGGTCTGTGCCTGGTCGGCGCGTTTCGAGGTCAGGGTTCCGTTGTCCAGACCCCGACAGGGTGCTCACCTTGACGCAGAGGCACCGGGACGGATCATCAGTCATGCGCGGAGGCTACGCAGCAAGCATTCGAGTCGCGCAGCCGGGATTCGTGACTATCTTTCAACCGACCGCATTGTCACTCTCCGCGACGACTCCCGACGGTCTCTGTGCCGCAGCCGAGGTGCAGGCGGCCCCTCACCCTGCCCCTAGTGTCCAGATGATGGTGATGCCCGAGCCGGTCTCACTTCTGCTCTCCGGCGAGGAATTGCCGGATGTCGGACGCCAGGGAAGCCATCTGCTCGCCGGCCTCCAGCCAGGTGGTCACTGATGCGCTCCAGCCGCCGGCGGCCTTCCGCCAGGGACGCAAGGTCCAGGTCAGTCCGATGTGCCCGGCGGAGCGGAAGACGGCAGAGACCGCCAAGTCCCGGTCGTCGGTCTGCCAGCTCCGTTCGCCGTCCCACCCGCGGTAGTCGGCGGCCAGCCCTTCCAGAAACGAGGCGAGGCCGCTGTCCCAGAGCCAGGCGACGACCTCGTCGACGCGAGCGGTCAGACCCGGGGCCCCAACCTCGACGGCATAGTGCACAGAGTCTGCGTCGAAGGAGAACCGGTCGCAGAACTTCACGCCGATGGACGCATTGTCCTGGCAGCGGATGGTGACGCGGGACCCGACGTCAGTGCCGTCATCGACAGAGGTCATGGGCAGAACGCTAGGTCACGGCTACGTGTGCCGTCACTCGGATTCATCTCCGGCGGAGTGAGTGAGGGCGGCCTGCCGCAATGCGGTCCGGTTGCTTGTCGCGGTACTCGCGATCGCCGCCGCACGACGGCGTGAGCGCTCTGCTCGCGGACATGGTCACTGCTAGGCCGTGTGTCGGAAGTGATCTAGTGACCTGGGTCGGAAATTCTTCGGCAGGTCGCCCGGATTTCCGGTGCAGCCCTCGACGGTGTCAAGACGATCCGCACCCCGGTCACTAGCCGACGGAAACAAACCGGTCGGGCCGACCGTTCGAGGCCATGGTCACTTCGTGGACCGCGCCTCCCTGGGTGGTCATGCGAATTCGGTCGGGAGCCGTCCACACGGTCTCGCTGAGCGCATTGTCTTCGGAGTCGCCGTTGAAGCAGCCGACAGTCCGGCGGCGTTCCAACGGCGGTTTCCCCTGGTCGACGTAGACGCATCAAACCGGGTCGAGAGATCCGCTCCGCGCCACCACGAGCAGCTGGCGGTCGCCGCGATCGGGGGCCGGCTCAGTCTGCACCTCCTCGTCCGAGCCACTGAACGCAGCGGAGACAAAGCCGCCGAGAAGCAACGTCGGTGCACCGATGACGAGCAGCGTGGTGACCAGAGGCACGCGCAGTGAGGACTTCGTCCGACCCAAGAGGGCTGCCCCAGTCAGCGCGGCCAGGGCGAGCCATCCCAGCAACAGGACGTACTTACGTTCCCGACTCAAGTCCGGCCACGGCCGTAGCACCGAGGACGACTGACGCCGTCAGCAGCAGGAAGGCCAACGGTCTGCGATGCCGCTTGAAGTTCATGATCCCCCCCCAACGATGTGGATCACGCAGCACAAGAGGGAAGGCGCGGCAGAGGCCAGGGCCGACGGGCATGGGTCACAGCCACTTGTTGATGGCTGCGATGAGGACGGTCGCCTCATAGCGGACGACGAGCTTGTCGTAGCGCGTGGCAACAGCGCGGTGCCGCTTGAGGCGGTTGATCCCGCACTCGACCGCGTGGCGCTCGCGGTGGTCGGCCTGGTCGACATGAGGCGGCCGGCCACCATGAGAGCCGAGCTTCCGGCGGTTGCGCGCCTGGTCGGCCTTCTCCGGGCTGGTGCATCTGCCATACACCCTCAGACGGAGCTGAGGGCCTCTTCGTCGTCCTGCTCCGTTATCGGACCCTTCTTCTTTTCGGCAGCAGGCAAGGAAATCAGCAGCACACCTGCTCCGAGGAGTGCGATGACCGCGATCCAGCCCGAACCGACATGCATAGCATGGATAAACGCATCATCAGCAGCCTGAGCAAGAGTGGGCCGGTGGATTGCGGCGGCGACGTGGCGGGCCTGTTCGGCGGAGACTCGTGCCTGATCCTGCACCGGGCCGGGTGCACCCTCCAGCGAGGGTTCGATCGCACGTCGGTACGTGATCGACATCATCGTGCCGCCTACTGCCATTCCGATCAAACTGCCGGTTTGTCGCACGGTGTTGGTGACGGCCGATCCTGCACCGGCCTGTTCCAGGGGCAGGTTGCTGAGCAATGCGGCCGTAACGGGGCCGATCACCATGCCGATCGAGAGGCCTTGTATCAACAACAGGAGCTCGATCCAGACGAGGGGAGTCTGGAGTCCGAGGAAGCCGTATCCGCCCATGGACAGCGCAGCCACGATCAGCGCCGGCACGGTGACGAGGCGCAGAGACAGGCGGCGAACCAGGCGCGCGGCAAGGGGCGCTCCCGCGAGCGCGCCGAATGCGGTCGGGATATTGGCCAACCCCGCCTTCATCGGCGAAAATCCGAGCGCGCCTTGCAGGTAGAATGCGTTGTAGAAGGTGATGGCAGCCACGCCAAAGAGCAGCAATCCGAGCGCCAGATTTCCGCCGCCAAAAGTGCGCTCCGCGAGCAGCCGCGGATCAAAGTTGGGCACCTTGACGCGCAGTTCGACGAGTACGAAAACAGCCAGCAGAACCAGGCCGACCGCGGTCGGAGGCCAAACGTCGGTACGACTCCACTCAGTCACCTGACCCGCCCGAATCAGCCCGTAGGCCAACGCCGCGAGTCCACTGATCGACAGCAACATTCCAGCGGGGTCCAGTGGTCGCCGAGTGGGGCTGCGGAAATTCGGAACCAGCACGGCGAGCCCGACCAACGTCAGTGCCGCGACCGGGACATTGATCAGAAATACCGAGCCCCACCAGAAATGATCGAGCAGGAACCCGGCCAGCACCGGGCCGCCAGCCATCCCGACGCCGGCCGACGTCGAGAAAATTCCGATCGCGGCAGCCCGCGCGGGGCCAGTAAAGGTCCACATGAGGATGGCCATCATGGCGGGCGTGATCAGCGCGCTGCCCAGCCCCATCGCAGCTCGAGCCGCAATCAGCTGGCCCACATCGCTGGCGTACGCCGCCCACAGCGAGGACCCGGCAAAGATCATCAACCCACTGGAAAACACAGTCCGGTGACCGAAGCGATCGCCCAATGCGCCTGCAGTGAACATCAATGTGGCGAAAGTCAGAGTGTACGAACCCGTCGCCCATTGCAGCTGGCCGGGATTGGCCCCCAGTCCACGGACCGGGTCTGAAAGGGTCTCCAGCGTAGTGCTCAGGACGGTATTTTCTAGCCAAATCAACAGCGAACATAACATAAGGACGGCAAGAATCAACTGCTGCCTGGATTTCTGCAACGCTGGAGGCGCGGTCATGAACACCTTCGGATGTCGATCGGCGGGGAACTGAACGACTGGACCATAGGCAAATTCCGCGACGCCGTCAATCTCAGAGTTTCTTGTCAATGCTGTTGCGATTGAACGGACGGTATGCCCTCTGCTGGAATTGCGGACGGAGCAATACTGTGCCCTCCGGCGGATTTTTGAGTTGAGAATTTCATGACTCTCGGAGGGTTGTGACTGGGCTGATTTCATGCCCTCCAATGAGCTGTCGCGTCCGCGTGGGTAGCCGCCACGCCCAGGTCGACGAACAGCTCGCATCCCACGATCAAGGCGACCTGGGAGTGCGGGTTCGACACCTTTACGTGCTGTCAGGTGGCGCACTGGGCGCCCCGGACGCGTGGGACGTGACGATCCAGTCGATGGACAGGGCGGTGTTGCAGGCGGACCTCGCGTCGCGGGTCAGCCTGCAAATGCTCCATGTGCGCTTCCCGGCCTACGACCTGCGGGAACTGACCTGGCGCCTCCGCGATCACGCCGCAGGCCGCTCAGTTCTGCTGGCCCCCGCCGACTGGAGCACCGTTGGCCGCTAGGTTCTGGCCCGGCAGGGCCGGCTCTGGCTGAGCAGCCACCTGGCCGTACGGGCCAACTCAAGCGCTCAGCCGCAGCTCGGCGATCACACTCTGGTTCAGGCCGTGGCTCCGCATTTCGTCGGGCGGCCGAACGGTCTTCAGCGGTTCAGGAGCCGGTTGAAGAACGAGCGATACTGGCGCAGGGCTACCCGCAGGCTCTCCGTGTCGACGTCCTCGCCCTCGCTCCACTGCCCCTCCAGCCGGGACTTGTGGTCGGCGAATGTGGCGGCGAGAGTCTGCATCACGTCGGCGACCAGACCGTCGGCCGCGTGCACGGCCTCACGGGGGTCGTCGACGAAGAGGCTTTGGATGTCGTGCCAGCGGGAGCGGAAGGACTCCTCGTCCTCGTTGGACAGAAGTTGTGGGGTCTCGTCCGCGTCGGCGCCACCCGATTCGGCGTCCTCGCCCGTGCCCTCCCGCGAAGGCTCGTTGCCCTCGTAGCCCTGGGCCCTGACGCTCGGCTCCGCGCTCTCGTCCTCCTGGGTGCTCTCGTACCCCTGGCCGCTCTCGTCCGCGGGCGTGCGCTCGTACTCTTCGCCGCTGCGTTCCTCCAGCGTGCCGGCGTCTCGGTCGGCGCCGAGGCCGGGGGTGCCGGTGCTCTCGCCGGGGTACACGGGTGGCGGCTCGGAAGCCTGCCTGTCGTCTGCTTCGTCACCGGGTGGGGACGGGTTGGCGATGTCCTCGGTGGACAGGCCGCTGTCAGCCCGTTCCGGTATGTCGTGGTCACGCATGGCGTGCCCTCCGCGTCAGGACCGACCGGGGTCGGCCTGGTTTTCGTTTCCGTCGGAGAGCAGCTCGTCGAAGAGTGCGCGGTAGTGCACCATCGCTCCTCTCAGCTGCTCAGTAGTAGCCCGCTGCGACGCGCTCAGCGTCTGGACCTCGTGTGCCGACCGGTAGTGCTCCATCGTGCGGCCGTGTTCCACGGAGAGGTCCCGCATCTGCTGCTCAAAGCCCTCCGTGGGGTAGCCACGCTCGTGCATGAGCGCGGTCACCAGCCGGTCGGCGTCGTGCACCGCCTCCTCGGGGCGGTCCACGAACTCTTCCTGGACTCCACGCCATTTCTGCGCGTAACGATCTCTCGCCCCGCTCGGCAGTGGCTTGATGTCGAGGGAGTCGTGGCGCTTCTCGCGGGCATCGAGGTCGTGCTCGGCGGCCCGCCTGCTCTCGGCCTCGTCGACCGTGCGGTCGTACTCGGGACCGAAGCGCTCACGCAGGCGGCTCCGGCGCCGCCTGTCCAGAACGATGGCCAGCGCGATCAGTAGTATCACCACCGCGATGGGGATGATGATGGCCAGAAGTGTTCCTGTGGACATGGCCCGACCCCTTGGCTTGTCTACCATTCGTGCTCACGGCGGCTGCCCACGCCGGTAGGCCTGAAACGGCCGAGGGGCGTGAGAAGCCCCTGCCCCCGGCGCGACGACCTTGGCGTACACCGTCGGCACCCGCTCGCTCGCGGTCCGCCTCGCATCAGGGAGCGTGGCTGACAGCCATCAGGGCGACGGCGAGGGTGAGGGTGTGGCCGAGCGGGGCTCAGCCCTCGTCCGCCGACGCCGGTGTCCCCGATGGCGGCCGTCTCCTCGGCTGTCCGTCGCTGAGCGGGCGGGGACCGGCCGCGTCCCTCGCCGGCCTTCCGCACTGCCGTCCCCAAGGACTCACCAGTGCTCCTTCAAAACCAGCCAAAGAAGCGCTGTGCATTCAGTAATCCAACGCTGAGGGGACTGGTTCGGGCGTACTTTCGCTCCGTGAATTCCACTTCTGAACCGAACATATCCGACGTCAGTACGTCGTCCGCGACATCTCCCCGCCGCCGCCAGCTGCTCCGCGCCGCACTCACCGGAACTGCCGTCACCGCAGGCGCCTGGGCTCTCGGCGCTCCGGCCGCATCGGCCCGGACGCACTCGCCCAACCGGCCGCGGCCTACGACCCCTGAAGAGGCCCTGCAAGAACTGAACGCAGGCAATCGGCGCTGGCGCACCTTTCGCGAGAAGCACCCCCACGAGACGCATGCTGTGCGGCGTGAAGCAGTGTCCGGGCAGCATCCCTTCGCCGTCGTTCTCGGGTGCATCGACTCCCGCGTGCCTCCGGAGCTGGTCTTCGATCAGGGGCTGGGCGATCTGATGACGGTGCGCTCCGCCGGTGAGGTCCTGGACGAGGCCGTCCTGGGAAGCGTGGCGTACGGCGTCCTCGAACTGGGTGTCCCGCTGGTCATGGTGCTCGGGCACCAGTCCTGCGGCGCGGTGTCCGCGGCCGTCCACGCGGAAGAAACGGGCAAGGAGCTACCCACCCACATTCAGTACATCGCTGACCAGATCAAGCCCGCGATCGATCACTCGGTCGAGGGCGGTGCTCGGATCGACGCGACGATCAACGCTCAGGTGCGGCTCGTGCGGTCCAGGCTCGCCGCAGAGCCCGACCTGGCCGCGAGGGTCGCTACGGGGAAGCTGTCGATCGTCGGCGCCCGGTACGAACTGACGAACCAGCTCGTTCACCGGATCGCCTGACCAAACTCTCCGCTCGTGGCCGGTGATACGTCGTCGCCGGCTACGGGGCTGGAGATGAGGCCCCGGCGGGCGTTGGGGCCCGTTGGTGGATGGTGCCGCATGGGTTGGCCCGGCCGTTATTGCCGGGGGAGTGGCTCGAGGAGCGACATGGGCGGCTGCCTCCCGTCGTTGTTCGTCGCCTGCACCGGCGATCAGCCGCTGTTCGCCGGCTGAAGAGCAAGCACCTCTCTCTGCGGCATCTCGCTGTTGCCGGGAACGTCGTCGTCATCGTCGAGGCCCAGCGTTGTTCAGACAGCAACCAGACAGCTTCCGGCGGGGTTCTCGCCATCGTTCATTGACTCGCTGCGCTCCGAGTGCGTGATCGGCTGCACTGATGCGGGGTCGCTGCGGGGCGGCCCGGAAGCGGTCTGGATGCGAGGGCGGGCGGGCTGGGAGTGGGTTGCGCATGATGACGATCAATGTGGCGGTGCTGCTCGCGGTCGTCGTGGTGATGCGGCTACGCCGCAGGACCCAGGCCAGAAGCCGTGTCGAGGAACGCAACACCGCCTTCCTCGTCCTGGCCTTGGGGATCCTGATCGCGCCGACCTCGCTCGGCCAAGGCATCTACAACGGGATCGGCCAGCTGGTGCGCGGCGTCTCGGGGGCCGGCCTGTGAGTTCACGATCCCGGCCGGGCACCCGCCGCTCCCCGGCCGCGCGCCGGGCCCGCACGACCTCCACCTCCCGCCGCCGACCCGCGCCCAGGCGCCGTACCGCGTCCCGCCGTCTGCGGCGGGCGTCCGGCGGGGAGCAAGTCGGTCTGCTGCTCCTGGTCCTCGCCGTGGTCTGGAGCCTGGTCGTTGGCGCGCTGCGGTGGCTGGCCGCTCACCCGTGGGTACCGGTCGTCCTCGTGCTGATCGCGGCGGCCGCCGGCGGCGCGTGGGTGTACCGGCGCCGGGAAGCCGCCCGCTGGAACCGCGTACGGGAACAGGGACTGCGCTACGCGCTGCCGCAGATCGATGCCCTGCACCACCGTCAGTTCGAGGAAGCGGTACGGGACCTGATGCGCCGGGACGGCTGTTCCCAGGCGATCCGGGTCGGCGGGGCAGGCGACAACGGCGCCGATGTGAAGGCCACCGATCCCTTCGGTCGCCTGTGGGTCATTCAGTGCAAGCACCGCAAGGCCGGCCTTGCCGGCTCCGCCGTCGGGACCCCGGACCTGCACGTCCTCAACGGCACCGGTCGCCCCGTCCACCACGGCGACGTCGTCGTGCTGGTCACCAACGGCCGCTTCACCGGCAAAGCCGTCGACTTCGCACGCTCCCAGCAACTCCATCTGGTGGACCGCCACTTGCTCGCTCAGTGGGCCGCGGGCTCCGCCCCGCTGTGGGAACTCCTGGGCGCGGTTCCCTCCCCGCGCCGTCCTGCCCCCGGCTCCTGAGCGCGGCCTAGTTCAGTAGAGGCCGGCGCGATCGGTGCTCGCCGCCGGGCGCCGGATCATCTCCTCGCCCGTGCGAGCACCGCGTTGAACTGCGCACCGGCGAGCAGTGCCAGGTTGGTCAACCACAGCCACACGAGGAAGACGATGACCCCCGCCAGTGAACCGTAGAGGCGGCTGTAAGCCCCGAACTGCGCGTAGAGGGTGAAGAGCGCCGAAGCACCGAGCCACAGGAACGCCGCCAGCGCGCCGCCCGGAAAACCCCGGCGCATTCCGCGGGCTTGAGCGGGACCGGTCCGGAAGAGGATGAGGATCAGGGCCGTGACGATCACAAGGAGCACCGGCCACCGCAGGACAGCCATGGCGTTCGCGCCCGAGTAGCCGGCGGCCGCTGCCAGCCGGCGGGCCACGGGCCCGGTCGCGACGAGGCTCGCGGCGCCCGCGACGAGGAGGGCCAGGAGCATGCCTGCGGTGAGGACGAGAATGTGCGCCGCGCGCAGGGGCGGCCGTGTGTCGGGCACCCGGTGCATCGTGTGCAGGGCACGGCGGAAGACCGCCAGGTAGCTGGAAGCCGACCAGAGCGCGCTCAGCACGCCGCTGACGAGCAGTACCCACAGGGAGGACGGCGCCGAGGCGAGGCCCTCCAGAGCCTCGCGGAGCACCTGGGCCGACTGGGGAGGGGCGTAGGAGGTGAGGTCGAGGATCAGGCGCTCGCGGGCGTCGGCCCCGGCCAGTCCGACCAGGGAGACGGAGACGAGCAGGGCGGGCACCAGCGCCAGCACCGCGTAGTAGGTGAGAGCTGCCGCGCAGTCGGCGATGTTGTCGTGCCAGAGGCGTACGGCGGTGCTGCGCAGGGTTGAGCGCATCCGTCTCAGCAGCTCGACGGTGCGGTTCCCTGGAGTGCTCCGGTGCGTGCGGAGAGTGTTCGATGCCACCATGCCCTCATGCCCGGCGTCGCCGCTCTCATCCTCCCTTTCCCGCGGCCCCCTTTCCGTCAGGCGGTAGGTAGGGGGTCTTTTCGATCACCTAATCGTGCTCGGGCCGTGAGGATCCCGCGGCGGAGACCTCAGGGCGGGTACGTCGGCTGCTGGGCGGTCAGCGCGCCAACCGGTCGAGGGTGGCGAGTACCGGCGCGATGCCGTCCTCCGCGGCCAGGCGGTCGGCCAGTGCGCGGGCGCGCGTGCGGTAGGAAGCGTCCGTCGTCGCCTGGCGCAGGGCGCCGCCCAGGGCAGCGGAGGTGAGGCGGCGTAGCGGTACCACCCCCGGGGCCGTTCCCAGCGCGGTCAGCCGGGACGCCCAGAAAGCAGCGTCGAACTGGACCGGCACCGGCACGGTGGGCACCCCGGCCCGCAGGACGGCACCGGTCGTGCCCGCACCCGCGTGGTGAACGACGGCGGCCATGTGCGGGAACAGCAGTGAGTGCGGAACCTCGTCGATGGTCAGGATGTCGTCGCTCTCGGCATCCAGTCCCGCCCAACCCCGCTGGATGACGCCGCGCATTCCAGCCGCACGCAGTGCGGCGACGATCTCCCGGCTCACTCCCTCGGGGTCGGGGACGGTGGCACTGCCCAAGCCGACGAAGACCGGGCGCGGTCCGGCGGCGAGGAAGTCCTCCAGCTCCTGCGGGAGCTGCCCGGTCTCATGCGGCCACCAGTACCCGGAGACCTCCAGCCCTGCATGCCAGTCCCGGGGGCGGGGGACGACGAGTTCGCTGTAGCCGTGCAACACCGCCCGTTCCCGGCGCCGGCGCGACCGGCCTGTCGCCTTGAGTCCGTGCCGTCGTAGCGACCGAACGGATCCGGCGAACACCAGCTCCACCGAGGCCATGACGGCCCGTCCGCTCAGCCGGTTGCCCACCGCGCCCAGTGACCGCGTCCCCAGTATCGGGGCGGGGAACTCCCCGGTCGGGTGAAGAGGTTGCAGATGCAGTCCCACGGCCGGTACTGACAGGCCGTCCGCGATGGCGGTACCGAGCGGCCCCAGCGCACCGCCGATCAGCAGGACGTCACCCTCCCGCGAGGCCTCCACCAAGGCCGCCGTCAGCTCGTCGGCCACCTCCCGGGCCATGGACACGAGCCGTACCAGTTTTCCCGCACCGGTTCTCGCGCCGTGCAGCCGCCTGCCCCGCTCGGAGTGCAACTCGGCCCGGGGATCCACCGGCAGCGGATGGAAGCGCACGCCCGAACCGGCAACCAGCGGCTCGAACACCGCGTGCGCGGCCAACGTCACCTCGTGCCCGGCCCGTACGAGTCCGGCGCCCAGACCCGTGTACGGCGCGACGTCGCCCCGCGACCCCGCCGTCATCATCACGATTCGCACGCCGCCAGTGTGGCCCACCCGGACGCGACGCCACAGGAGACCCGCTGGCTTTCGTGCACGAGTGGGCAGCACAGCGCTACTGCCGGACCCCCTCGGTGTAGAGCCGGGCGAGCGGCCCGCTGTCCCCGCCTCGGAAGAAGGGCGGCTCAGCCACTCAACGGCCACTTTGAGACAAAGCGCGAGGCGGCATTCAGAAAGCAGGCGCGCAGTCTTCGTGTCGCTCACCCGTGGACGTATGGTGTAGTTGTATGGACGGCGCCGCTGGTCAACACGGGCGGCTTTTCAAAAGGCCGATATCGGACTGATCGTAAATCCCCCTAATTGCAGGTGGGGAGAGTGTCGCGGCCTCTGTTTGTGCTGGTCAAAAGCCAGATGCATGCTCCCTCTCATGGATGCCGCCACCAGCGTGATCATTTCTGTCTTCGGGCTTGCAGGACTGCTGATCACTTTCGCCGCCTCAACCCTGCGTCAGCTCCCAGACCTGATCTCAGCCTTCCGTGAGTTTCAACGCTCCCTGCGTCAGGGGCACCCCGAGGGCGCGGACGACACCGAAGGCTAGGAGCTGCCCGGTGATCGAGGACCCGGTCGGACGGTCCGCGATTCGCGCGCATGCCACTCAGAGGGCAGTTCGTGAGGGATGCCCGTCGGGTGCGGCTCGTTCTGGATGAGGCCGTGGTTCTGGTCTCCGTCGGCTGCTGGTCAACCAGGGGGTGTCAGTGCTGCCGCTTAGCATCCACGCCATGCGTGAGTTCTTCATGGTCGGCGGGCGGAAACTGTCGTATCTGGACTTCGGTGGTCCCGGTACTCCGATTCTGGCCCTGCATGGGCACTACAACGAGGCGTCGGCGTTCGCGTCTTTGGCTGAGGAGTTGGCGCCGCGATGGAGGGTGATCGCACTCGATCAACGCGGGCACGGCGAGTCCGATCGTGCTCAAAGCTACGAGCGGGACGACTACGTCGCCGATGTCGCTGCCTTCCACCGGCATCTGGGCATCGGGCCGGTGGCAGTGCTGGGCCACTCGCTGGGCGGGGTGAACGCATACCAGTACGCTGCCCGGCAGCCGGATCAGGTCCGTGCGCTGATCGTCGAGGACATCGGCGCGGTGGTGGACTGTGACTGGTCATTCACCTTGCGTCTGCCCGGCCTTGCGCCGTCGCGCCAGGATCTGGTGGCCGCGCTGGGCTCGACGGCTCCCTATCTGGAGTGTTCCTTCCGCCGGTTGAAGAACGGCTGGGGGTTCTCGTTCGACATCGAGCACACGGTGGCGTCCCAGAAGGCACTCAACGGTGACCACTGGCAGGACTGGACGGCGGTGGCCTGCTCGACTCTGCTGATCCGTGGAACGCGCAGCGATGAACTGGCGGCTGCCCATGCCGGCGAAATGATCAGCCGTCGAGCCGGCAAGGCCCGTCTTGTCGAGCTGCCTGCCGGTCATGTCGTGCACCAGGATGCTCCGGCCCATTTCGCCGCCGCTGTCGCGGAGTTCCTGTCCGAACCGGGCTGCCCCCGGAGCGGCTTGGCTCGGCGTTCCAAGGAGCCGTGATCGATTACTTGCAGGCCGTCATCGCCATGGTCGGCCTCGCCAAGAACACCCCGAACCGGCCGACCATGACCGTCCAAGGGTGGTCCCGGGCCGACGGTGGGACCGCCTCCCGCCCATGGGCCCGGCCCTGAACCGGGCCGACGTTGGGACCGCGCCCCGCCCATGGGCCCGGCCCTGAACCAGGCCGTTTCCAACTCTCCCGCTCTGCGGCTGAGTACGCGTACTCAGGTGGCGTCCGACGGACTCCTCCATGCTGGGGCCCGAACGTCGAACCGTCTCAGGGGGACATACGCATGGGCCATGCCCTGCAGCTGCGCACTGCCACGTCTCGGGATCACGAATGGATCCACGAGCTGCGCCACCGGGTGTACGCGGAGGAACTCGGCCAGCATCCGGTGGATCCATCGGGAAGGCTGAGCGACGGACTCGACGGCGACAACGTCTATCTCGTGGCCGCGCGCGGTGAGACGCGGATCGGCTTCGTCAGTCTCACGCCGCCGTGGCTCGGCCGCTACTCCCTCGACAAGTACCTGACGCGCGAGGAACTGCCGGTCCTGACCGAGGAGGCGCCGTTCGAGATCCGCGTCCTGACCGTCGAGGAGCACTGGCGGACCACCGCGGCAGCGCCGCTCCTCATGTATGCGGCACTGCGCTGGGTCGCGGCGCGGGGCGGCCGCCGGGTGGTGGCGATGGGGCGCACGGAGCTGCTCGACATGTACCTCGCCGCCGGGCTGCGGCCGGTGGGGCGCACGGTCCGCTCGGGCGCGGTCTCGTTCGAGGTCCTCAGCGGCTCCGTGGACGAGCTGGCGAGGACGGTCGTGGAGCGCCACGGCCGGACCCTGGAGCGGCTGCGGGCGGGTCTCGACTGGCGGCTCGACGTGCCTTTCGCGCCGCGTGAGGACGGCTGTGAGCACGGCGGGGCGTTCTTCTCGGCGATCGGCACCGACTTCCGGACGCTGACCCGCCGTCACGAGGTGGTCGCGGCGGATGTGCTGGACGCGTGGTTCCCGCCGTCCCCCGCTGTCCGCGCGGTCCTTTCGGAGGATCCGGGGTGGGCGGCCCGCACCTCGCCGCCGACGGGCGCGGACGGACTGATCGCGGAGATCGCCGGGGTCCGCAGGCTGCCGGTGGAATCGCTCGTCGTCGGCGCGGGCTCGTCCGATCTGATCTTCCGGGCGTTCGGCCGGTGGCTGAACCCGGGGAGCCGGGTCCTCCTGCTCGACCCGGGCTACGGGGAGTACGCCCACGTCACCGAGCGGGTGATCGGCTGCCGGGTCGACCGGCTCCAGCTGCGTCGGGAGGACGGCTGGCTGCTCGACCCGGCCCGGCTCGCCGCCGCCACCAGCGACGGACGGTACGACCTCGTGGTGGTGGTCAACCCGAACAACCCGACCGGCCGCCACGCCCCGGCCGACGCGCTGCGCGCCGTGATCGAGGCCTCGCCCGCGCGGACCCGGTGGTGGATCGACGAGGCGTACCTGGGCTATGTCGATCCGGAGGACTCGCTTGCCAAGCTCGCCTCGGCCGACGCCCGGGTCGTGGTCTGCACCTCGCTGTCGAAGATGTACGCGCTGTCGGGCATGCGGGCCGCGTACCTGGTGGCCGCTCCGGAAACGGCCGGGGAGCTGCGCCGCTGGACGCCGCCGTGGCCGGTGAGCCTGCCGGCCCAGCTGGCTGCCGTAACGGCGCTGCGCGACCCCGCGTACTACGCGGAGCGCTGGGAACGCACCCATGTGTTGCGCGGGGAGCTTGCGTACGACCTCCGGAAGTTGGACGGTTTCGCCTCGGTCGACGAGGGCGTGGCGAACTTCCTCACGGTGACCCTGCCGCCGGACGGACCGAGCGCGGCGCGGCTGGTGCACGAGTGCCGGCGGCACGACGTGTTCCTGCGGGACCTGTCGCCGATGTCCCCGGCGTACGAGGGGCGGACCGTCCGGATCGCCGTCCGCGACACGGCCGAGAACGCGCGGATCGTGGAGGCGTGCCGGAGCGCCCTGGACGCGCTGCGCGCGCCGGCCGCGGTGGTGTCGGGCGCGCCGGGGCGGGCCTCCCGGTGACGACGGTCGCCGGTCTCGTGCCGTACCTCGGCGGGGCGCTGGCGGTCGGGGGCGCCGCGGTGGCGGCGACCCGGCGCCGGGAACTGATGGTCCGCTGGTGTGTGTGGGCGCTCGGAGTGCCCCTGGTGACCGCCGCGTTCTGGCTCGGTCCACCGGGGATCGCGGCGCTCGCGGCCGTGGTCGGTGTGGTCGCGGTGGCGGAGTACGGCGGGCTGCTCCGGATGGGCCTGGTGGACCGGGCGGTGCTGGGCGCGGCGGTCGTCGGACTCGTCCTGACCGCGTGGCTGGCCCCCGGAGAGGTGCTCCGGGTGGCGGCGGCCGGGGCGCTTGTGATCGCGGGAGTGCCACTGCTCTCGGGCGACGCGGAGCACGGGCTCCGCCGCTTGGGTGCGGGCCTGCTGGGGCTCGTGTGGCTGGGCGCCCTGGCCGGCCTCGTACCGTCCGGCGCCCTCGGCCTCGTTCTGTTCGTGGCCGTGTCGATCGCCGACATCGTCGCGTACGCGACGGGTCGCCGTCTCGGCGGCCCCCGGCTCTCCCCGCTGTCGCCCGCCAAGCGGTGGAGCGGCACGCTGGCCGGGGCCGCGGCCGGGCTCCTCACGCTGGCCGTGCTGTCCTCCCTGACGTGGCAGACAGCGGTGGCCGTGGCGGTCGGCGGCCCGCTCGGGGACCTGCTGGAGTCGATGGTCAAGCGGGGCGCCCGCGCCAAGGACGCCGGCCGATGGCTGCCCGGCTCCGGCGGCCTCCTCGACCGGATCGACTCCCTCCTCGTCGCACTGGCGGTGTTGTTGGTGCTGCAGTGAGCCACGGGACGGGCTGAGGCGAGCCGCACCAACGTGCCGCACGTGCGCTCGCTCAGCCCGTGAACGGTGGTTCCAGGGGGTTCCTGCCCCCGCCACCGCCTCCACCGTGGTCAAGCTGGCCGGAGCGGCCTACCTGGTCTTCCTCGGCATGGGCAATGGCCCACAGTCGGCGTGCACAGGTGAAGGTCGCCACGACAGCCCTGATGCCCGGAGCCGCAGGTCAGCTACGGAAGCATCCGTCCAGGCTCCCTTCCCGGGCGATCAGTTGGCCTGCGTGAGCGGTGGTGCCGACGCCTCCTCGGCTGGCTGCGCCTGCACGAGGCGGCTGGTGGCGGACGGCGCGCGAGCGCGAGCGCCGCATGCGCGGCCGGAGAGACGTCGGTGTGTGCGTCAGGTGCGGCTCGCGGTGCAGTCCGCCGGGGTGGGGCGGCCGGTTGGCCAGGCGAGGCCGACGAAGCGGATGCGGCCGGGGACGTCGGGCGCGAGCTCCACCACGGAGACCGCCTTGTTGTACGGGTTGCCGTAGTTGTCGAGGCAGATCCAGCCGCTGGCGCCGTCGACCTTGCCCATCCCGTGCAGCCGCAGCCATGAGTCGCTGATGCGGCCGAGAGTGGGGATGACCGGGTCGCCGTCGTCGCGCATCCGGATGGCGGTGATCGCGGTGAGACCGGCGTCGTAGAACGTGATCGTCCGCGAGTCGGTGAGTTCCACCGGGCCGATGTTTCCGACCGCCTTGCTGGCCGCCAGCTCGGCCAGGGTGCGGAAGGCGGCCGCGGAGCCGCCTGTGGCGGGCGCCTTGGGGCCGCTCCAGGCGTCGGGGTGGGCGACGGCGGCGTACTGGAGGGTCACGCCCTTGCGGAAGGCGTTCCAGTCCAGGAGCTTGTCCGAGGAGAGGGTGGAGGCCCCGGATCCGGTGATGATCGTGTACTTCTTCTCCGCGCAGCCCCGGTTGCCCAGTTCGTTGACGAACTGCCGTAGCTGGACCGGCCGTCCGGCGAAGTAGATGACCTTGGCCGCCGAGGTGCAGATGGTGTCGACCATCTGGTCGAAGGCGTTGGCGGTGGTGCCTTCCTCGTGGAACTCCTCGGGCGCACGGTACTGCTCGGGTGCGCGGGGCGATCCGGCGGTCCGTTCGGCGAAGGCCCGCTTGAGCGCGTCGACGTAGTTGTCGCCGGTGCGGATGTCTTCCACGACCAGCGTGTGCCGGGGGTCGATGCCCTCGTTGAAGTGGGACAGGGCCTTGGCCTGGTCGGTGGTGGTGGGGACGACCCGGGCGAGGCCCGGGTACGCGTCGGGCCGCTGGGCGCTGTTGCCCGAGTCGTCGGCGGTGATGGGACCGCCGACGACGGGAATGCCGCGCTCGCGGGTGAGATAGCCGATGGCGGCCTGGGTGGTGGCGGTGGAGACGTCGAAACCGATCACGGCCCGGAGGTTGTCGGTCGTGGATTCCGACATGGTGCCGAGCTGTTCGGCGACCGGGCGCCAATGCGTGTGGCTACGACCGGGGTTGGCGAGCAGGAGCCGTATCGCCGGCTTCTTGCTGTTGGAATCGTGGTTGGCGCGGTACTGCGCGAGGTAGGCGCCCTGCACCTCGTGGAGCGTCTTCTGCTGTTCGAAGGCCTGTGTCGGTGCCATCGGCAGCATCACGGCGACGGAGACGTGCGGTTCGCCCTTGATCCGCTCGTTCTCCGCCTTGATCCGTGCGCTGACCTCCCTGAGGTTGTCCGCGAAGACGAAACTGCCGTCGGTGACGCCCGTGCACTCCCGTGCGCCCTCGGGACCCCGTTCCTCGATTCCCTTGCCGCAGGCGGGATCCGGCCCGAAGACGACGATGCCGGCCCATACGGCGGCGCCGAGCACGGCCAGGGCGACGACGAGGGCGGCCGCCTTGGTGAGCGGCCCGCCGGGAAGTCTGGAGATGAACGACGTCATGACGTGGCACCTTCCTGGACAGGCAGGTCGGGAGCCTGTGCTCCGGCCCGCAGACGGGCCGGCCAGGCGGCGGACGCCTCGCGGTAGGCGGCGTGCGCGGCCTTGTTGCCGTACAGCGTCTCCAGCGCGATGCGGACGGTGGTCAGCTCGTCCTCGCGCGGGGCGAGGGTGAGCGGGTCGGAGAGCCGCCACAGCAGCGGCACCAGGGAGGCGATCGCGTCGTGATGCGGTCCCGGAAGGTCGCTGCGGCAGGCGGTGCACGACAGGAAGGGGCTGCCGGCCGGGGGCGGCTCGTAGCCCTCGCGTGGATGGGGCGCCGAGCAGATGACGTTGAGCGCGGTCAGCCATTCGCCGGGCGGGGCGACGGTGAACCGGTGGTGCAGGACGCTGACCACTTCGTCGACCCTGCCAAGCGCCAGCGTGTGGTGCAGATACGTGTCGCCGCGCGGGTCGCACAGGGAGCGCAGCCGGAGTTGGGTGTCGCGCCAGCGCTCGTGGGTGACGGTGGCGGCCAGCCGGTGCCGTAGCAGCAGATCGAGGGCACGGTCGCCGTCGAGACAGGAACGGGTCCGGTACTCGTCGGCCTCGCGGACTCGAACGGCCACCAACTCCTCGGAGTGGTCCTCGGGATGGGAGAACGTCCACAGCCCTCGCCGGGTACGCGCGTCGGCCGCGGCGGACAGCAGCACCAGACGCTCTCGCAACACGGGATCGGGCAGCAGTTTCGCGAGAAGCGCGGGTGCGGCCTCGTCGAGGAGTTCCCCGCCTCGTATCGTGCCCACGTCCTCGACACGGCGCACGGCCGCGTCCGCCAGAATGCGCGCGCTCGCCGCGCGGCCGCCGCTGTAGCGGGCGACGACGCGGGGGAGATGGTCGGGGTAGTCGACGGGGCTGAGCATCTGCGCGATATGGGCCGGTTCGATGTCGGGGATGCTCAGGACCAAGGGCCGTGCCTGCGGTACGGCGTCACCACCGACCTCGCTCAGCGGCGGGAACCCGTGACCCCTGCCGAGCAACGTGGCGAGGACCACGGGCCGTGTCGGGGCCTTGCCCGGCGAGTCGCCGGGGCCAGGGTTTCCGGCGTCGAGCAGATCGAGGAAGACGCGCCCGACGTCGGTATGGGCGTTGTCCAGGAGCAGCAGCGGGCGGGGCTTCTTGTTGAGTCTGCGCAGCGCGCCGTAGTTGGCGTCGATGTCGTCGAGAAGCGCGGCGACGAGGTGTTCTTCGGCGGTACGTCTGCGGTCGTCGAGTCTGCGGAAGCCACGGACGAACTGGAAGAGCCGCTGCAGCGAATCGCCCTGATAGCCCTGGGACCGGTGGAGCCGGCTACCCCACCAGGCGAGAGCGCCCTTGTCCGGCTCGCTCCTCACGAGTTGCGCCCGGGCGGTGTCGAGAACGATCCCTGCGATGCTGTCGAGGCCCGGGACCGCGGAGAGGACGAGCGGGAGGTTGTCCGTGACGACGTCGAACCAGCGACCGAGACTCTCCCTGCGGCGCCGTACGTCGGGGTCCTCGGCGGTGATGAGCGTACGCAGATCGGCCTCCGCCCGACGCAGATCGGGCGGCCGCACATCGGTCTCGTCGGTGTTCAGCGGGCGCCAGGCGGTGACGACGAGGAGACCGAGCGACAGGCGCGGAAAGGCCATCGGCTTACCGAAGTGCCGTACGTCCAAACCGAGTTTGTACGCGAGCAGATACAACAGGTGCGTGATGGGGGAGGCGTTGGGAACGTCGCCGTCACCGTCGGCCACACCGGGCTCGCCGAACCCCGGTGCCCCGAGGTCGACCCGTGCGAGCGGCACCCGGCCGTTGTACGCGTCATGGACGGCGCCCAGAAGGGCCGTCTTGCCGCTGCCCCGTCCGCCGACGATCCGTACGACGGGCGCGCCCTTGGGATAGGCGAAGGGGACCAGGTACCCGTCCTTGTGATGCAGCCCCACCAGCCGCGGTACGAACCCCTCCTGCAGGGCCTGCTGACCGTACAACCTCCCACCCATGGCGCTACCGCCTCCCCCTGTCAGCCGCGCGTCAAGAGATCAACTGGTCGTGCATAAAGGGAACTTACCCGAGATGCGTCTGTTCGGCAGTGGGGTTGCGGGCGATCAGTGGGCGGCAATCAGTGGGGGTAATCGGCATACGACTCTCGAGCGTGCCGCGACGCCAATGTCGAGCGTCGCGGTGTCGTGGCGGAAGCGCCTCTTGTGACGTCCGCCGGAGGTCGATGACGGGAAGGCGGCGCTTGGCAACAAGGAGGACCCATTCCGTGTTGCACGGGGAACTCAGGCCCGAGGCTGGCCGACTGGCCGCCGGCGAGCGGAGGGACCGCTGCTGACCGAGACAGGCGTCATCGCTCGTGGGCGTCAGCTCGAATCGAGGGGAGGGTACGGCCCTCGGTGTCGCCCGCCTCGGCCTGCCAGAGCGAGGGCTTCATGGTCGAGTGGGCGAGTTGGCCGGCCTGAGCGCCAACCCGGCGGCAAGGCCGGTGAGCGACGATCAAGCTGTTGTCAGCCCCTAGCTCTAAGGTCGGAACCATGACATCAGACCTGGTCCAGGACTCATGGACTCGCATCGACGCGTGGCTGCGCGAGCACGCGCCCCGGACTTTTGCCACGCTCCGGCCGCCCGCAGGAGACGAAGAGATCACAGCAGCGCAGCAGGAACTGGGGGTCACCTTTCCTCCGGACCTGGTCGCCTCACTCCTCCGGCACAACGGGGCGTTGGAGATACCTGAGGCTTTCCGGTTCAGCTCGGGCGACCGGCTGCTCGGAGTGAGCGGAATCCTCGGGGACACCGGGTTCATGCGCGGCATCGACCAAGGCCTCGACGGGGAGACCGAGGACTACTGGCTTCACGACTACGTGAAGTTCGGTTCGTACGACGCGACGTCGGACGGCCTTCTGGTGGACTGCCGTACTGGGCGGGACTCCTTCGGTGCGATCGGGCGGTTCTTCGACGAGACCGGCACCAGTTTCGGGAAGGCCGGCTCGCTGGGCGAGTATCTGGCCACAGAGGCCGACCAGCTTGAGCGAGGCCAGGACGCCGGTATCGTGACGTTCAACGGCCGGCTGTTCCGGGACGACCCTCTGCCTGCCAGGCCGAAGTACAGTGCCGACGAGCCCCTTCCCGCACCGGATGAGCAGCTGCCGGAGCTGGACCTGTCCTACAGCCCCACCGACCTCCTCCACGTGAGCTACCTGGACGGACACGAGGAACTCGGTGCGCTGATCGCGACTCTGCCGTATGAGCGGGTGGTCGAGGCCGCGCGGAACCAGTTGCGCAGACTGGCGGTCGATACAGGCCTGACCAACTACCCAGAGGTCAAGGCAGCCCTGAACGCCTGGGAGCGCGGTGAGGCCCCGCCACAGCCGGACCGGACCGGCCCGCTCGCCTTGCGACTCCGCGCGGTGCTCGCGCAGGCCGACACCGGACGAGACCACACGCGCAGGTGGGCCGCGGAGCAGATGGCGCTCGGGATCTGGGGGTCCCCTTACAGGTCCGTGTGCGAGAGCGCAACCGTGCGAAGCCACTTCACTCTTGACTGGCGGGCGGATCTGCATGCGGACCTGGGCCATCCGCCACTGCCACCTATACCTGACGACCGATTTTGGGGGGCGCTGCGCAACCCCGCCATCGACTCCAGTTGGTACGCGGCTCAGTACACCCAAGATCAGGGCTGACCCCACGCCATACGACGGATATCGCCGGACGAAGCGCTCAACGAGCTTCTTCCGCGCTGCCGCTCCGACGTGAGGAGGGCCTTGACGATTGACGTCATGCGGTTGGGCCTGGTTGGCGGAGGGCTGGCTAGCTGATTGTGCGACGTTTCAAGTGCCGTCAGCGGCCTGCGCCGTGACTTCGACACCGTCACGGCCGGGCTGCCCGGACCATGGAGCTCAGGACAGGTCGCAGGGCCCAGTCAATTGCGTCAAACTCTCAAACGCATGGTCTACGCACACGCCAATCGCGACCTCCCACGCGAGTGCGTACTCCTCAGCCCATGCCCCTGTGATAGCGGCATGGGTCTGCCCGCCCGTGCGACGATTCGGTCATGAACACCCTCACCCTCACCGAGCGCCGATCTCCTTGGGTCGTCTTCACTCTTGCTGACGACCCATGGGTGGGCGCCCAAACCGCAGAACTCCATGAGCAAGGCGGGCGCGTGTTCCGGTTGGACGGTCGGGAGCTGCGAGAGCCGACCTCGCTCTTTGCTGCCTTTGCCCGGGAGCTGTCCTTTCCTGGCTACTTCGGCCGCAACTGGGATGCCCTGGTGGACTGCCTGCACGACTGGCACGGCCATGGAGGCGACTCGAAGGACAGCGCCGTCCTCATCGACAACGCCGATGACCTGCTCGGCGTCGAGTTCCTCGGTCTCTTCGTCTCGGTCCTCTGCCAAGCAGGGTGGAAAGCGAACCTACAACTCGACGGCGACGGCGTCCCGCACGAAAGCTGGCCGCCTTTCACGCTGCACTTTGTCTTCCTCCTCAACAACACTTCGCCGGCTGCTTTCGCCGAGGCCGCGGCTGAAGGCATGGACGTGGGGGTGGCCGTACAGCACGGGCGTTTGACTGCGACCCTCACCGGTGAGGACTGGCCGGGTGCTGACCCAGCCGTGGCGAACCCTGTGCTGCCGTCACCAGCGTGACGGGAGGGGACGGCCGACGCGCTCCAACACAAGGTCCCCGACAGAGCCGAACAACGCGACCGCCCACACTCCAGGAACGAAGCACCAGCAACCGGCGGACTCGCCACGTTGGCGGGTGATTGCCGGCCACGGCGAGGGCATGTGACGGGCCGGCTCACCACAAAGAAGGGCGCCGAGCCTCGCCGCCACACACCGGTGAGTACGGTTCAGGGGCGACCGTGATCTCCACGTGCTCCGTGCGGTTCGTCGTGACAGTTCCTGCTCGTCGAGCCGCCTCGTTCGGAGCGGACACGCGAGCGCCGCTGTCGGACACGCTCCGTATGCTGCCGTCCGTGAGTATGAACCGGGAGTACGTGCGCGTCACACCCGTGGAACTTGATCGGCTCGCCTGACTCACTGGAGTGGGCCGGCGGCCCCTCCACTCCCTTGACAGAGTTCGTGCGGGGCGCCGCATCCGCCGGTCACGCGATGTTGATCCGGATCGACTGCTCCGATCCACCTGGGGCAGCCTGAGGGGCGATCGACCAGCTCAAGGTCGACAGCAGAACTTCCCCCGGAGCGGGTCTCCCAAGCCCCGGCATCAGCCCCGACGGCTGATGCGCAAGACGAAGGCGACCAGGGACTGTCTCATGGTCCGGCTCATTCGATCTTGTGGCAAGATCGCGGGATGCTACGACTAACCGACTTCATCATCGACTGCCCGGACACGATGAAGCTGGCAGCCTTCTACTCCGAGGTGATGGGGCTCCCGGTCAAGGAAACCAGTAACGAGAACTGGGCCGGCATCCAGTGCGGCGAGATCGAACTGGCCTTCATTCAGGTGGAGGACTACCGCGCCCCGCAGTGGCCCGACAGCGAGCACCCCAAGCAGTTCCACCTCGACTTCGAAGTCGACGACATCGAGGCCGAACAGCGCCGCGTCCTGGCCCTCGGCGCGACCCTGCAGCGGGACTGCGTCGGCCCCGACGGCTACGGCTTCCGCGTCTACACCGACCCCGTCGGCCACCCCTTCTGCCTCTGCCGCAACAAGGGCGTCATCTGGACCGATCAGGGCCGCCCAATCTGGCCCAAGCGCGACTAGGGCTAGTCCGGCGGGTCATGGGCCAAGCCAGGGCCGGCCCGGGGCGAGGGGCGGCCAGTGCCCTAATCGAGTTGACCTCCCCCGGCAGGCAGTGCTGGAGTCGGCACGTGGACAGCATCCCCGCCAACCGGCGGTTCTGGAACCGCATCAGCAGCGCCTACCAGCACAAGCACGATTCCCGAATCGGAGCCGCACCCCGGCTGTGGGGCATGTACTCCATCCCCGACGCGCACCTGAGCGCCCTGGGTGACGTCACCGGCAAGCGCGTCCTCGAACTCGGCTGCGGCGCCGGCCAGTGGTCCAGGGCGCTCGCCGCCGAGGGCGCCACCGTGGTCGGGCTCGACCTGTCCGAAGCCCAACTTGCGGCAGCGTCCCGTGCGATGGGAGAGGCCCGCTACCCGCTCGTGCAAGGCGCGGCCGAACAACTCCCCTTCGCCGCCGACAGCTTCGACCTGGTGTTCTGCGACTTCGGTGGGCTCAGCTGGGCGTCCCCGCATCTGGCCGTCCCGCAGGCCGCACGCGTCTTGGGCCGTGGCGGGCGCCTGATGTTCAACGTCGCCAGCCCATGGTTCGAAGCTTGCTACGACGAAGCCGCCGGCCGCGTGACCACGACGCTGCAGCAGGACTACTTCGGGCTGAACACCATCGCCGAGGACGACGGCGCGACCAGCTATCAACTCACCTACGGCGACTGGGTCAAGGTGCTGCGCGGCGCGGGTCTCGTCATCGACGACCTCATCGAGCCGCGGCCCGAACGCGGAACACCCAACGGCTACAACGAAACCGACCCACCCGACTGGGCACACCGCTGGCCGGCGGAACTGCTCTGGGTAACCCACAAACCGTAAGTTCCGCCGCGCCGAGAGTGTAAACATCCCCTCGCCGGGCATGCCAGGCCCTGTCCGGCTGATCACGGGCGGAGTCAGAGCTGGATCGAGGCGAGGGTGAGGTCCCGTGGAAGACGTAGACGCGTTTGCCGAAACGTGTGGCCACGGCCAGCAAGTTCTTCAACGCGTTGATCGTCAGCTGCACCTGCGTCTGTAGATCGTTTTGTCGAAGCCGGCGGGCCGTCCGCCCTGCTGCCGCGTCTTTCGCGGTGGGCTCGCCGCTCTCGGGGCTTGGGAATGGTGTGCTGATCTGGCCGAGTGCGCGGATGCCCGCCACCCGGGCGTTGCACACGACGGATGCGTTCAATGACCGGGATGAGCTGCGGGGTGTGCTTCCTTTCCGGCACCCGCGGAGGTCTCTTGCGCGCTCCCGCCGCATGCTGATGATTCCGACAGGACGCGGAGTCCATGCTCACCATCGACCAGTCGATACGGCCCTCGGCATCAGCGTCGGCAGCGCGGCTGCGAAGATCTTGTCCCACGTGCCGCCCGCCGACCACCGTCGGTGCCGCCCGAAGACGGTCTTCCACGGACCGAGACGTACAGGCAGATCCCGCCAAGGAAGCTCAGCGCGCTGTCGACACAGGATCCCGCTGATGATCCTGCGATGACTGACCCAACCGGTCTGACCGGCTCAGTCCCAAACCGGAGTGCGCTGTTGGCCTGCGACAAGGTGCGGGCCCTGCGTCGGCTGCCTACGGTCGGTTCTGTCGGGACACACGGGTGCGAGGAGGAGCGGCGTGCTGACGGAATCATTGGCGATGCTCGCTGCCGCTGGTGGTACGGCGGTGGTGACGGCCGCGGGCCAGGACGCATGGGAGGGGTTCCGCCGGCAGCTGGCCCGGTGGTTCGGCCGCGGTGACGCCGAGCGCGAACGCTCGGAGCTGGAGCGCCTTGACCAGACCGCGCAGGATCTCGAAGCGGCGAGTAGCGAGCAGGCGGAACGGGTCCGCATCCGTCAGGAGGCCTCCTGGCAGGCCCGTATCGAAGGCCTCCTCGAAAGCCTCGGCGCCGAGGAGCGCGAGGAGGCCGCTGCCGCGTTGCGCTCGCTGCTCTCCCAGGCCGGCCACAGCGGCCCGCAGGTCTCGGCCGGGGCGGGCGGCACGGCGGTCGGTGGAGACATCGCCATCACGGCGGACGCGGGCTCGATCGCTGCTTGGACGATCGAAGGCGGGGCGCAGACAGGCGGCCCGCCACCGCAGAACCCTTCCTCCGGAGAAGGGCCCCGATCGGTTCACCCTCCGACGCCGGATCCGCCTCAGGGCTGACCGGACCGGCGACGACAAGCCCGTCTCCCGCCGCCGACAGGCGCGACCTGACCGACGGCGTCCACATCACTGCAGGCGATCAGAGCATCGCCGCCTACCGCATCGACCAGGTCACTTATCACGCAGCCCCACGCCGTCCCGTCTCCTGGCCTCACCAGATCGGCGTGCTGCCGCGGCTCGCGGACTGCTTCCAGGACCGGTCGGCCAACCGCACGCTGGAAGCCCTGCTCGTCGGTGAGGCGACGCATGCCGCATGCCATGTCCTGACCGGTATGGGCGGCGTCGGGAAAACACAACTGGCCGCCCACCACGCGCGGAATTCCTGGCGAGCCGGCAAGATCGACCTTCTGGTATGGGTCACCGCCGCCACGCGCACTGCGATCATCGACAGCTACGCCCAAGCCGCTGTCACCATCCTTGACGTCGACCCCGCGGACTCCGAAGCCGCCGCTGCGGCATTCCTCGCCTGGCTCGAGCCCAAGGAGACACCGACGTTCGGCAGCTCTTCCGATCCGGGAAGCGACCCGAGATGGCTCGTCGTGCTGGACGATCTCAGCGACCCCGCCGACCTGCGCGGCCTACGCCCGCCCGACAGCCCCCGCGGCCGGACGCTGATCACGACCCGCCGCCGCGACGCCACGCTCACCGGCCACAGCTGCCGACTGGTCAGTGTCGAGCTGTTCACACCGGACGAAGCCACCGCCTACCTCTCCGAAGCCCTCGCAGCACACGAGCGCCACGAACCCCATGAGCAGCTGAGCGGCCTCGCCGCGGACCTCGGACGCCTGCCACTCGCTCTGTCCCAGGCGGCCGCCTACCTCGCAGACACCCACCTCGGCTGCGCCGCCTACCGACGCCTCCTTGCCGACCGCACCACCACCCTTGCCCAGGCGCTGCCGGAAGCCGGGGTCCTGCCGGACGACCAGACCACCACCGCAGCCGCCGCATGGTCCCTGTCCATCGACCGCGCCGATCGCGTCCGCCCCGCCGGCTTCGCCCGGCCCATGCTTGAGCTACTCAGCCTTCTCGACCCCAACGGCGTTCCCGAAACCGTCTTGACCAGCCAACCCGCCCTCGACCACCTCGCTGCACGCCGCACGCCCCACCATGATCTGGTTGACGCCGAGGCAATCGCCGAGACGGCGACCGCCGCTCTGCGAGCCCTGCGACGCCTCAGCCTGATCGACTACACCCCCGACAACCCCCACGAGACGGTCCGCGTCCACCAGCTCATCCAACGCACCTTTCGCGACGCGCTCGCCCCCCATCAGCGTTCCCACCTGGCGGTGACCGCTGCCGACGCCTTGATCGCTGCTTGGCCCGACCTCGAACGCGAGCGGGAGCTCGCACAGACTCTCCGTGCCAACGCTGACGCTCTCGCCCACCAAGCCGAAGACGCACTCTGGCAGCCCAGCGCCCATCCTCTCCTTCACCGGACGGGGCGAAGCCTCGGAGAGGCCGGGCAGATCACAGCGACGATCACGCATTACGAACGCCTCGCGAGCAACGCCCACCAGCGCCTCGGCTGGGACGACCCCGAGACTTTGATCATCAGGGAGAACCTCGCCGGCTGGAAGGGCGTGGCGGGGGACACTGCCGGCGCCGCGACCGCATTCATCCAGCTGGTTCAGGAGTCCACCCGCGTCCTGGGCCCCGACCACCCCGACACACTGGCGGTGCGCCAGAACTGCGCGCATTGGCGAGGTCAAGCCGGCGACGCAGCAGGCGCCGCAGCCGCACTGGAAGCGCTGCTGGAGGACTATTCCCGATTTGCTGAGCCGGATCATCCCAGTGTCCTTTCCGTGCGACAGGCTCTTGCGTTTTGGCGGGGCAAGGCCGGGGACGCAACAGGAGCGGTCAAAGCCTTGAAGGAACTGGCCGCCGATTCCGTCGGCGCATTCGGTGCTAGCCACCCCAGGACGCTTTCCGCCCGACACAGCCTCGCCGGGCGACGGGGTGAAGCGGGCGACGCGGTCGGCGCCGCGAACGCCTTTGCGGAACTCCTGGACGATTGCATGCGTGTATTGGGCCCCGACCACCCCGACACCCTCGCCACCCGGAACAATCTCGCTTTGTGGCGCGGCGAGTCAGGCGACGCCGAAGGTGCAGCGGCCGCATACGCAGACCTCCTGGAGGATTACCTGCGCGTGCTGGGCCCCGACCACCCCGACACCCTCGCCACCCGGAACAACCTCGCGCGCTGGAAATGCACAGCGGGGGACGATCTCGGCGCCGCAACCGACTTCGCGGTCCTGCTGGAGGACCACCTGCGTCTGCTGGGTCCCGACCATCCGGCGACTCTGCTTGCCCGGAACAATCTCGCCGATGCGCGGGGCCGAACAGGCGACGCCCCTGGCGCGATCGAGGACTTCGAGGCACTGCTGGAGGACCGAGTTCGGGTGCTGGGTCCCGATCACCCGGACACCCTCACCACGCGGCACAACCTCGCTTCGTGGCGCGGCGAGTCAGGTGACGCCGCAGGCGCAGCGGCCGAACTCGGTGAACTCTTGACGACCTGCCACCAGGTCCTCGGCCCGGATCACCCCCACACCCTTGCTACGTGCCAGAACCTCGCTTACTGGCAACGGGAGGCCGGAGACGCCCCCGCAGCGTTCACCACATGGACCGCGCTCCTGCAGGATTACCTGCGCGTGTGGGGCCCCGACCACCCCGACACCCTCACCGCGCGGAACAACCTCGCTCAGTGTCAAGGTGAGGCAGGCGACGCCGCGGGCGCCGCCGACGCGCTTGAGGCGCTCATGGAGGACTGCCTGCGAGTGCTGGGCACTGATCATGCCGAGACCATGGCGGCATGGAACGCCCTCGGATGGTGGCGAGGCCAAGCGGGTGACGCGGCCGGCGCGGCTGCCGCTTATGCGGAGCTCCTGCCTGTCTGCCTCCGCGTTCTCGGGCCGGAAGACCCCAACACTCGTACTACGGAAACGAACCTGGCCTACTGGCAGGACCAGGCGCGCGGTCCGGCTGACACGGCTGCACAGGCGACCAGGCTGCGGGCCGTGGGGTCACATGCCGACCCTCTGACCATGTTCGCGGCGCGGGCGGACCTCGCCCAACAACAGGGCCTCGCCGGAGATCCCGCCAGCGCCGCGGCAGCGTTCATGCAGCTGTGGAAGGACTATCTCGGCACAGTAGGGCCGGGCCACCCTGGCACGCTCACCGCTCAAGCGAAGCTCGCCTACTGGCGGGGGACTGCAGGAGATGCGGCCGGAGCGGCCGCCGTCCAGCAACGGCTGCTGGAGGACTGCCGACGCGCGCTGGGGGCCGACCATCCTGACACTCTCACCACCCGAGCTGTCCTTGCCCATTGGCAGCGCGAAGCAGGAGATCACACCGGCGCCGCAAGGACACTCGAGGACCTGCTAACCGCCCGGATCCGAGCGCTGGGCCCGTACCATCCTGACACCCTAGCGACGTGGGGCCTTCTGGCCTGGTCTCGCGGCATGGCCGGAGACCAGGCCGGCGCGGCCGCCGCCGTGGAAGGACTGCTGGACGGGCGGCTTCGCGCCTTGGGCCCCGATCACCGCGACACCCTCTCGGCCCGGGGCCACCTGGCCTACTGGCGAGGCATGGCCGGCGACGTAGCCGGGGCGGCCACCGCCTTTACGCAGCTGCTGGAGGACTACCTTCGCGTCCTGGGTCCGGACGATCCCGACGCCCTGGTCACCCGAAGAAGCGCTGCCTACTGGCAGGCCAGAGCCGACGAGAGGTCTTCCTGAAACCCGCCTGTGGCAGTCTCCGGCCCGGGTGGTCCAACTACTCCTCCCCGGAGCCCCGGCCCCGCACCACCGGGGCGTCATCGACTGGCCGGCCTCGTCCCCGAAGACGATCCAACCGTCGCACGCCGCCGCCGTGGTGCTCCTACCCGCGGCCAGACCTCCGTATTGGCCGTCTTCCAGTGTGGCTGGCTCGCGGACGTCCTCGTGGGCTGACCCGCGCGCGGCGCCCGATGCCTGGTGCCTGGCCTACATGATCGAGGGGCCGTTTCGGATCGCTCCGAAACGGCCCCTGCTTCGCGAAATGGAAATGCCGACCCGACTCGCATCCTCCGCTACGCCGGCCGCCGCTCGAGTCGCCCCGGGGCGGCGGATGTCGCCTCCGCCAGGGCGCGGGTGTATTCCAGGTCCCAGACGAGGCTGAAGGCGGCCAGCGACGGCCGGTCGGCGTGCAGGGCGTGGAGCAGGCAACCTGCTCCGATCGCGCCGGCGACCGCGCACCGACGAGCCGCCGGCGGCCCGCAGACCCGACGGGCAAGGAGCAGCAGCCGGTGCCGATGGCGCAGGTCCTCGCGCACCGACGACAGCCGTCGCGCGTCGGGCACGAACTGATCGATGAGAACGTCGAAGCGCGCGCTGAGGGCCGGGATGCGGACCCATGTCCGCAGGGTGCGATCGCTGTCGTGCCAGACGACGGCGACGGGATCGAACGCGAATTGGCAGCCCAGTCGGAAGAGCCGGAAGCCGAGTTCGATGTCCTCCTGTCTGGCCAGGCGCTCGTCGAACCCGCCGACGGCACGGAAGTCCGCGCGACGGACCGCGAGGTTGCCGGTGTAGCAGTGGGTCCACGTCGGGGTGCTCTCGCCGCGCCCCAGCCGGGCGTATTCCCGTCCCAGACGATCGGCGTCCCA
Organism: Streptomyces sp. NPDC054975; assembly: GCF_053609105.1. NCBI lineage: Bacteria > Bacillati > Actinomycetota > Actinomycetes > Kitasatosporales > Streptomycetaceae > Streptomyces > Streptomyces sp. NPDC054975. The sequence goes on from NZ_JBSGWV010000003.1 coordinate 164,458, forward strand.
GTGCGTCCAGGGCGGCATGCGCCGCGCCGGCGGGGCGAGGATCGGGCCGAGGGACACCACGGGCCCGGCGGCACGGCTCAACGCGGCGTGGTGCCGGGCGACCAGCTCGGGACGGGAGATGCAGTCGTCGTCGATGAACAGCACGTACGGTGCGTCCGACAAGGCCACACCCCGGTTGCGGCTCGCGGCGGGCCCGACCGACCTCTCATTGCGGATGATCCGGACGGGGCGGGTGGGGTGGGACGCCTCGATGCGAGGCGCCACCGGGTCCCGGCCGCCGTCGTCGACCACGATCACACCGAAGCGCTCGAAACTCTGGTGCCAGAGCGCGTCCAGACAGGCCGCCAGCTTGTGGGCCGGGCGGTCACGGGTCGCGATGACGACGTCCAGCTCGGTGTCTCGTCCTGGTCCCCGCATGTCCGTCATCATGTCCGCCTTCCCGGTACGCGCGTGCTCAGCGGCCGTGCTCGGCCACGTCACGGCGCCACCTGTCGTGCTCGGGGGGTACGTAGTGGGAGAACCAGACCGTGCGGTGCACGTCTCCGACGGCGAGGAGGTCCGACACGGTGACGCCCCGCAGCCCGCGCTGCGCCAGTCCGCCGATGAGGAGTTCGGTCATCCTGGCGCGGTCGAACGGAGGGGTGGGACCGCCTCCCTCGTCGATGCCCGCGCGGCCGTCGTGCGCTAGGACGATGTCGCCCTGGGTGGCGTGGGCGATGACGCCGTCCGCGACGTCCCGCTCGCTTCCGCCGCACCAGTCGAGGCTGTCCAGGTCCCAGACGACACACTCGAGGCCTGCGCCCCGTACACCGAGATAACTGCGCAGTGTCTGTGCTCCGAACGGGGGCCGGAACAGCCGGACGGGGGCACCGGCGATCGCGGCGAGTTCCGATGCCGCCGATTCGAGGCGCGTCCGTACGGCCTGGCGTGACAGGGGGACGAGGCTTTGGTGATCAGGTCCGTGCAGGGCGATCTCGTGGCCCTCGGCGACCACACGGCGGACGAGGTCGGGGTGTGGACGGGCGTTGTACAGGAGCATGAAGAACGTCGCGTGGCAGGCGTTGTCGGTGAGGACGTCGAGCACCCGCGGGGTCCACGTCCGGTCGGGCCCGTCGTCGAATGTCACCGCGATGTAGGGGAGATTCGTCCGCACGCGCCCGATCGATCCGAGCCAGGGGCCGGCGACTGCATCGACGGCGTGCCGCGCCGCTCGTCGGCCCCGCGGCCCCAGGACGCGCCGCATCGTGTCGACCACGCCTGCCTCGTCGCTCATCGCGTCCTGTCGCATGACGCACCTCCACGGCAGCGCGCTGTCGGCGGATCCGCTTCGGGGGTGGATCCGTGCGGGCGGCATCGGCCTGCTCTGTCGTTCATGTCGAAAGCTCCCGTCAGCTCCCGTCGATGGCTCCGTAGGAGCCGCTGGAGCGACGCACGCGGCGATCCCACGGCGGTTGCTCGCGGCCCCGGTCAGGTCCACCAGCGTCGCACCACCTCCTCGGCGGTCTTGCCGCGGAGCGTGTAATCGAGCGCGGCATCCAGGCTGCCGCGCGGCAGCACGTCCCAGGCCCACCAGAAGACACCGGCCCACCAGGACTCGTTCCGGAAGCTCGCAAACAGCGCCTCGTAGCCGGCCGCCTGCTCCGCCTCGTCCGGGGTCGTGCTGATCGTCCAGGAGTACGGGGCAGTGGTGGACCCGCGCTGGCTGGCATAGCCCGCTTCGGTGAACAGGATCGGGCGCTCGTGTTCGGCCGCGAACGCCGCCAGGTCCTCGCGGATGGGTCTCCAACTTCGTTGCAGCGCCCGCACGTCGCGGGTCGGCTGCGTGCTCAGGGGCCAGTAGGCGTCGATGCCGATCATGTCCACGGCGTCCCAGAAGGCGACCTGGTGGTACTCGTCGTGGTTGGCCGCGTACACCAGCGGCCCCGGATAGCGGTCGCGCACGGCCCGGATGACGTCCAGCCACTTGTCCCTTTCTCCCGAGACGCCCGTCAGTTCTGTCCCGACGGCGAATTGCTCCACTCCGGTCCGCGCGGCCATATCCGCGTAGTGGGTGATGAAGGCGGTGTAGGAGGCGAACCACGTGGCGTGATCGCGTGGCCGGATGTGGTTCCGGCTCTCGCCGCCCGGCAGATCGACATGCGGTTTGAGCAGGACCTTCAGTCCGCGCTCGTGGGCCAGGGCGATCACCTCGCGCATCCCGGCGTCGTCGGGCGTCTGCCATGCCGCTCCGGCGGGGGCCCGGATTATCTCGTCGGCGTCGGAGCCGGCCTGGAACCACGTGGGGGTGATCTGGACCCATCCCGCGCCGACGTCCGCGATGTGGCGGAGACAGCCCCCGATCATCGGCGCGTCGCCGTAACCGTCGCGGGAGTACGCGGGCAGGGCGAAACCGTACTGCCGCTGCTGCGCCGGTCCCGGCTCCGGGGCAGCGGAACATCCGGACATGGCCGTGGCGAGGAGCATGATGCTCAGCACGGCGCCGGCCAGCAACCGTGCGGGGCGCGTCAACGCACCGTACGGACCGAGGCCCTTGTCGCGAGAACGCCTGGTGGCCGGCACGGGGCATCGCCTCCTCACGTCCGCCGCACCCGCGGCCGCGTCTGCTCGGGCACACCGCTGCCGGGCGGCGACAGCGGTCTCGGCGAGGTGGTGCCGGCACCACCTTGGAAGCAGACGGCGACCAGCAGGCCCATCACCGCGGTGATGCCCAGGGCGTCGAAGGCCGGAAAGGTCACGCTGATGAGGAGAAGGGCGAGCAGGGACGCCCGGCTGCCGATCCTGAGGGCGTGCGACCGCCACTCCTCCGCGGGCGGGCCCCGCCGCACGACCGCCGCCACGATCACGAGCACCAGGAAGGCCGCCGCCGGTATCCCGATCTTCCAGGCCAGCCAGAGGTACCCGTTGTGGGCGAAGGGCGTCGTCAGCGTGTTGAACGTATCGTCCTTGCCCCAGGTGATCGTGGCGCCGAAGCCGGATCCGGTCAGCGGCCGGCTTCTGATCTCCTCCCCGACGATCTGCGACTCGATCACCCGGTACTCGTAGGACTTGTCGACTTCGAGTCGAGTGACCGAGTGCAGGCGTTCCACGGCAGTGCGGAGCTCGCCGGGCGCGAGCGCGAAAAGGCACACGAGCAGCGACAGGGCGCCGACGGGCGCCCACCTCGCCGCGATCCGGCGTGCCTGGGCCCCCGACATCATCAGCACGACGGCACAGGCCACCAACGCGGCCATCCAGAAGGTCCGCTCGTACGTCAGCCAGGCGCAGAGCGCGTTCAGGCACACGATCGCTGCCAACAGCCACCGCAGAGGGGCGGACCGCACGCGACCGGACACCAGCGCGGCCCAGGCCAGGGTCACGGCGACCGGGTACGCGTACAGCCCGCCCTGCAATGAACCCCGGCCCGATGAGGTGAGGTCCACGCCGCGGCGTACGCCGACATCGGCCGAGGTCGTGAAGCTGATGGAGAACCCCCACTGGATCAGCCCCCAGGCACCCAGAGTCAGGCCGAGAGCGATCAACGCGTTCTCGAGACGTCGTCGGGCCGCAGCGTCCTGGACCACCGGCCACGCCAGTACGAACGCACCCACCCCGAGCATCACACGACGGGCTTCATGGCCCGCCTCGCTCACGGCGGCTCCGTGCGCGATCCCCCACGCCAGGGCGCCGGTGAGCACCACGGCGACGGCCGCGGCGGCGAGGAGCGGCGCGTCGATCCTCAGCCTGCGTGACAGGATCAGCCATCCGACCCGGCACAGCCCGAGGATGAGGAGGACGTCGACGAGCAGCAGCCCGGGCCGGCCGGTTCCGCCGACGACGGAGAACCGGTCCTGTACCTGGATCGGCACCAGCACCGTGAGGGCGATCAGCGTGGCCAGGGTGGCGACCGGAGCCGCGAACGCCAGCGGGATGACGACGATCGCGGCGACGGCCGCGAGCGGGTCGCTGGGCAGGAGGGTCCCGAAAGCGAACGCCGACAGCACCGCGACACACGCCGTGCCCAGAGCGCGACGGCCTGATCCGTGCGCGAGCGGCGGCAGCGAGGACGCGCCGCTCCGTCCGGCCGCTGCCCAGGTCACGGTGATCGCCTCCGGAAGAAGGGCCACAGCAGTACGGACCCGGATGCCACCAGCCCGGCGGCGACGGCGGCGCAGACGGCGACGCCGTCGGATGTCTCCGAGGCCCTCAGGGAGGCGAGCACGGCGAAGGTCACCGCCACCTGCCATGCCACCGCGGCCACGATCGGGCGCACGGCATGCCAGAGCTCCCGCGGCGTGGTTCCGGCGAGCCGTGCGCCGACGGTGGCGTACACCGCCACGTACGGCAGGAAGACCACAAGGTGCGCCAGTGCGGCCCCACGGATCCCGTCGATCGACACGAGGATCCACAGGGCGACCGCGGTGGCGATACAGCGGACGCCCATCACCTTCGCGCGGAAGGCGATGTGTCCGTTCCCTGAGAGCGCCTCACCGATGCAGTTGTCGATGGCGTAACCGATGCCGGCCACCCACAGCACCTGGAAGGCGGTCACCATGCCCACCCATTCCGGCCCCAGGACCGCCGGAAGCACCACCGGTGCGAGCAGGATGCCTGCCGGCAGCATCGGCAGCAGAAGCGCCGACACCAGACGTACGGACTGCACCGTCCGCTCCCCGCTGGTCTCGGGACTGGACGCGGCGGCGGCGAAGAGCACCTTCCCCACCTGATCCGAGAATTGCGTCTCGGGCGCCATGGCGATCGTGAAGGCCACAGCGTAGAGACCGACGAGACTCGCGTCGCTGGAGAGGCCGACGATCAGGTAGTCGACGTTGGCGGCCACCATCATGGTGACGCCGAACAGGAAGAACCACCGGTCGCCGGTGCGCCCGTGTTTCCGGGTGCCGGAGGCGGAGGCGTACACAGCCGTCGACCGATCGCGCAGATCGGGCAGACACAGCACGGTCGTGAGCACCGCCAGCAGACCGAACAGCACCACTTGGCGCGCCACCAGCGACCAGACGCCCGCGCCGGCCAGAACCGCGGCCATGGCCACCGCCGCGGACGCGATGTTGGCGGCGGCCGTCGCCCCACCGAGTCGCCGGAACCGCATCGACTTGTGCAGCAGCGCCGTCGGGATGACGGAGATCGCGTGCAGCGGCAGGCAGACCGCGAGCAGCGCGACCGCGGGTGCGTCCCCGCCGTCCGCGAAGGTGCCCACCAAGGGTCCCGCGGACGCCGCCATCGCCGCGGCGAGCGCGATGGCGATGAGGAAGCAGCGCCAGAAGGCGCGTACGAGGTAGGCCTGGGTGAGACGGGGGTGCACCATGATGCCGCCGTAGGTGCCGCGTTCCACCAGCAGGGTCGCGATGTAGACGACGGCTGTTCCGACCGCCACGGTGCCGAAACTCGCGGGCGGCAGGCGTCGTGCGAGGAAGATGAGCGATCCGTAGGCGAATGCCTGGGCGACCAGATGGGTTCCGGTCATCCACGAGGCGGAGGCGATCAGGCCGCGTCCGGTGAGTTCGCGCGGCACGGAGACCACCTTGGTGCGGACGTTCACGGCAGTGCCGGGCCGTGGGCCGACGTCGCCGACGACCCACGGCGCCGCCACCGCAGACGCAGGGCTTCGACGGTCAGGCGAGCGGCGGTGGGAAGCCCTTGGACCAGGTAGCGGCGCCAGAGCCAGGGTTGCCTCGTGAGCCGCCAGGCCCACTCGAGGCAGAGCCGCCGCACGATGTCCGGGGGGCGTGTGCGATCGCCGTTGATGAAATCGAAACTCGAGCCCACGCCGACGAACCACGTACCGGGCAGGGAGGGGCGCAGATCGGTCATGACCGATGTCTGGCTCGCGAAGGGCAGACCGAGGAACACGATGTCCGGGGACGAGGCGATCAGTGTGCGCGAGAGGGCCGCCAGCTCCCCGGCCATGGTGTCGGGCCGGACGTAGCATGGGTGGGTTTCGGCGCGCAGCCCCGGATTCTCCCGCGTGAGACGGTCGGCGGCCCGCTGCGCCTCGCCGGGACGACCCCCTGCGAGCAGGACCGAGCGCCCCCGCGCACTCGCTCCCGCGGCCAGTGCCCGGAGCATGTCCGTGCCGGTGATCTGCCGGGGCACCGGGGTTCTCTGGATCCGCAGGGCGACCACCAGCGGCATGCCGTCGGTGACGACGAGCTCGGTGTGTTCGAACAGCCGCCGCAGCTCCGGCGAGCGCCGGTACTGCCGAAGGATGTCGATGTTCGGCGTCAGCACCGTCCCGCCTCGCCCGTCCGCCAAGCTGTCGAACACCTGGCCGACGGCCTCGTCGAGTGTCACCGTATGGATGGGCAGGCCCATGAGACGTGCGATCCGGCGAGGCGGAGCCGATCCGGGGGCAGGCGACGACATCGGACTCAACTCCTCAGCATTTCCTGTGAGGACACAGGGAGGTCGCGTTCGACGGCCGCGACGTCGTCGCTCGGCGCGCGGCGCCTGAATCGCTCGATCCCGACGGCCGCGAGAACGCCGAGGAACATCCCGCCGACCGCCGCCACGCCGATCGTCACGGCTTGGGGCATCTCCTTGACGCGCACCGGCGGACTGGTCGACTCGATCCCCAGGGTGGGGTCCGCGCCGGACTCACGGACGAATCGGAGAAGTTGCAGCTTCCGGGACTCTTCCCCGGTGTTCGGGTCGACAGCGGTGTTCTCGGCCGAGAAGGCGATACGGCGGTCCAGTTCGGCGGAGACCGTCTGCCACCGATCCTTCAGAGCCGTCTCGGCGAACGTCTGCGCCAGGCGGACCGCCTGGTCCGGGTCGGCCGCTCGGGCGGTGATCCCAATCAGGTTCGTCTCGCCGACCGGCTTGACGTCCACGGCGTCGCGGACGGATTCCGGCGTCCAGCGGCCTCCGAGGGACTGGGCGGTCCCGACGGCGACTCGGTGGGAGTCCACCAGTTGCGCGACCATGGAAGACGTACGGGTGGCATCGCCCGCATCACGAACCAGGCTGGTTCCCAGGAACGTCTCGTCCGATTGCGAAAGCGGCGTGACCGGCATCCTCGTGGTCGCACTGTAGGAAGGCGCCCGAGGACCCAGGGCCACCACGCTCGCCACAACCGCGGCAACCGTGGTGAGCACCACCAGTGGCCACCACCGCGCAACGCCGTGGACCGCGCCCCTGCCCCGACGCTCACCCGTACCCGCGCCCGCACCCGCTTCAGCGACGTGTGGCGCGCCAGGCCGTGTGCCGTCCGGAGCCGTGAGGCTCCCCGGGTCACGCCCGTAACGATCCCGTGTCATGTCGGCCGCCCGTATGCGAGAAGGTGCACTTCGACCGCCCGGTTCTCGTCGAGGGACGGGTCGGGTGCCACGGCGCGGGCCAGCTGCGCGTCGATGGCACGGTTGAGATCGTGCGGATCCCCCGCCGCGAACGTCTGTGAGGCAAGTTCCCGCAGGCCGCCCACGTTCGCCGCGGCGGTCGGGGTGCCCAGCTGACGGGCGACCGCGAGCACTCCGCTCTGGCTCGCCTTGTCATAGGGCAGGACGACGAGATCCGCCGCCGCGATCGCCGCCGTGAACTCCGGCAGTTCGAGGAACTCCACTCGTGCGGCGACGTCGACGCCGTAGGCCTTCGCGAGTTCCGCGCAGGGAGCCCATCCACCACGGTCTTCGCCCACGACGGCCAGGCGCCGATTCGCAGGCCAGTGGCGAGCGCCCTCGATGAGCACGTCGAGCCGCTTCTCGGGGCGGATGCATCCCGCGAAGAGGACGACGGACACGTCCGGACCGGCCCCCCACGCGTGGCGCCACCGGAGCCGCGCGTCGTCCGAGGTCTCGGGCACGATCTGGACCAGGGGAGAACAATGCGCCTTGAGACCGCGGCGGCGCAGAACCTCGACGTCCGCCTGGGAGTAGACGATGATCGCGTGCGGGACGCGCAGGGCGAGCCGCAGCAACGCGCCGTCCACCCGGCCTCGTCGCGAGAACGTGTCGTGCGGTGAGTAGATCACCAGTCGATCCTGGAACCGCCCCACGCCCAGGGCGAGAAGTGTGAGTGCCCCCGCCGCGGCGATGCCCTGTACGTGAAGGACCGCTCCGGGTGGCACCGCGGCGTGAAGGTGCGGCAGCGTACGGCTGACGAACCTGCGGGCGATGGCGCCGGAGCGGCGGGCGCCGGCCTGACCATGACGTGGCCACCAGGAGCACGGGCACAGGTCGACACCCTCGATGCGCACCTCCTCGTGCTCGTGCCCGGTGTGGAGCACCACGCGCCGGCCGGACCGGCCGAGAAGCTGACCGAGGCAGCAGGCGTGTTGGAAGACCCCGGCGTATCCCGATGGCTCGAACAAGTGGATCTCGGGGCGAGCGGACGGTCCCGCACCGGCGGCCTGACGAGCCGTGCCCGTCGTGGAGGCGGTGGCCTCGGTCATGGTCGCGCGACGGGACGGGCCCTCTGTGTCGGTTCGCTTGGGTTCGCGGCGCATGTCAGCAGTCTGTCGATGGCACCGAGGCACGTTCATCGGGTGGCAGGACCCGATTTTTCGCGGCGACATACCCAGATACGCCGAGCGACAACACGGTCACCGTACGGGCACGAAAGCGGTCTCGACCGAAGATCCTTAGACTGAGGGTGTACGGATACACATACGGACCACGGACCACGCTGGGGACAGCCGTGACCGATCTTCTCGAACGCGGCGCCGTACTGCAGGGTCTCGCAGACCGCCTGGAACAGGCGGAACACGGCCACGGACAGCTGGTGCTGGTGCGCGGTGAGGCAGGCATCGGCAAGACCGCGGTCGTACGACGATTCGCGGAGGAGATGGGCGGTAACGGGCGCGCCCGGGTTCTGCTCGGGGCGTGCGACCCGCTCTTCGCGCCGCGCCCCCTGGGCCCTTTGATGGACATCGCCACGCTGCTCGGCCCGCCGGCGTCCCAGTCCCTGGAGGCCGGCCTGCGCCGACGTACCGACCCGGGCGGAATCTTCAGCGCGCTGCTCAACGCGCTCGGCGGCCAGACCGGTGGGCAGCCGACACTGCTGGTGATCGAGGACCTCAACTGGGCCGACCAGGCCACCTTGGACCTGGTGCGTTACCTGGCGCGGCGGATCGACCGGATCCCCCTCCTGCTCCTGGCCACCTATCGCGACGACGAGATCGGACCCGCCCACCCCCTGGCGGTGGTCCTGGGCGACCTCGCCGCTCTCGCCGCGGTCCACCGCTGCACGCTGGAGCCGCTGAGCCGCCGGGCGGTCGCCGATCTGACGGCCGCGGCCGGGCACCCGGTGGACGCTTACGAGCTGTTCAGCAACACGCATGGAAACCCGTTCTACGTCACGGAAGTCCTGGCGGCCCGCACCCCCGGCGTCCCCGCCACCGTGCGTGAGGCGGTACTGGGCCGCATAGCGCGGCTCCCCGATCCGGCCCGGGAGGTGGCGGAGACGGTGGCCGTCATCGGGCCCCGTGCCACCGAACAGCTGATCGCCGCTGTGTCACCGGACGCCGCCACGGCCCTTGAGGACTGCCTGGCATCCGGTGTGCTGCGCCCGGACGGCCCGGTGCTGTACTTCCGTAACGAGCTGGCCCGCCGGGCCGTCTGGGAGTCGCTCCCGGTCTACCGGCGCGCCCGACTGCACGGCCGCGTCCTGGCCGCCCTGCGCTCCGGTCCGGTCGACCCCGTCGATCTCGCGCAACTCGCCTTCCACGCCGAGCAGGCCGGCGACGAAGCGGCCATGGCCGAGTACGCCCCGAGGGCAGCCGCCTACGCCGCGGCGCTGGGCGCACACCGGGAGGCCGCCGAGCTGTACGGGCGCGCCGTACGCAACGCGGCCGCCGCCCAGCCCGCACAGCGTGTCGAACTGCTCGAAGCCCAGGCGTACGAGAGCTATGTGACCGGGAACGTTCTGGAGGCGATCGACGCCTGGCGCGAAGCGGTCCGGCTGCGCCACGAGCAGGGCGACCGGCGCGGGGAGGCGGAGGACCTGCGTCGGCTCTCCGACATGCACTGGCTCGCGGTCCACACGACGGACGCCTGGCGCGTGGGCCTGGACGCCGTTCGCGTGCTGGAAGGCGAGGGCCCGACCCGGGAACTTGCCTGGGCCTACGCCAACCTCGCCCAACTGGCCTGCCTCGGCTACGACCCCGCGACGACGGCCGACTACGCGGGCAAGGCCGTCGAAGTGGGGCTGGGCCTCGGCCTGGGCGAAGCCGCGCTGAAGACCCATGCGCGCCTCTACGAGGCCCTGGTGAACGTGGCCTGCCGCGGTCAGGACTGGCAGGATTTCGAGGACGCCTGGCATGCGGCCATGGCCGAGGACGGCGTGGCGGACGACGCCTGCAAGGTCGGAGCGGTGGCCTGCTGGACCGCGGCACTCCACCACGACCTGCCGCGCCTCGATCGGCTCACCGTCCGTACCTGCGCGTACTGCCGCGAACACGACCTCCCGATGTTCCTCGTGCCGGCCCTCGGAGCGGCCGCCCTCGGCATGCTGCACCGGGGCCAGTGGGCACGGGCCGCCCAGAAGGCGGGCGACGTGCTCGGCCGGAACCCCCAACCGCTGCACCGGCTGCTGCCCTTGGTGACGTCGGCGCTGGTCAGGGCCCGGCGAGGCGAACCGGGCGTGTGGCCGCTCCTTGACGAGGCACTCGCGTACGGCGAAGAGGCGGACCTCTTCCTGGCGGGCCCGGTGTGGGCCGCCCGCGCCGAGGCGGCCTGGCTCGAAGGGGACGACAGCCTCGCCGTGGCGGAGGCCGAACACGGCCTGAAGGCGGTCACGATCGACAGCGACCCCTGGCTCGTCGGCGGGATGCTGCGCTGGTCCCGGCTGGCGGGCGGCGACCCCCCGCAGACGAGGGCGGCGGAGCCGTACGCCCTGGAAGCGGCCGGGAGGTGGCGCGAGGCGGTGCGCGTGTGGGAGGAGCTCGGCTGCCCGTACGACGCGGCGCTGGCCGGCCTCGGCGGTGACGTACCCGCCCTGCGGCAGGCCCTGGAGACCTTCCGCTCCCTGGGGGCCCGACCGGCCGCGGACCGCGCCCGGGAACGCCTGCGGGCGGCCGGGGTGCGGCGCTCCCCGTACGGCAGGCGTGCCTCGACGTCCGCCAACCCGTACGGCCTGACCAAGCGCGAGCGTGAGGTCCAGCGCCTCCTGTGCGAGGGACTCAGCAACAGGGAGATCGCCGCCCGGCTCTACATCACCCCCAAGACCGCCGGACACCACGTGGCCGCCGTGCTCGCGAAACTCGGCGTCCACACACGCGAGCAGGCCGCCATCCCGCTCGACGACGACCCCTCATGGCCCTGACTCCGGTGACGACGCCCTGAGTTTCGTCACGACGCTCTGACTCCTGTCATGACGGACACGCGAGGTGTCGTGACGGCCACCCCCGGTATCTGGGTATCCCGCGGCGAAAAAATCGGCTCCGGTGACCGATGAACCTGCCCCGGCACCACCGCAGACTGGTCGCACCGCGAGCCTGAAGGCACGAACCGCCTCGGGCACGCGGGACCGATCCGCAGCACGCCTTGCCGGCGCCGGACGTAGGAGTGGTGACTCATGGCGAGACGCATCCGCGTGGTCGCGTTCCTGGGCACACGGCCCGAGGTCATCAAGATGTATTCGCCCGTTCGGGCACTACGCGATCTGGATTCGGACTTCGAGACGACCGTGTGCGCGAGCGGCCAGCATGCAGAGCTGTTGTCCGACGCCCTGACGACGTTCGGGATGGACGTCGACCACCAGTTGGCGGTGATGCGAAAGAACCAACGGCCCGCTGAAGTGGCATGGAGAGTGGCTCGGTGGGCCGCCGACATCTGCGACCAGATACGCCCGGACGTCGTCCTGGTTCAGGGCGACACGACGACCACGATGGCCGCCGGCCTCGCGGCTTTCCACTCCTCCACGCGCGTGGCTCACGTCGAAGCCGGGCTGCGGACCTATGACAACAGCGCCCCCTGGCCCGAGGAGGGCCACCGACGGATCCTCGGCGCGATCGCGGATCTGCACTTCGCCCCCAGCGAGATGGCCGCGGCCAACCTCGAACGGGAGGGCGTGGCCCCGGACCGGGTGTTCCTCACCGGGAACACCGGTATCGACGCGCTCCATTGGGCCCTGTCGCGCCCGCGTGAAACGCCCGCGCCCCCCGAAGGGCAACGTCGCATCGTGATCACCGCGCACCGGCGCGAGAGCATTCCCGACGGGATCAGATCCGTCTTCGGCGCTGTCCGCCAACTGGCGGGTCTCTATCCCGACGTGCACTTCCAATTGGTGAGTCACCCGTCTCCGCCGGTCTTCCGGGTGCTCCAGCAGACCCTGAACAACGGGGCCCCTCCCCGGAACGTCGAGGTGCTGGCGCCGCGCAGCTACATCCCCTTCATGCACATGCTCGCCGACTCGTACGCGATCGTCACGGATTCGGGCGGCATCCAGGAGGAAGCACCGGCCTTGGGCAAACCGCTTCTCGTGGCCAACCGTCGCACGGCACGCGAGGAGCCCCTCATGGCCGGAACGTCCAACCTTGTCGGAACCGATCAGAACGAAATCGTCGCGGCGGTGGCCGCCCTCCTCGACGACCCCGCCCACTACGCGCGCATGGCCACGCGCCATGACCCCTACGGGGACGGCTGCGCCGGCGAGCGGATCGTGAAGATCCTCGGCGACGTGCTCGCGCCAGCGGTGGAGAAGGAGTTCTCGCGATGAAGACGGCGTCCTCGATCACCGGTACCGGATTGTCCGCCGAGACAGCGGAGGCTGCCCGGCGCGTCGAGCGATGGTTGTTGCGGAGCGGGGTGCAGATCGAGGAGGGGCCCCAGCGCGGAGCGGTCGCGGGATGGCTGGATCGGGAGGGGCGACCGGAGTTCGTCTACCTCGAGATCACCGGCTACTACCTGAACACGATGGCCTGGTTGGCGTCGGGCGCGGCGAGTTCTCCGGACGGTGCCGCGGAGGCTGTCGAGCACGGGCGGCGGGCGTCGGACTGGCTCACCCGCACCGTGTCGGAACGGGGAGTCCCGCCCACGCGGCTGTACCTGTCGGGCGATCGCTCCGATTGGCGGAACGCCGGCGTGTTCATGTTCGACCTGGCGATGGCGGCGCGGGGCGTCGCATGTCTCGGCGACGTCGCCCGGCACGGCGCATGGGAGAGCCTTGCCGCCCGCCTCTGCACTCTCATCGACAGCATGTGTGCGGGCGCCGCCGTCCTACGGTCCCATGGCGCGGTCGCCGGTGCGCCCCTTCCCGACCGCTGGTCGACACAACCGGGGCCGCACCACCTGAAAGCGGCCGCGGCCCTGCTCCGGATGCCTGATGGCGTGCTCGGCACACCCCTCGCACGGATCTGCCACCGAACCTGCGAGCACTGGGAGGCGACGTTGCGGGAAGCCTGGCCGTGCCGCGAGCTGCACCCGCTCCTCTACGGGATCGAGGGCCTGCTCATCGGGGCGTCCCCTACGGAAGACGAGGCGCTGGAGGTCGTCGAGAGCCTCTACACCCGCCTCATGGGACTGCAGGACGGCGACGGAACGCTCGCGGAGACCACGGGAGGGGGGATCGTACGCTCCGACGTCCTCGCCCAGGCCTTGCGTATCGGCCTCCTGCTGCGCGCGCGTGGACACCTGCGGATGGACCACTGGGCCGGACGTCTGGAGGGGCTGACGCGGGCGCTGCTCCGCTTCGTGCGACCGGACGGAGGAGTTCTGTTCTCGGCCGATCAGGACATCGCCAACGCCTGGTGCGCGATGTTCGCCCACCAGGCGTTGCTCCTTCACTCCCGCAGCCACTCCCGCACCATCGATCAGGACCCCCTGATCGCCCTCGCTTCGAAGCTCTTGGTGTGACTCGGCGATCAGTACTCAGTAGGACTCAGTAGGCGCCTCGGTGCTACTCAGTAGGCGCCTCGGTGCTGGAGAACGGCCGGTACCGTCCTGACCAGGAGCGTCAGGTCAAGCAAGAGGTTCCAGTTGTCGATGTAGTCCAGATCCATTCGCACTTGTTCGGCGAACTCGACATCGGAGCGTCCGCTGACTTGCCAGATGCATGTGATACCGGGCTTCACGAGCAATCGCTGCCACTCCCGCGGACCGTAATGCGCACACTCCTCCGGAAGAGGGGGGCGCGGGCCGACGAGACTCATCTCGCCGTGTATGACGTTCAGCAACTGTGGCAACTCATCGATGCTCCACTTGCGAAGAACGCGTCCCACCGGAGTGATCCTAGGATCGCGACGAATCTTGAAGAGGGGCCCGGTGCTTTCGTTCAGGTCCAGATAGGCCGACCGCTGACGCTCCGCATCCACGCACATCGAACGAAACTTGAACATCCTGAAATGCTTCCCGTCGCGCCCGACTCGCTCTTGCGGATAGGAGACCGGGCCCGGGGACGACAACTTGACCGCGCACGCTGCCACCAGCAGGATCGGCGACAGCAGGATCAGCGCCAGCAGGGCCAGAACAACGTCGAGAACACGCTTTTCGATCAGTTGGCGGCTGCTTGCCGAAAGAAGGCCGCGATCGCGAGAGACGTGGTCGGTGGCGGCGGCTCCTTGATTGATATACACGTTGCGCCGCGTGCGATGTGACGTCGAATGAATGAATCCGTGCCCGCGCATGCCAGCAGTCTGCGATGATTCCGAGCCGGCTTCATCGGTAACCGGACCCGATCTTTTCGCGGCGGGCTACCCAGATTCGCCCAGCGACGGCGCTGTTACGCGCCGTCGTCCAGGCGGTCCGCACCACGCACCAGGGAAGAGGTTCAGTGCTCGCAGAGGGAGAATTCTCGTTCGTAGAGCTGATCGTTGTGTTCGTCGACGAAGAACTTGCGTTCTTGCATGAGTGTTCAAGCGTCATGGTAGAGGCGTCGGACCACGGTTGCTGCGGCGGCACATCAGATGTCGAGACGATCTTTTCCGATGGGTCGACAAGGAAGAACGCAAGGATTTTGCGGTGTCCCGGGCGAGTGGGGTCCATGAGGCGGAATGAGCCGATCCGGCCACCGGTTACCAGGCTGCCGGGCGCGGCCTGAACCGGTACCGCAAGCGGCAGCTTGCGCTGCGGGCCAAGCTCCAGAAGAGGCGGACCAAATCCGCCAAGCGCCGGTTGCAGGAGCGTTCCCGCCGTGAGCAGCGGCACGCCAAGAACATGAGCCACGTCATCGCCAAGACGATCGTGACCGAGGCTGAGCGGACTTCATCGTCTACAAGGCCAAGCGGGCGGGAGTGCCCCTGGTCTCCGTCAATCCCGCGTACGTCGCAGACATGCGCCGAGTGCGGCCACGTCGACAAGCGCAACCGTGTCGACCAGGGGCTTTTCATCTGCCGGGGGCGGGGTCGTTGCCTACGCTGACGGGAATGCTTCCCGCAACCTCGCCGCACGCGGCGCTGCTGTGTGGAATGCGGGGCCTGAGTCACGCGTCCCTGCCACCCCATAGGGGTGTCTGGACGGAGGAGCCAACCCAGCATCCAGCTGGGCACTACCTCCAAGACCGGTCCTTTAGGGCCGGGTCGTGTTGACTGCGTCTTCGTCCTCCAGCCCGTAGACCTCACGCAGACCGTTGTCGTCGTTACTCGTCTCACCGGGCGAGCCCGCTGACACCGCAGCGCCAGAGGTCAGTTGACGATGAGCCTGCCGGGCCTGATGCCGAAGAGCTTGGTGATCGAGGTGATCGAGTTCTCGGGGGGTCAACGAGACGCGTTGACGGTGGCGGTGGTGTTCCGGTCGGAGTTGTACGGGTGCGTGACCGTGCGGAGCGACGCTCTGTTCGAGACGCGCGGCTGTGCACAGACGGTCCGGTCCGGGCCTGGCGCTCGATCCCGAGCATCGGCACGAGCACGGAGCCCTGTACTCCGGGATCAACCAAGCTCGGATCGACGCCTCCGGCTCCGAGGGGCAGCGGGACGGGGGCCCGGGCACGGCGAGACACAAGGCACCTGTGGCTTTCTGCCTGGTCAGGTGGAACACGCGTCTGGTGGGTCGCCCGATAGGTGATCTTCCCTGCGTGTCCGGTGCGGCTCGGTCAGGCTTTCTTCGGGGAGGGGCGGACCACCGGCCCCGGTCTCGGAGAGCAGCTGATGCTGCCGTTGGACGGCAGATGGCCGAAGGGGAGGACGACATGGCGTACGAGAGCGGGCCGCGCGGGGGACGACCGAGGGATGCGGTGCTGCTTGTGGCGGGTCTGGCCGATATCGCGGTCACCGCGGTGAGCAGTGCGGTGGGTGAGGTACGGGGGCTGTTGGGGCGCTCCGACGTGGCCGGGCTCGCGGATGAGGGGCAGGAGGAGATCAAGGCCCGCGGGCGTCTGGTCCTGGACCGGTATGCCGTTCCGCCGGCACACATGGAGTTGCTCGCCCGGCATGTGGTTGCCCGGCGCAGTGGACCGGTTGATGCCTGAAGGCGCCGGGCAGGGTGCCCTGAAGGCCCGTGTGGACCAGGTGCTGCGGCACTTCGTCCAGCAGGAGACCGACGCGCTGCTCGACATCGACGTGGACCTGGCTCCCGTGGCGGACCAGCTCCAGGTCGCCACGGCTCACGGGAAGCGTTTGCGGGCGGCGTTCTGTTACTGGGGATGGCGGGCGGCCGGCCAGCCGGACAGCGACGCCCTGGTCCGTGCGGCGGCGGCGATGGAACTCGTACACGCCGCGGCCGTCGTGCACGACGACCTCATCGACCACAGTGCTCAGCGCCACGGGCTGCCCACCCCTCACCTGGCGCTCCGCTCCGCCACCACCGCCAGTCCGCGCCCGAAGGCGGCTGCTCGCTCGCTGGCCATGCTGGTGGGTGACCTGCTGATGTCCTGGGCCGGCCAGCTGTTCACCACCTGCGGTCTGCCGGGAGCCTATCTTTCGCGGGCGCGCCCCCTGTGGGGCGTGTTGGCCCGCGAGCTGGTGGCGGGGGAGTGCCTTGAGATCCTCCGCACCGGAGCTCGCCCGGACCCGCACGCCTCCCTGAAGGTGATCCGCTACAAGACCGCCAAGTACACGGTGGAACATCCGCTGCACATCGGCGGGGCCCTCGCCGGTGCCTCTCCAGGGCTACGCGCGGCGTTCTCCGACTACGGGCTGCCGCTGGGGGAGGCGTTCCAGTTGCGGGACGACCTGCTCGGGCTTTTCGGAGACCCGGAGCGGACCGGCAAGGCGAACGCGGACGACCTCACCGCACACCGCCCCACCGCCCTGCTGGCGCACACCTGGCAACACGCCACAGCCGACGAACGGCGCGTGCTGGAGCAGACGTTGGGGCAGCGCGAACTCGACGAGGACGGTGTGCTGCGCGTGCGGGAGATCATGTACCGCACCGGGGCGCCCGCCCGTATCGAGGACATGATCACTGAGCGAATCCACGTCGCCACCGCCGTCCTTGACGACACGGCGCTGCCCCTGGAAGCCGCCCGAACGCTGGCCGACCTGGCACGCATGGCCACCGTCCGCCATCACTGAACCCCTCGCGCCCGGCCCAGCCCCCACTTCTTTCTGCAAGGAGCCCCCGATGGCCTACACCGAGCAGTCCCTCCAAAGCCTGCGCCTGGCGGGTGACGAGCTGGCCGACGCCACCGTGGCGACGCTCTTCGAGCGCGGCGAGATCGGCACGTTCAACACCCTGATGCGCTACGTCTCCACAACGGGCCAGGAACTTCCCGAGGGGCTCCCTGAGGTGGCCCGCCAGTACCTCCACGAGACGAGCGCCCCGCCCTCCTGGGTGGACTGGGGTGAGATGGAAAAGGCCCGGCTGTTCTTCATCGACAACAACGTCCACATCTCCACGGCCCTCTCCTTCGCCTCGATGCCCGCCTGCTACGTCCTGCCTCACGTCGCCAAACTGCTCTCCGCCACCCATGGGCTGAAGTACCCGTCCAAACGGATGGCGGAGACCGGGCAGTTCACCGTCTACCTCATGCGACCCGACGCCTTCGAAGCCGGCAGCCGGTTCATCCCCGCAGCCCAGAAGGTCCGCCTCCTGCACGCGTCCATTCGCCATCACCTGCGCCGCGAAGACCGCTGGGACACCGAGAACCTGGGCACCCCGATCTGCCAGGAGGACATGATCGGCGGACAGATGATGTTCTCGATCCAGGTCCTGGACGCCCTGCACCGGCTCGGCATCCACATGAGCACCGAAGGCGCCGAGGCGTACTACTACGCGTGGCGCGTCGTCGGCGCCATGCTCGGCATCGACCAAGCCCACGCGCCACAGAGCTTGGAACAAGCCCGCGAGTTCTCGGACCTGTACATGACCCGCCACATGGGGCCCTCCGAAGAGGGCGCCCTTCTCACCCGTCAGCTCATCGACCTCTTCGAAGAAGTCGTCCCCGGCACCCTCTTCGACCCCCTCGTCAGCGCCCTCATCCGCTACCTCGTCGGCGACACCTGCGCCGACTGGCTGCAAGTCCCCCGCACCCCGTGGGACACCGCGGTCAAAGCCGCACCGGCGCTCCTCGGCATCCTGGAGACGATCGAGGACAGCTCACCGCTGGGCGCCTGGGCCCTGGACCGCCTCGGCCACCTGACCACTCTCTTCGAACTCAGCTCACTGACCCGCGGCCGCGTCATGCACTACGCCATCCCTGAACACCTGAAGAAGGACTACGACGTCCCCTCCACCATCCTGCGCACCCGCCGATGGACACCCCCTCCTCCCACCGTCGCCGCACTGTGATCGGCCGGAAGGGGGCAGGGTCCCTGCCCTGCCCCCGCCCTTCCGGTCACTTCACCGAACCGGCCATCACTCCCTGCACGAAGTGACGCTGGAAGGCAAAGAAGACCACCACCGGCACGATGAGGGAGAGGAAGGCGCCCGGCGCGAGGACATCGATGTTGCTGCCGAACTGCCGCACCTGCGACTGCAGTTCCACCGTCAGCGGCTGCGAGGAGCTGTCGGCGAAGAGCAGCGCCACCAGCATGTCGTTCCACACCCACAGGAACTGGAAGATCGCCAGGCTGGCGATCGCCGGGCGACCCACCGGCAGTACCAGCCGCGTGAAGATCCGCCATTCGCCGCCCCCGTCCATCCGCGCAGCCTCCAGCATCTCGCGGGGGATGTCGGCGAAGTAGTTGCGCAGCAGGAAGACGGCGAACGGCAGCCCGTACGCGACGTGGAAGAGCACCACGCCCGGGATCGTGCCGAACAGCCCCAGCTGTCCGAACAGCTTCGCCACCGGCAGCAGACCCACCTGCACCGGCACCACCAGCAGCGCCACCACGCCGAGGAAGATCCAGTCCCGGCCCGGGAAATCCAGCCAGGCGAAGGCGTATCCGGCGAGCGCCGCCACGACGACGACCAGGACGGTCGTCGGCACCGAGATCAGGACCGTGTTCCAGAAGGCCCGTGTGATGCCCGCGTTGCCCAGGAGAGCGGTGTAGTTGTCCAGGGACAGCTGGCCGGGCCCGGTCAGCGCCGTCCACCAGCCGCTCGCCGCGTTGTCGCTCGCCGAGCGCAGCGAGGACAGCAGCAGCCCGGCGACCGGGGTCACCCAGATCAGGCCGACCACGGCCAGGAACGCCTGGACCAGGCCGTTGCCCAGCCAGCGGCGCAGCCGGCCGCCCGGCATCGTCGCGGTCGCACTCATGACTGACTCCTGCGGAAGCGGCGGACGTTGAACACCATCGCGGGGATCACCAGGAGCAGGAGCAGCACACCGAGCGCGCTGCCGAGCCCCTGGTTGTTGCCGCCGCCGAAGGAGACGAGCCACATCTGGGTGGCCAGCACGGTGGCGTCCTCCTGCACCGGCCCCGGCGCGATGATGTAGATCAGGTCGAAGACCTTCATCACATTGATCACCAGCGTCACGAAGACGACGGTCAGCACGGGCGCCAGCAGCGGCACGGTGATCCGGCGGAAGACCTGCCACTCGTTGGCCCCGTCCATCCGCGCCGCCTCCAGCGCGTCGCGCGGCAGGGACGAGAGACCGGCGCCGATGAGCACCATCGCGAAGCCCGTCCAGATCCACAGGTACGCGCCGATGATCGCCGGAGTGACCAGGGCGGGACCGAGCCAGGAGACACCCTCGTAAGGCGGCGCGAAGTTCTCCGCGGGCAGCCGTACCGTGTACGCGCCCGCCGTGAGGTCGGTGAAGCGGAACGATCCGTCGGCGGCCGTGGTCGCGGTGGCGACGGTCTTGCCGTCGCGCACCGCCTCCACCGCCATGCCGGGCAGCCCCCGCTCCCCGGCGTCGACGGCACCGGGCCGTCCGCCGCCACCAGGAGTGAAGTCGAGGTACACGGCGCCGGCCACCTCCTTCGGACCGGCCTGGCCGGCCGCAGCCTGCTTCGCGCCGGCGGGCAGCTCCTTGGGCGGCACGCCGACGAAGCCGAGGGCGACGCTCTGCCCCGGGGAGAGCGCGTCGGCCGTCCCGTACGAGCCGTCCGGCCGCTTCTCGAGCCCCTGCCCCTCGCGGGCCCGGGCCTTCGGGTACGACGAGGAGTCCTCGAACACGTCGTGCACGCCGACCACGGCCGCGTTCAGCACGCCCTTGTCCGGGTCCTCCTCGTAGGCGAGGCGGAAGATGATGCCGGCCGCCAGGAAGGAGACGGCCATCGGCATGAACAGCAGCAGCTTGAACGCGGTCGCCCAGCGGACCTTCTCCACCAGTACCGCGAGTATCAGCCCGAGACCAGTGAGCAGTGTCGGCGCGACGACCACCCAGATGGCGCTGTTGCGGATGGCGGTCAGGGTGGCCGGGTCGCGGAACATCTCCGCGTAGTTGCCCCCGCCGACGAACTGCGTGCCGGACGCGTCGAAGAAGCTGCGGCCCACGGAGAACAGCACCGGGTAGACGACCAGCGCGCCGAGCAGCAGGAGCGCCGGCAGCACGAACGCGACGGCGATGATCCGCCTGCGGCGCCTGGCCCGGTCCCGCGGACTGGTCTCCCGCCGGCCGCCCTCGGCGGCGCCGGCCCGGGGCGGCGGGGGAGCGGTGAGTGTGGTCATGACGGCCGCCTCAGCTCTTGTACGCCTTGGCCGCCGCGCTCTCCAGCGCCGCGGCGGTGCCCGCCGGGTTCGACGAGTCGCGCAGGAAGTCCTGGAGGATCTTCCACTCGCCCACGCCCTTGGTGCCGCCGAACGCCGCCGGAGCCTGGTCCGACATGTCGAAGCGCACCGAATCCCCGGCGTCCATCAGCGACTTGGCGGTCTCACGCAGCGTGTCGTCGCCGTAGGAGGTGAGGTCGAGCTTCTTGTTCGGCGACAGGAAGCCGCCCGCCCCGGCCCACACGGCCGCGGCCTCCGGCGTCGCGAGGTACTCCATGAACGCCATCGCGGCCTTCTGGTTCTTGCCGTCCTTCAGGACGACGGCCGCGTCACCGCCGCTGACCACCGGTGCCTTGCCGCCCGCGACCGCGGGGAAGGGGAAGAAGGTGGCGTCCTCGCCGATCTTCCTGCCGAACTGGTCCTTGGCGATGCCGGCGACGAAGTCGCCCTCGTACACCATCCCGGCCTCGGGCTTCGGGCCGAAGACCTTCTCGACGGAGCCGGGGAAGTCGGTGCTCAGCGCGCCCTTCTGGCCGCCCGCGATCAGCTTCTTGTCGGCGAAGAGCGCGCCGAGGGTGGTCAGCGCCTTCACCACGGTCGGGTCGGTCCACTTGATCTCGTGCTGGGCGAGCTTGTCGTACTTCTCGGGGCCGGCCTGGGAGAGGTAGATGTTCTCGAACCAGTCGGTGAGCGTCCAGCCGTCCTCGCCGGCGACCGCGAAGGCCGGCAGGCCCGAGTCGGAGACCGCCTGCCCGCTCTTCAGCATCTCCTCGTACGTCTTCGGCGGCTTCACACCCGCCTGGTCGAACGCCTCAGGGCTGTACCAGACGGTCGACTTGTGAGCGGCCTTGAAGTACAGGCCGTACAGGGTGCCGTCGACGGTGCCGTAGTTCTTCCACACCGGCGCGTAGTTGGCGTCGACGGACTTCTTCGCGGTGTCCGACAGCGGCTTGAGCCACTGCTGCCGGGCGAACTGCTGCAACACGCCGACCTGGGGGACCATCACCACGTCGGGGGCGTTGCCGCCCTCGATCTTGCTGCCGACGACCGTGGAGACGTTGTCACCGGTCGAGGTGAACTGGGTCTTGGCGCCGGTCTTCTCGGTGAAGGAGTCCAGCACCTTCTGGAAGTTCTTCTGCTCGGCGCCGGACCAGACACCGGCCACGTTCAGGGTCTGGCCGCTGAGTTCCTTACCGCCGCCGCCCGCGCTCACCGGGCTGCCGCCGCAGGCGGTCGCCCCCAGTGCCAGGGTGAGCGCCGAGCAGCACGCCATCGCCGTACGTCGTCGCATCTTCATGTCAAACCTCCGAGGTGGTGTGGTCACTGATCCACCAGGCGGCGGTGGATCCGGGCAGTACGCCGGCCGGGCAGGGGCCGCTGGACAGCAGGGGGGCGCCGGCGACCGGTGCGGGCACCGGCGCGGCGGTGAAGTTCACGGCGCAGACGAGTCCGTCGCCGCGCAGGAAGGCCAGGACGCCGGGCGGCGCGTCGAGCCAGCGCAAGGTGCCCTCGCCCAACTGCGGCAGCCCGTGCCGCAGTTGCAGACCTTCGCGGTACAGGTGCCAGAACGAGCGGGTGTCGGTCAGCGCCCGGTCGGTGGCGTGCTCGGCGAACCAGCCGGGCTGCGGCAGCCACGGCTTGGCGCTCTCCGCCCCCGTGCTGAAGCCGAACGGGGAGGCGTGCCCCGACCACGGCAGCGGCACGCGGCAGCCGTCGCGGATCCGGGCCCGGCTGCCGGTGCGCCGGAAGATCGGGTCGGTGAGGACCTCGTCGGGCAGGTCCACGACCTCCGGCAGGCCCAGCTCCTCGCCCTGGTAGATGTACGCGGCGCCGGGCAGCGCCAGCATCAGCAGGGCGGCGGCGCGCGCCCGGGCGACCCCGAGCCCGCTGCCTTCGGTGCCGGACTCGCCGTACCGGGTGACCGTGCGCACCTGGTCGTGGTTGTTGAGCACCCAGGTGACGGTGGAGCCGGTGCCCGCGATGTCGCGCATCGCCTCGTCGATCACCTTGCGGAAGGCGTCGGCGTCCCAGGGCGCGCCCAGCAGGTCGAAGAAGAACGCCTGGTGCAGTTCGTCGGGGCGGACGTAGCGCGCGTGCTCACGGGCGGTGGGCACCGACACCTCGCCGACCAGGAGCCGTTCGCGGCCGTCGCGAGCCGTGTACTCCTCGCACACCGACCGCCAGTGGCGCCATACGTCGTGCACCTCGGGCTGGTTCCAGGCGAGCGGGTTGACGGAGTCGCGGGTACGGGCGTCGGCCTCCGGGTCGGGGGAGTCCGGCAGGTCGGGGTGTTTGAACAGTCCGGCCGCCACGTCGATACGGAAGCCGTCGACGCCCCGGTCCAGCCAGAAGCGCAGGGCGTGGTCGAAGTGGGCGCCGACCTCGGGGTTGCGCCAGTTCAGGTCCGGCTGCTCGGGGGTGAACATGTGCAGGTACCACTGGCCGGGCGTGCCGTCCGGCTCGGTGACCCGGCTCCAGGCGGGGCCGCCGAACATGGCGTGCCAGTTGTTGGGCGGCGCGTCGCCGTCCGGGCCGCGGCCCTCGGCGAAGTGGAAGCGGGCGCGGGCCTCGCTGCCGGGGGCGCCGGCCAGGGCCTCGCGGAACCAGGCGTGCTCGCTGGAGCAGTGGTTGGGGACGATGTCCAGCAGCACCTTGATGCCCAGCCGGTGGGCGTCGGCGACCAGCAGGCCGAATTCGGCGAGGTCGCCGAAGACGGGGTCGACGTCGCAGTAGTCGGCGACGTCGTACCCGTGGTCGTGCTGCGGCGAGGGGTAGAAGGGGCTCAGCCAGATGCCGTCGACCCCGAGCTTCTTGAGGTACGGCAGGCCGGCCCGGACACCGGCGAGGTCGCCGATCCCGTCGCCGGTGCTGTCGAGGAAGCTGCGGACGTACACCTGGTAGATCACCGCGTCGCGCCACCAGTGACGGCGGCTCGGGGCTGTGTGCATCACCCGTTGACCTGTATTTCTGCGTGAAGGGTGCGCGCCACCCAAAGCGGGTAGCGGTTATGCATGCATGTTAAGTAGGCACGACGAGAGGGTGTCAACGAAGATGCCAAAAATCAGAGTTGGTTGGGATGATTTGTCCCGCTTTGCGGTTGCACCCGGCGAGCGCCGGTCCGCATGCTGGTACCTAACAGGTAGGTAGGAAGCTTGATGAAGGGGGCTGTGACGGAGACGTCAGCGACGGCGGGCGATGGCCGCGAGCTCCTCCGCGAGCCGGCGCACCGCCGCCTCGGGCGTCTGGTGCTGCGCCATCGCGTCATGCGCCACGGCCTGCACCGCCAGGCTCACCTGCTCGTAGTGCGGGCTCTTGGGACGCGGCGCGGCCGCCAGCACGCTCGCCCGCAGCGCGGGCAGATAAGGGAAGCGCGCCACCAGCGCCGGATCCCCGTACAGCGCGGCCCGCACCGGCGGCAGGGCGCCCTCGCTCAGGACGCGGCGCTGCACCTGTTCGCTGGTGAGGTACGCGATCAGGTCACGCGCCGACTCGGGGTGCCGGGCATGGCTGCTCACGGCCAGATTCGAGCCGCCCAGCACACTCGCGCCCGGCCCCCGCGGGCCCGGCAGCGGCACCGCGCCGAACTTCCCCGCGACCCTCGACTGCGCGCCGGACGCGCCGGCGTACGCGTACGGCCAGTTACGCAGGAAGAGCAGCCGGCCGTCCTGGAACGCCTGCCGGGACTCCTCCTCCTTGTACGTCAGGGCCTCCCTCGGGATCCAGCCGTCCCGCACACCACGGGAGAGGAACCCCAGCCCTTCGCGCGCGGCCGCCGAGTCGACCGTCACCCGCTCGCCCTCGTCGCCGAGGACCGACCCGCCCGCCGAGTACACCGCCTCGGCGGCGTTGACCGTCAGCCCCTCGTACGGCAGGAACTGGCCCGCGTAGCCGCCGAGTCCGTACTTCGGGGCGATGGTGCGGGCCTGCCGCTCCAGCTCCGCCCAGGTCCGCGGCGGGCGCTGCCCCTCGCGGTCGAGCACGTCCTTGCGGTAGAAGAGCATCCCGGCATTCGTCACGTACGGAACGGCATGGAGCCGCCCGTCGTACGTCGCGGTGTCCACCACGGGCGGCAGGAAACTCTCCAAGGGGAACCGGCCGCGCTCCAGCGGCGCGATCCACCCGGCCGCGGCGAACTCCGACGTCCACGCGACATCGATGTTGAGCAGATCGAACCTGCCCTCGCCCGACCTCAGATCCGTGATCATCTGGGCCCGGGTCTCGTCGGCCGAATCCGGCAGCTCGACCAGGGTGACCTTCTCGGCCGGATGCGCGCGGTTCCAGCCGTCCAGGACACGGCCCAGATAGCCGGTGAGATCACCGGCCGTCGCCAGCGTCATGGGGCCGCGCCCGCCCTCGCGCTCCGCGCCGCCCGACGGGGTGCCCGAGGCCATGTAACCCGTCAGTACGACCGCGAGAGCCAGGAGACCCCTACCGGCGGCACGTATCCACCGCATAGGTTCCTCCCAGAGCACCGCGCCGTACACCTTCGTCCGACGACAGGGCATGTATACCCGTTAGGCATGGGCGATACTAGAGCCCACATCACATCGGGAGCACGCCAAGGGAGGACAGCACGGGTGCGCCTTCCCCTCCTCGCCCTCCTGGCCAAGGGCCCGGCCCACGGCTACGAGCTCAAGCAGGAGCTTGAGCAACTGCTGGGCGCCGCGTACCCTCCCACCAACGTCGGCCAGATCTACGTGACGCTCGGCCGGCTGGAGAAGTCCGGGCTGATCGAGGGCGAGGAGATCGCCCAGGAGAGCCGCCCCAACAAAAAGATCTACCGCCTCACCGACGCCGGGCAGGAAGCACTGCGCGCCTGGTTCGACGAGACGTCGGACGAACCGAGGGTCCGGGACGAGTTCTTCATGAAGCTCGCCCTCGCCCCGCGCACCGGTCTCGCCGACCAGATCGCCCTCATCAACAAGCAGCGACGCGAGTACCTCACCACCATGCGCAACCTGTCCAAGCTGGCCGCCACCGAAGACCGGGACAACCGCATAGCCCACCTGCTGATCGAGGGCGCCATGCTGCACCTGCAGGCCGACCTCGACTGGCTGGAGCGGTGCCAGGAGGAACTGGAGGAGCTGCGATGACGGACTCCGCCGTACCCGCGCCGCTGCTGCGCGCCGAGGGCCTCGTCAAGACCCACCACGGCGAGGGCGCGCCCGCACACGCCGTGCGCGGCGTCGACCTGACCGTGCGCCGCGGCGAGTTCGTCGCCGTCACCGGCCCCTCCGGCGCCGGGAAGTCCACCCTGCTGCACCTGCTCGGCGGCCTCCAGCGTCCCGACAGCGGCTCGCTCCGGCTGGACGGCGAGAGCACCGACGGCTGGACCGAGGCGCGCTGGGCGGTGGAGCGGCGCCGCCGCATCGGCATCGTCTTCCAGTTCTTCAACCTCGTCTCCAACCTCACCGTCGCCGACAACGTCGAACTGCCCGCCCTGCTGGCCGGCACCTCCGCCAAGCGAGCCCGCGCCGAGCGCGAGGAGCTCCTCGCCGAGCTGGGCCTCGACGGCAAGGCCCGCAGCATGCCCGGCGAGCTCTCCGGCGGCGAACAGCAGCGCGTCGCCCTCGCCCGCGCCCTCGTCAACCAACCCCGGCTGCTGCTCGCCGACGAACCGGCCGGCAGCCTCGACAGCAAGGGCACCCGCGAGGTGATGCGGCAGCTGACCCGCTTCCACCAGCGCGGCCAGACCATCGTGCTCGTCACCCACGACGCCCGGCTCGCCAGCGCCGCGGACCGGGTGATCAGCTTCTTCGACGGCCGCATAGCCGACGATGCGGAACTGGGCGGCACACCGCCGCGCGGCCACGGCATCGCCGGCGTACTGGAACTGAAGGACTGACCGGTGCGGGCCATGCTGCGCTGGGCGCACGCCGATCTGCGCACCCACCGGGGCGAGGCACTGTTCATGGTCGCCGCCACCGCCGGCATCGTCGCCTCGCTGCTGCTGGCCACGGCGCTCTTCGGCTACGCCACCAACCCCTGGCAACGGGTCTTCACCCAGTCGCGCGGCGCTCACGTATGGATCCACATCGGCCCCACCGCCGACACCGGCCCCCTCGCCACCCTCGACGGCGTCGAGCAGCTCTCCGGCCCCTACCGCACCGCGGCCGCCACCGTCGCCTCCCGAGGCGCCCGCGCCGGCGTGGAACTACGCGCCACCACTGCCGAGCCCCCCGGCACCGGCCGGCCCCAGATGACGTCCGGCCGGTGGCTCGACGACGCCGTCCCCGACGGCGTCGTCCTGGAAACCGGACTCGCCCGCGCGCTCTGGGCCGAACCGGGCGATCGCCTGACCCTGCCGACCGGCCGCACCCTGACCGTCCTCGGCGTCGCCGACAGCGCCGAGCCCCGCTACCGCCCCGGCGAGCGGCCCGGCACCGTCTGGGCCCTGCCGCGCGCGGTGCCCGACGACCGCGGCGGCGGCCAGGTCGTCGGCCTGCGCCTCGCCGACCCGGACGACACCGACTACACCGTCCAGCGCGCGGTCACCGCGCTCGGCGCCGGCGCCGTCACCGACGTCTCCACCTGGCAGCAGGCCCGCGCCGAGGCCCAGGGCGACACCAGGCTCCTCGGACAGGTCCTCGGAATGTTCGGGCTCGGCGCGCTGATCGCCGCCGCCCTCGCGGTCTTCGGCGCCATCAGCACCCGGGTGCGCGGCCACCTGCGGGACATCTCCGTCCTCAAGGCCATCGGCTTCACACCCGGCCAGGTCGTGCGCGTCTTCCTCGTCCAGCACCTCGCCTTCGCCGTGGCCGGCGCGGCCCTCGCCACAGCGGCCGCCCAGACCCTCGGCCACCGCCTGCCCGGCCGGCTCGGCGACGCCGTCGGCGTCTGGCAGGGGCTCCAGGGTCATGCGGCGGCGCTGGTCGCGGTGCCCGTCGCGGTGGTGCTGTTCATCGGGGCGGCCACCTGCCTCGCCGCCTGGCGGGCCGGGCGCGTCGAGCCCGTACCCGTCGTCCCGCCCACCGTGGCCCCGCGCGGCGGACTGTCCCGGGCCGCTCGGGGCGCACTCGGTCTGCGGGTGCCGGCCGCCCTGGTCCTCGGCTGGCACCGGGCCTTCGGCCGAGGACGGCGCGCCCCGGCCGCCATCGTCCGCCTCGCCCTGCCGCTGCTGCTGATCACCGTGGCGCTCGGCGCCTGGACCACCATCGAACGCTTCGACAGCCGCCCCGAACAGCTCGGCCACGCCGCCGCGCTCACCGCCCGCCCCGACACGACCCTCACCGACCGCGAGGCCGCCGCGCTCCTCGAGGCCCACGACAAGGTCACCGCCGCCCACCCCGGCCTGGAGGTCGCCGCCCTGGTCCCCGGCCAGACCGGCACCATCGCACTGCGCGGCCTCGGCACCCGCGACGAGCCCTACCCGTACTCGATCGCCGAGGGCCGCGCCGCCCACGGCCCCGACGAGGCCGTCGCCGGTCAGGGCCTGCTCGACCTGCTCGGCGTACACGTCGGCGACTGGGTCCGCGTCACGGTCGGCGGCCACCCGCAGGTACTGCACCTCGTCGGCCGCAGCATCGAACCGGAGAACGGCGGCCGGGTCATCTCCACCTCGCTCGACACCCTGCGCGAGAACGACCCCGCCCTGCGCCCCTCCCTCTACCAACTCCGCCTCGAGCCCGGCGCCGACCCGCGCGCAGTCCGCGCCGAACTGGCCGCGGCCTCCCGGGGCCACCTCGACATCCACGAGGTCACCACCCCCGCCGACCGGCTCTCCACCCTGCGTGGCGTCGTCTTCGGCCTGATCGCCGTCCTCGCCCTGATCGGCCTGACCGAACTCTCCACGGCGATCGGCGGCGCCATCCGCGACGGCGAACGCGACCTGCTGGCCCTGAAGGCCATCGGGCTCTCCCCGCGCCAGATCACCGCCGTCACCGTGACGGCCATCGGCTGCACCGCCCTGGCCGCCGCCCTCGCCGCGACGGCCCTCGGCGTTCCCTTCGCCCACTGGCTGATCGACCACGAGGCCCACACCACCGGCATCGGCTCCGGCATCGCCCAAACCCCACCCGCCGGCCACCTCGTGGCCACCTGCGCGGCCGCCGTACTCGGCGCGATCGCCCTCACGGCCGTCCCAGCCTCCCGAGCGGCCCACCGCCGCCTCGCGGACAACCTGAGCGCGGTCGCCTGACGCGTCGTCACTCCGACAGCGTGGGGTCAAGTACGGGGCCTCCCGTGCGAGCTTGACCGGGCGGCGCCGAGCGTGGGCTGCCGCCGGTGCGCCCCGGGCACGGGCGGAGCGAGGCCGCCGATCGTCCGCTCCGACATCCGTGCGCGCTCGAACGCGGACGCGAGCTCGCGCCGCTGTCTCAGCACGTCCCGGTGTACGCAGGCCGGCCGCGCCACGCTGCCCGGCGCACGCGCGGCCCAACACCCTGCTCCGCAAAGCGGGTGTCGAGGTCATCGAGATCGTCGGCGCCGAACTCGGCCGAGGCCGCGGCGGAGGCCACTGCATGACCTGCCCCCTCATCCGCGAACCCATCACCTTCTAACCCCTCACATCGCCTCTACCGGGCGCTCGCCGACCACGAAGGCGGCAGGCGTAGGAGGCTGTTGAGGCCGCGCACACCGACTTCGCCCCTCTCCGGAGCAGTCGCGACCGTCGCGCGCCGATGTCTGACCCGGAGCGCCGTCCGGACGGAACAACGCCCGGCAGCACGAAGGCGCCCCGGCCGCATTCGCAGCCCGACGACGCCTTGTCAGTGGCCAGGGAGACACTGGCGCCATGAAGACCTCCTCATCCACCGCAGCCAGTTCGGTCGAGCCTTCGTTCACCTGGGTCGAGTCGATGGGCGGCCCTCTGATCGCCATATCTGTTTCCGTAGTGGACGGATGGCGTGGTTGCACGGAGTGGGGGCTGGTCATCGGCGACGGGGACGTGCTGGACGACTACGACCGCGCCTGCGAAGTGGACGGTCTGGCGGGAGTGATCGCTGTCGGTGACGACGGCCTGCGAGGGCTTGTCCTGGCGGATGAACCCGCCTCCACCTGCTACCTGCCGGAACACCGAGTCTTCGTCCGTTGGCTCGGAGCCAACTCGGATGCCGATCTGTTCGCCGCCGCCCGGGCCGTCCTGGCCGACCCCACGACCCAGTGGGAAGAGTGCGGTGTCTGGGAGACGGACGGGCCGGCGGTGCTCATGGACTCCGTCACCCCCGGGAACGAGCTGGACGTCGAGTACCCCGAGGGCGGCGGACTGCCGGAGCAGGCGCCCATCCCCATACCGCCCGGTCGCTGGACAGTCCGCGCCGTCCATACCTCGACGAACGAGGAGACTTCGGTGGGTCTGGTTCAACTTCTGCCCATGACGCCGGCAGGCTCTCCGGAAGTACTCCACGGAAGTAATTGACGTGCTGACAAACCGTCAGTGAATGAGCGAGCGAGCGCTGCTGGGGGCAGGACCGAACCAGGACTTGTCCGGCCGTTCACCCGGCGCGCCGTCATAGGCGTACGACGATCAGGGCGATGTCGTCTCGGGTGCCGCCGGCCACGCCGAGGTCGGCCAGCAGGGCGTCTGCGACGCGGTCGGGGCTCATGCGGGCGTGGCGGCCGAGGGCGTCGGTGAGGCGGTGCAAGCCGGTGTCGATGTCCTCGTCACGGCGCTCGATGAGCCCGTCCGTGTACAGGACCAGGACGTCACCGGAGGTGTAGGGAAGGGTCGCCTGGGGGCGGGCGGCGTGTTCGGGGCGGGCGCCCAGTGGGGGATCGGTGGCCTGATCCAGCAGGTCGCAGGTGCCATCGGGGTGCACCAGGACGGGCGGAGGGTGCCCGGCGCTGCTGTAGGCGATCCGCTGATGGCCGGCCTCGATCACGACCTGGACGGCGGTGGTGGCAAGCGCCCCTTCCACCGAGCGGGCGTACAGACCCAGGACCTCCAGCGACTTGGCCGGCTCGTGCAGGGCCCGGACGGCGGCGCTCAGCGCGCTGCGGAGCATACCCATGACGGCGGCGGCCTCCAGGCCGTGACCGACGACGTCACCGACCGCGACACCGAACGAGCCGTCGGGCAGGTCCACGACGTCGTACCAGTCGCCGCACACGTTCAGCGACCCGACCGCGGGCAAGTAGCGCACCGCGACATTCCCGTGCCCCTCCAGGTCGGGCGAGTGCAGCATGGCCTCCTGCAAGGCGACGGCGACCTGCCGCTCCCGGGCATGAGCCTGGCGCAGCTCCTCGTTCAACCTCTGCAGCACCCGCCCCCGCGCGTACAGCTCGGACTCCATCACCTCCCGCCGGCCCAGCAGTCCGCCTGCCGCCCGGTCGGGGCGGGACCGGATGAACTCGGTCACGTCCTCCACCCGGTGAATGATCCACGCCACCTGACCGTCCGGCCCGAGCACAGGGGTGTTGATCGGAGACCACCACCGCTCCTCGAACTCCCCGGGCCGCGACGGTACGGGGATGTCGTACTTCTGCACCGCCATCGTGTCCGGCTCCCTCGACTGCAGTGCCCGGTGCAGCGAGGCACCCAGGTTCCGCACCCCGTCCGCGGTGGCGTCCGCGGGATTGTCCGGGAAGGCATCGAAAATGTACTGGCCCACCAGGTCCGACCTGCTCCGACCGGTGGCGCGCAGGTACGCGTCGTTGACGTCGACGATCACCAGGTCACGGCCGAGCACCAGATACGGACTGGGCGTGGCCACGAACAACGCCTTGTAGTCAATGCTCGGTTCCAAGGAACCTCACACCCGCCTTTCCACCGCTCAAAGAGGCTCTTCCCGATGCGGGTAGCAACACCTCCCGGAACAGCCGTGCCTCCCACTGCGTCGCGAGCCGTGGGACCGTCGTCGTTGTCGTGACGACGGAGGAGACGGCAGCTGCCGTCACCATGGGTCACATTTACTTACGATGAGTAAGCAGCTTGGTCGTCGTGCACCTGCCTCCAGCCTCACCCGCGCGGCCGCTCGGCGCGACACGATCGTGGGCGGGCGCCGGGGTATCGGCGGTATCTCCTCGCTACCTGCTCGGCTTGCTCCGTCTCCAGCTCGCGGCCGGATGCATGGGCTGCGGCTCTGTGGAAAGCCGCCAACCATGGCACCCATCTCACCGAAGCCAGAGCGCGGAGACGACCACGACCGCTTCGAAGAGGACCGGCACAACGGCGCGGGTCCGGACGAACGGGTGGAGGACCAGGCACCGGACAAGCCCACCGAGCTGAACAAACAGTCCTGGCGGGCGGTGCTTCGCGGCACTTTCAAGGAGTTCAAGGAGGACGAGCTGGCCGACCGGGCTGCGGCGCTGACCTACTACGGTGTGCTGGCCCTGTTCCCCGCGCTGCTGGTCCTCGTCTCCTTGCTGGGTATCGCCGGGGAGTCCGCGACGAAACAGGTCCTGGACAACATCCAGAAGCTCGCCCCTGGCTCGGCGCGTGATGTGATCACCAATGCGGTGGAGCAGTTGCAGGGCAATGCCGGTATCGGCTCGATCCTGGCGATCGTGGGCCTGGCTGTCGCGGTGTGGTCCGCCTCCGGATACGTGGCCGCCTTCATCCGTACCTCCAACGCCGTCTACGACATGCCCGAAGGCCGCCCGGCCTGGAAGGTGCTGCCGCTGCGCCTGGGCCTGACCGTCACGCTGATGATTCTGGCCTGCGCGAGCGCGCTGATCGTGATCTTCACCGGTGAGCTGGCCCGGCAGCTGGGCACCGCCCTAGGGGTGGGTGACACCGCGCTGACCGTGTGGTCGATCGCCAAGTGGCCGGTCCTGGTCCTCCTGGTCACGATCATGATCGCGCTTCTGTACTGGGCCGCTCCGAACGCCAAGGGACGCGGGTTCAGGTGGGTGACCCCGGGCAGCTTCCTGGCGCTGCTGATCTGGATGATCGCCTCGGCCGGCTTCGCGTTCTACGTCGCGAACTTCGCCTCCTACAACAAGACGTACGGCACCCTCGCCGGGGTGATCATCTTCCTGGTGTGGTTGTGGATCACCAATATCGCCGTGCTGCTCGGGCTGGAGTTCGATGCGGAGATGGCCCGCCAGCGGGCGATCGCCGGCGGACACCCCAAGGACGAGGAGCCCTACGTTCCGCCGCGCGACACGCGGAAGTGGAGCGATGAAGACCGCCGCCGGATGGACTGATCACGGCCCGAACGGCCTGTGCGGGGAAAGCTGCCGACCATGAGGCTTCTGGCGTCTTTGCGTACCTGCGAGAACCGGCTGACCAAGCGCATGGCGTCCTGGAAATCCCCATGGGCGCGTGGCCTGCTGCCGCCGGTGGAGGATGCGGCCCAGCACACGAAGCTGTGGTGGGCTGCCGCTGCCGCCATGGCAGCCGGGGGCGGATGGAGGGGCCGCAGGGCCGCGGCGGCGGGTGTTGCGGGGATGACGGTGGCACTGGGTCTCTCCAACGGGGTCGCGAAGCAGCTCGTCGAGCGCCGCCGCCCACCGAAGGAATGGTTCCCGCACGAGGACGTCGAGGACCGGCCGGACAGTTCCTCCTTCCCGTCCGGGCACACAGCCGCGGCCGTCGCGTTCGCTGCCGCCGTCGCTCCGACGTGGCCGTGGGCGGGCGCCGCGTGTGCCGTGCCCACGGTTCTGGTGGCGATCGAGCGGGTCCACAGCGGCGCGCACTACCCCTCCGACGTCGTAGCCGGAGCCGCCATCGGGCTGGGTGCGGCCGCTGCGGTGCGGGCCGCGCCGGGCCTGCTGCTGCGTCACCTCGGGTGAGGCGCCGCGAACTCCCGGCGCGCAGCCGCCGCTTCCGCGTACAACCAAGAGCGTCCACCATGTCCACGTCGGCACGAGGCCGTCAGGCAGGAGAGGCCGTCCGGTCGAGGCGCTGACGTTGCGAGGCGGTCAGCCGGATGCCGGCCGCAGCGAGGTTCTCCTCCAGATGGGCAAGCGAGGCGGTTCCGGGGATCGGCAGGACGACGGGGGAACGCGCCAGCAGCCAGGCGAGCAGGACCTGAGGAACGGTGGCGTCGAGTTCCGTGGCGACGGCGGCGAGTACGGACGCCTGATCCGCGTCGGTTTCCGCAGCGACGGGACGCCAGGGCAGGAAGGCGATGCCCTCGGCCTCGCACATCTCCAGAACGGGTTCGTAGTCTCGGTCAAGAAGGTTGTAGCGGTTCTGCACGCTTGCGATCTCGGCGCTCCGCCGGGCCTCGGCGAGCTGCTCAGGGGTGACTTCGGAGAGCCCGATGTGCCCGATCTTTCCTTCGAGCTGGAGCTCGCGGAGCGCGCCGACCTGTTCGGCGAGCGGAAGCTTCGGGTCGATCCGATGCAATTGGAGCAGACCGATCCGCTCGGTCCGTAGTCGCCGCAGGCCCTGTTCGACCTGTTCGCGCAGACTCTCCGGCCGTGCATCGTACGCCCACCCTTCCGGACCGGACTGGGTGACGCCGACCTTGGTGGTGAGCAGCAGATCGTCCGGGTACGGATACAGGGCCTCGGCGAGGAGTTCCTCGTTGGCCCCCCATCCGTACAGGTGGGCCGTGTCGATCAGGGTGACACCCAGGTCGACAGCTCGCCGGGCCACCGCCTTGGCGGCAGCCCGCTCAGGGCCGGGCCCTGTCGGCAGCCGCATGGCGCCGAACCCGAGCCGGGACACCTCGTACTCGCCTCCCACGGAGAACGTGCTTGCCGTGCTCGGTGTTCTCGAAGCCATCGGTTTCCCCCTCATCGGCCCGACGATACCTGGGCGGAGCCCGTGAGGGCTCCTCCCGCTGACGGCCCGCCAGGTCCGCCGCGCACGTTCTCCGGCGCCCGGCGTGGTCGTCGGTACTCAGCCGCGCGGCCCGGGGCGTGCGTGCGATTGAGTACGGGGGCTCAGGTCCGGGACGGGCTCTCAACCTGACGATGGGGCAGTCACCGCGACCGTCACGAAGGGCCCGCGCATGCTCAGTCGCCTCGCCGCCGCAATCGTTCCCGTCCTCGGTCGGCTGGCCGTCACGGCGGACCTCCCACGACTGCCCGCGGGCGGCGCCGTGATCGTGGCCAACCACAGCAGCCTGGCCGACCCTCTCGTGGTCCTCGCGGCCCTGCGCCGTATGGGGATCGAGCCCGTCGTCCTCTGCGCGGCAGGACTTTGGCGCGTTCCGCTGCTCGGCCGCGCCCTGACCCGCGACGGATATGTGCCCGTGCGCCGCGGGACCGCCCGGGCCGCCGAGGCCCTGACCGGAGCAGAGGCCGCTCTGCGAGCCGGACGCTACGTCCTCGTGTACGGCGAAGGCTGTATTCCGCCTCGTCCGGACTCCGCGGACGCACCACCGCAGGCTTTCCGCAGCGGGCCGGCCCGACTGGCGGCCGCCGCCGGAGTACCGCTGGTCCCACTCGGCCAGGCCGGTGCCCGTCGTATCACCTCGGGCGGCGCCACCAAGCAGCTTGCCGGACTGCTGACCGCGCCGTTGCGCAGACCTCGCCTGCACGTCCACATCGGGGCTCCACCGATGCTGCCCGCGGACACGGCCTCGGCGACCCACGTGGCTCGGCAGTCCGTGACGCACGCGTGGCGCACGGCCGCACACCGGCGCACGTCGAGCAGCCCACACCCAGTGCCCTGAGGGAGGACGCCACGATCGGCGGACGCTCGGACATGTCGGCCCCGGTACGTCGCCGAGCGCCGCGGAGGCCCCCGCCGCGTGCACATGGCCGACAGACCATGGGAGTTTGCCCGAGCCGCTCCACCATGCGCGGGTCGACTTCGAGCGTCCGACGCAGAGAGATCTCAGGCGGGCACGGCTCTACTCGGCACCGACACGAGCGGCCATACTCGGGCGAGGGCCCATGCGACGGGGGAGGGGGCCAGGGCATGAGCGGCGACGAAGCGAGCCCGGCTCAAGAGCTGTTCACCCTCGGCGCGCTGATCCTTGCCGAGCCGAAGCGGCCGGTCCTGCGCCGGTACCACGGTCCCGTGATGCACGTGGCGGCCGAGGACGGCACGGTCCTGGCGCATGTTCATGAGCGCGGAGCCTTCGCGTACGCCCTCGAAGATCTCGGGCGCCGGCCCTTGCTGGGGGTCGACCTCGTCTCCAAGGGGGCACTTGCCCGGCCGCGTTTCCGGTTGACCGACGGCGAGGGGCACCTGATCGGGGAGGCCCACGCGCCCGGCCGGGTCAGCCACACACGACTGCTCGAGGTACGAGCCGGTAGCGCCTCCATGCAGCTCACCCGCAATGCGGTGCTGGGCAGGACCTGGTCCGTACGAGACGGTCTCGACCACGCGGTGGGCCGGGTGACGGTCTCGACCTGGCGCTCGCTGGACGGCCTTCAGCGGTACCGCGTCGAACTGGACCGACGAGCCGGAAGCGAGCAACGCCGTCTCGTGGTGGCCGCGACCGTCTGCCTGCAGGCGATGCGGCGCTGGATGACCGCCCCTCAGGGCACTGCGGCCTGACTCGTTGTCCCCTTGGCTGCTTGCCGGAACGAGAGAACGCCTGCGCCGCCTGCCGGGAAGTGGCGAGGCGTCGTGAGCGGTGCCGGTCACTCATCGGCGTCGCGTAGCCGGGCGGCGAGGATCGCGACGTCGTCCTCGTACGCGCCGTTCGCCGTGCGGGCCAGGAGGGTGTCGAGCATGTCGTCCAAAGTGCCGTCGGTGGGCAGGCTCAGTGTCGCGAGCGCCTGCACGCAGACGTCGATGTCCGTGTCGCGCCGCTCCACCAGCCCGTCGGTGCAGAGCAGTAGGGCGGTGCCGCGTTCCATGCGTACGGTGATCGATTCGTAGCCGCCGAGCCCTGTGCCGACGGGCGGGCCGGCCGGCAGCGACAGAACCTCCGTGCTGCCGCTGGGCATGGGGCCCTCACTGTTCACAGGTTCCCTGTCTGTCTCCACTGATCACCGGAGCTGATCCATACCCAGTCGAGGGAGGGGCCTCTCGTCCGAGGCCACGCGTTCCTCGCGGAGTGCTGAGCGCGGGGCACAGCGAGGTCAGCCCGGAAGGCTCCCACGATTGGCTGCCGGGAGTTCGCAGGTCAACGAGGCCCCTGCTCCACTGAGGGGATGAAGTGGGTGCGAGCAGCCGGTGGCACGAGCGGGGCAGCGGCCCGAGGACTGTTTCCCGAAGGTCATCGCTACGCGCGGATCGCTCCGCTGCTGCTCGTTCTGACCTTCGTCAGCGGTCTCGTCGACGCGGCGAGCTTCCTGGGGCTCGGCCACGTGTTCGTGGCCAACATGACCGGCAACGTGGTCTTCCTCGGGTTCGCCCTGTCCGGCGACGCTCAACTGTCGGCCCTGGCCTCCGCCGTAGCGTTGGCGGGGTTCCTGGTCGGGGCGGTCGCCGGCGGGTGGTGGCGCAGGGATACGGATCCGGGAGGACTGCTTGCGCCGCTGGTCGCGGTCCAAGGGCTCCTGGCCGCGCTCGCCCTCGCTGCCCAGGGGTTTTCCTGGGGCCGCTACGCCGTACTGGTCCCCTTGGCCTGCGGCATGGGCCTCCAGAACGCCGTCGCCCACCGCTTGGCCGTGCCCGATCTGACCACCACCGTCATGACCCGGACCCTTACGGGCCTCGCGGCAGACCCTACGGGTCCCGCGAAGGTACGGAGAGCGGTGTCGGTGATGATGCTCGCCGCAGGCGCTCTGACCGGCGGTCTCCTGCACGCCCGCGCCGGGGTCGAAGCGGTTCTCGCCGCGGTCCTGGCCCTGCTGCTCGCCGTCGCCCTCGCCGCACGCAGGTGGAGCTGAGCACTCCGGAGAGACGACGGCGGCGCTTCGGGGAGGGGGCGCAGGATGCGGCCATCCCATGGCGCCTGCCCGCTGTGTGGCTGTCGGGGAGGGACGACGTGGTGTCCCCACCCACGGGCAGGCTCCGAACGGTGGTTGGCCGACCCATTCTTCGAGACAGCTGGGGCGTCATAACCTCCCGCGGTCCCTGTACGCGATCTCGGAGGCACACCGATGCGTCTCTCCCTCGTCTCCGCACCACAACGCTCCTGGCAACGGGGAGCGGCAACAGCCCTCGCTCTGGCCGCTCTCGTCCTCAGCTCCGCTCCCGCCACAGCCACCCCTGCCTCCGCCCCCGTGAAGCCTGGAGGCCACTGCGCCCGGCCGACGCAGCTGCGCGTGCCGGGCGCCGCACACCAACAGGCGGCCTGTCTGGACGAACTGACGACAGCGGGCACCGTCGCCTCCGGGCACACCGACCCCGCCGACTGGGCCGGCCTGACGCCCAAGGACCTGCCCGTGCCCAGCGGCGTCCCAGGGGTCCAGATCGACGGGTACTTCCCCGACACCTCCCTCACCAACACCAACCACGGCTGGAACCACGACGCCCAGTTCGTCATACGCATGCCCGACCAGTGGAACGGCGGCCTCGTCGTCGCCGGTACCCCGGGCAACCGGGAGCAGTACGCCAACGATCGAGCCATCGCCGACTGGGTGCTGGCCCGCGGCTACGCCTACGCCGCCACCGACAAGGGCAACACCGGTCTCTCCTTCTACAGGGACGGGAATGCTCCCGGCGACGCGATCGCCGAGTGGAACGACCGCCTCACCCAGCTCACCAGAGCGGCCCGTGCCGTGGTGGCGCAGCGCTACCACCGTCCCCCCTCGCGCACCCTGGTGACCGGTATGTCGAACGGCGGCTACCTGGTGCGCTGGCAACTGGAGAACCACCCGGAGGTCTACGACGGGGGCGTCGACTGGGAAGGCACGCTGTGGAGCGCTGCCGGCCCCACCCTGCTGGAGTTCCTGCCGAAGGCGCTGCGCGCCTACCCCGTGTACGCCGCGGGCGGCGAAGGCGCCCGGGAGGCGCAGCAGGCCCTCCACTCCGCCGGCTATCCGGCCGGGTCGGAGTTCCTGTGGCCCTACCACCACAAGGTCTACTGGGATCTGACCCAGCGCATCTACCGTGAGGAGCTCGACCCCGGCTTCGACGGCGAGACGGAAGCCGGTACGCCGTTCTGCGCGCCGGGCACGCCCGCCTGCGACAGCGACTACGACTACGCGACACGGCCCGCCGAAGTCCGGCAGGCCGTGCGGAAGATCGCCCTCACCGGCCGGATCGGCAAGCCTCTGATCACCGTCCACGGCACCCTGGACGTCCTGCTTCCCATCGGCCAGGACTCCGACGTCTACGCCCGCATGGTGCGCGAGAGCGGCCGCGGGTACCTGCACCGCTACTACCGCATCGAGGGCGGCACCCACACCGACTCGCTGTTCGACACCTTCCCGGACAGACTCCGGCCTCTCGCCCCCTGCCACCGCAGCGGCCTCACCGCCCTCGAGAAGTGGCTCTCCACGGGCACCCGCCCGCCGGCCTCGAAGACCGTCGCGCTACCCACCGGAGCCGACGCGACGGCACTCGTGAACCACTGTTCCCTCGGCGGATAGGGGACGGCCCCGAATCGGGCAAGTTGCTTCGCCCCACACGGGCCGTAAGCCGATGTCGTGAATCCGTCCGAATGCACGACCGCGCGGCGTCGCGACGCCACCGTGCCGCAGCACTCAGCCCAGGGGGTCCCGGTCCCAGTCGGCCGTGACGCGGGCCGCCTGGCGCTGCAGGGAGGCGATCAGCTCCTGCACGCTGGGCGCGGCCGTGGAGCGCAGGGCTGCGACGCTGATCTCCCGGCCCCCGGCGAGGCCGTTCTGACCCCGCGTGAGGCGTTCATGAGCCCCGGCCGGGTCGTGCCCGCCGCCGAGGCCGTGGGCCGGGTGTCGGCGGACACCCTGGCCGCGTACCCGCCCGGCATTCCCAACGTGCTGCCCGGCGAGGTCATCACCAGCCAGACGGTGCGCTTCCTGCAGCTCACCGCGGCAGCCCCGAACGGGCACGTACGCGGCGCCGTCGACCCGCTCGTCTCCCATTTCCGTGTGGTCACGGGCGGTCGCCCGTGAACGGGCCGAACAGCTCCCGACCTCGCCGCATGCCCGGCACCCGGCTCAGGTTCCGGGGAGGATACGGCGCGTTTCGTAGGCCCACATCGCGATCTCGACCCGGTTGCGGGCGCCGAGTTTGGCCATCAGGCTGGCGAGGTGCGTCTTCACCGTGCTGAGGCTGATGTGCAGTGCATCGGCGATCTCGGTGTTGGTCAGCCCGCGAGCGACGGCGAGGAGCACCTGCTCCTCGCGGGCGGTGACGGGGGAGACCGGCTGGGCCAAGGGCCGGCCGGCGGGCAGGTCCGCGAATGTCTGGAGCAGACGGACGGTGACGCTGGGCGCGATGAGCGCCTCACCGTCGGACGCCGACCGTACGGCCTGCGCCAGGAGGTCCGGTCCCGTGTCCTTCAGGAGGAAGCCGCGGGCGCCGGCGCGCAGTGAGCCGTAGACGTACTCGTCGAGGTCGAACGTGGTGATGACGACCACGGCCAGCGGGTCGGCGACGCCCGGGCCGGCGACCAGCCGGGTGGCCTCGAGCCCGTCGAGTACGGGCATGCGGATGTCGAACAGGCAGACGTCGGGGCGTAGTTCGCGGGCCAGACGTACCGCTTCCCGCCCGTCGGCGGCCTCGCCGACCACCTCGATGCCGGGCTGCGCGTTCAGCATGATCCGCAACCCGGTGCGGATGATCGTCTGGTCGTCAGCGACGAGGACGCGAATGGACACCGCTCTCGCTCCTCGCTCTCGGCAGTTCGGCTTCGACATGCCAGCCCCGGTCGGTACCCGGGCCGGCTCGTAGTGTGCCGCCCAGCAGGGTCGCGCGCTCGCGCAGTCCGGTAAGTCCGTATCCGTCGCGCCCCCGGCCGGTGCGCCGGCCGTTGTCGCGCACGCTCACCCGTACCGTGTGCCGTTCCGCGGCGACCCGCACGACGAGCTCGGTCGCGTCGACCGCATGGCGCAGCGCGTTGGTCACCGACTCCTGCACGATCCGGTAGACGGCCGCGTCCACGGCCGGGGGCAGCGCGTCCAGTTCGCCGTCGAGCCCCAGGTCGACCCTGAGGCGACCACCCGGAGTGCGCACCAGGCGCTCCAGATCCGCGACTCCGGCAGGGGGCGCCAGCTCGGCGCCGACCCCCCGGTCGCGCAGCGCGGCGACCATGGCGCGCATTTCCTCCAGGGTGCGCGCCCCTTCCTCCTCGACCCCCTCCAGCGCCTCGACGGCGGCGGACGGGTCGGTGCCCGCGAGCACCCGGCCCGCCTGGGCGATGATCACCATGGCCGACACGTGGTGGGCCACCGTGTCGTGCAGTTCCCGGGCGAGCTGCTCGCGCTCGCGGGAGCGCACCTGCTCCAACTGCCGCTCGCGAGCGGTCACCCGGAACCGCACGGCAGCCCCGACCACGCCGGGCAGCAGCAGGAAGACGAAGCCCACGACCTTTTCGACGACCGGGGTCTCGTCCGTGACGACACACAGCGCGCCGACCGCGATGATCACCGCGCCGCCCAGCACGATCTCGCGTCCGGATCCCCACCGCGGCAGCGCGTACACCAGCACGAGCACGACCGCGCCGGTGTACAGGCCGACGGGCTCGCGCGGTGCGGCGACGAGTGAGGCCACCTCAAGCAGACTCACCGAGCCGAACGCCGGCGTCACCATCGCCAGCGGGCGGGTCCGGCGCCACAGCAGCAGCAGGCACAGCCATACGGCGAACACCACCGCCACCGGCCGCCACACGACGTTCTCCCGCAGGGTGGCCTCCAGCGCCACACCGGCAAGGCCCACGGCGAGCAGCGCCCAGTCCCGCCACACCCGGGCGGGCGCGTCGGGCGGCCGGGGTTCGGTCCACAGGGTTCGCAGGTCGTCTCGGAGCACGGTTCTCAGCCTAGGGACCGCGGCGTGCCGCGCATCGGCCGAAAGGACGGGTCGTCACTCCGCCCCGGGGCCGACGGATCCGCGGCCCGCGGGCCGATGCCGCGGAGCGCCGTGGCGACGAGCCTCGACATCGGCGGCCGTACTAGGACGGCCGCCGAGGTGGTTGGAGGACCCGATGCTCTCGAAAGCCCTGTTGCGCCTGGGCGCAAGCGCCGCCCGCCATCCCTGGCGGGTGATCACGGCATGGCTGATCGCCGCCACGCTCGCCGTCCTCGCCGCCGTCGCCTTCGGCGGGCGTACCGCGGACACGATGACCGCTCCGGGGCTGGACTCCCAGCGGGCCGCGGAACTGATCGAGCGTGCAGGCACCGGCCAGGAGGGGATGACCGCCCAAGTCGTCGTCACCCCCCTCGACGACGGTGCGACGTTCTTCGACGACGACCGCGCGCGCACCGCTCTCACGCGGCTGCGGGCCGAGGTGGAGCGGCTGCCGCACGTGCTCGGCACGAGCGACCCGGCAGGGGCGCTCGACACGGGCGGGGACACCGCCGTGCGCGGCGGCCTCGTTTCGGCCGACGGGCGGATCGCGGTCGTCCGGGTGCAGTACCCCGACCAGAGCAGGCTGTCGGCCGAGGACCTCGACGCCCTCGTCGATCTCGGCGACCGGCTGCGCACCGAGGTGCCGTTGCGGATCGAGATGGGCGGGAGCCTCTTCTACGCCTTCTCCGACCCCAACGGCGGCGCGAGCGAGTTGATCGGCCTCCTCGCCGCGGCCGCGATCCTGTTCCTGGCGTTCGGTTCGCTCGTCGCCGCCGCGCTGCCGATCGGCATGGCGGTCTTCGGGCTGACCGTCGGGGTCGCCACGATGACGGTACTGGCGGGGGTGACCGAGGTCCCCACCTTCGCACCGGTCCTGGGCAGCATGGTCGGGCTCGGAGTGGGCATCGACTACGCGCTGTTCGTGCTCGCCAGACACCGGGAGTACCTCGCGTGCGGACTCGATCCACAGACGGCGGCCGGACGGGCGGTGGCCACGGCGGGGCGGCCGGTGGTCTTCGCCGGCGGCACCGTCGTCGTGTCGATCCTCGGCATGGCGGTCGCGAACGTGCCGTTCATGACGGTGGGCGGGGTTGCCGTCTCGATCGTCGTCCTGACGATGGTGCTCGCGTCGGTGACGCTGCTGCCGGCCTTCCTCGGCGCGGCGGGCCCGCGCCTGGCCCGGGCCGGCCGGATCGTCCGGGCCCTTCGGGCCAGGCGGCCGGGCCGAATCGACCGGCGGCGCGCCCCGGCGGCAGGCGCCGTCTCCGCCCCCGGGTGGCGCCGCTGGATCGGCCACGTCGGCCGGCACCCGGTGCCGTACGCGGTCGGCGCGGCAGGGCTGCTGCTGACGGCGACGCTGCCCGTGCTCGGCCTGCGCGTCGGCCTTCCCGACGACGGCTCACTGCCGCAGAGCCGTACCGAGCGCCGCGCCTACGACCTCGTCGCCGAGGGGTTCGGCCCGGGCATCAACGGTCCCCTCGTCATCGCCGCGGACCCCTCCGGCGATCGGGGAGTGGTGGACCGTCTCGTCACCACGGTCGCGGCGGACCCGGGCATCGCATCCGTCGCACCGGCGCACATCGATCGGGCCACCGGCATCGCGACCCTCGTGGTGTTCCCGACCACCAGCCCCCAGGACAAGGCCACGGCCGCCACCATCGCCCGGCTGCGCGCCGACGTGCTGCCCACGGCGATCGGGCACGGCCCGGCCAGGGCCCACGTCGGCGGCGCCGCCGCGAGCCTGTCCGACGTGGGCCAACGCACCAGCCGGCGCCTGCCGGTGTTCGTCGCCGCCGTGCTGGCGATGTCGTTCCTGCTGCTGATGCTGGTCTTCCGCTCGATACTCGTACCGCTCAAGGCGGTACTCCTGAACCTGCTGAGCATCGGCGCGGCCTACGGCATCATGGTCGCGGTCTTCCAGTGGGGCTGGGGAGGCGCGCTCATCGGGCTGGAAGCGACAGTTCCGATCGTGTCGTTCATCCCGATGTTCCTCTTCGCCATCCTGTTCGGCCTGTCCATGGACTACGAGGTGTTCCTGCTCTCCCGCGTACGCGAGGAGTACCTGCGCACCGGCGACAACGGCACGGCGATCGTCGAGGGCATCTCGCGCACCGCCCGTATCATCACCTCGGCCGCCCTCATCATGGTGGCGGTCTTCCTGTCCTTCGCCGTCGCCGACGACGCCTCCGCCAAGATGTTCGGACTCGGCCTGGC
Source organism: Streptomyces sp. NPDC054975 (assembly GCF_053609105.1). NCBI lineage: Bacteria > Bacillati > Actinomycetota > Actinomycetes > Kitasatosporales > Streptomycetaceae > Streptomyces > Streptomyces sp. NPDC054975. The sequence continues at coordinate 208,243 of NZ_JBSGWV010000003.1, forward strand.
CACCGCGATCTTCATCGACGCGACGGTCGTACGCATGGTGCTGGTACCGGCGACCATGACACTCCTCGGCCGGACCAACTGGTGGCTGCCGAAGTGGCTGGACCGGATACTTCCCCGCGGCCCGGTCGACACCGACGACACCGACACGGAATCCACGGGTGAAGCCCCGCGACCACGACTGGTCGACCGTTGACCCAAACTCCTGCCCGCCCTTGGCGCCCGGCCCCTCAGCGCGTCACCTAGGGGCATGGCGAGTCGTGCTCATCGGGTGCTCCTGATGAGGTCCTTGATCCAGATCATCGAGGCGCGCAGGTCGAGACCGGCGAGGTAGCTGACGGGAGTAGTGCCGCATCGGGTGGCGATGCCACGCCATGTGTTCGACGGCGTCCACCGCCGGCTCGTCCTGCCGCCGGATCACGCCCTCGAACTGCTGCCGCAGTCGCTCGGGGCCGTACTCGCCGATCGGCAGGTCCGGCTCGATGAACTCCCAACCGGAAACGGTCAGTCACGCGCGCGTCACGTAAGACCGTCCATCGGGCCGGACCATGCCACGAAGGCACATCCCGGAAATTGATCACGACTCGATTCGGCGAAACCGCGATGCGCGCGCACGGACGCCGCCACGATGGCAGCATGGGCGAAGAAGGTACGGGATCCGGCAAGAGGCCGGTCACGGTCAGGGTTCCGGTGGAGCCGGTAGAGGCCGCGATGGAGGCAGACGCCCTCGACGCGGCGGTGCGCCACAGTGCTCTGGCGGTACGGGGCCCGCTGTTCGGGGTGGCCTCGCAGAGCAAGGACGACGGGCAGCGGTGGCGCGTAGTCGTCGAGGTCACTCACAGCTGTCCGCAGCAGGCCCGCGACGGGCTGAACTCCCTTCTGTGGTACCGGGCGAAGGACGAGGCGAAGAGCAGAGCGGAACGGCGTGCACTGCTGGCGGCAGTCTCCCGCCTGGAGAAGCACTACGTCGACGAGCTCACGGTGCTCGACACCCGCTACCGCGTGGTGCGGGCCGAGGAGTACGCGGGCATCGACGAGCACGGCGACATCGAGACGCCACGGCCCACCGACCCCGAACCCCTCGTCCCTGACTGGAGCCCGGGGGCCGGCGCCCGCAGCCCGAGGGTCGACGACGACCTGGTTCTCGACCCGGACGCACCCCTTTCACCCCTCCAAGCGGCGGAGCGGGTGTCGTTGCGCTCCATGGCGTACACCGGAAGCAGGTTCCCCGAGCCCGTACTGCACGACTCCGCGCGGGCCGTAGAGACGCACCCCGACGTCCTGCTCATGCCGGCGGCGTTCCTGATCGTCGAACGCTCCGGCAGCGAGCCCTGGAAACCGGGCAGCGGCCTGCAGGCAACCGCCCACGACGCACGCCGGACCCTGGCCTTCGCTCTGACCTGGATGGAACCGCGGACGCGCGGCCTGATCCCGTTCGACGCCGAGAGAGACGTCGACGCACACACCGTCGTCGCCGAGAACAGCAGCCCAGCGGTCACGGAGTTGAGAGCGTTCGCCGAGGCGGCAGACCGGCTGCGCGCAGGCAGCCTCAACGAGGTCGAGGTGCACGGCACCGTCTCCCGTATCGCCCGAGCCCGCCGCTTCCTGCGCTGGGGCCCCGACGGACCAGAAGGCCCACGCCCGTCCGACATCAACACCCACACCCCCAAGGCAATCCACCCACCGCTCGACGAAGACGGCACCGTCCACTTCGACGGCCCCGCGGCGGGCGGAGGGTAGCTGGGACATCAACCCACCGCGCTGCGGCTTCTGCGGCGCGCTGCCTTCTTTGCGTGCGAAGCCATGTCCGCCGTCCTATGCCTCTGACGGTTTGGCCGGCGCGGGAAGGTCCACAAGGCGGGCGAGGGCGGCTGTGAGGGGAGCGCAGTGGCCGGGTAGCTGCCTGGAGGCCCAATTGGCCGCGAGCGTCAGGAAGTCGGTCAGGTCGCGCTCGGCGCCGGTGAGCAGGTTGCGGAGTTCGGCGACCGACAGCTCGATCACCAGGCTGTCGCTCTGCTCGGCGTTGACCGTGAGCCGGACGACGTCACCGAAGCGCTCCGCGACCGGTGAGGCGGGTTCGTGGCCGAAGCCGAGCAGGCTGCCGTCCTCGATGAACTGGTGCCAGTCGCGCCAGTCCTCCAGTCCGTCACAGCAGCCAGGCAGGAAGGTGATCCCTGTGGCGTTGTCGGTGACCCGCAGGCCGCCGGGGGCTACGAGGTTGTCGAGCGTCAGCAGTCCGTGAAGGAACGAGTCGAGTGCGTCGGCCGGGCGAGGCGGCTGACTGCCGTCGGGGTCGATGTCGTTGTAGCTGGCGATGCGCATCACCGCCGATCCGACCTCCGTGGGTGAGAGCTCCCCACTGAGAGGCAGAAGGCCGAACGACTCGACCTCGGCGACAGGCCAGAGGTCGAAGCCGTCAGGTGTGTACATCTCCAGGACGGGCTGCATCACGATCACCAGGCGAAGTGTTCCGCATCCCCTGCCCGTGCCGCCTCTCGATAACGCCGAGCATCCTCATCTCGGTCATGCCTTCGCGTCCACCGCCCCCGCAGCCGCAGCACAGCCGCTCCACGCTGCCGCCCGCGTGTCAGCGAACCGGCCGGCGATTGCGTCATCAGCGATCTTCCGGCGAATCCCACCGCCGAGCGGCCCGCTCTTCGGTCACGCAGGGGCGGCAGGATGCGAACTGCGGCGTACGGGTTGCAGCCCGTTGCTCGGTCCGGGCGGGGCAACGCCCCTTCGGTGAGGTGCGCTTGACGCCGTGTCTGTGCCGTACGTCACCCGACTTCAGGGCCGCCGGACGGCGTGCGTTCGCCGGAGCTGGGCAATGCTGGGGCAATGCCCTTCACCGCCCAGCACGCCGAGCACGGTCGGCTGGACGCCACCCAGCACGATCTGGGCTGCGGGGTGAGTTGGGAGACGATCCATCGGGCCCGGGCTCCGCTGCACTGCCCGGCCTGTGACGGGCGGATGGTCGCCCGGCGCTCGGTGCTGGGCATGCCGCACTTCGCCCACCGCCGACGGACGCCTGACTGCCCGCTCGCGGGGGAGAGCGCGGAGCATCTGCTGCTCAAGTCCGACCTCGCCGCCGCCGCACGCGTGGCGGGCTGGGACGCCGTCCTCGAGGCCGCCGCGCCCCATGGCGCCTGGCGGGCCGACGTCCTGGCCACCTCCCCGGACGGTCGGCGATTCGCCCTGGAGGCCCAGCTGTCGCCGATCACCGAGGACAACGTCCTCGAGCGCACGGACCGATACACAGCGGACGAGGTGGAGGTCTGCTGGTTCGACGACCGGGAGCGTCCCCGGCCGTGGATGACCGCCGTCCCGTCACTGCACCTGACCTCGGCCTCTGCGGGGCCACGGGTGGTGCGCGGGGTGATCGCCCGGTACACGGCAAGGGATGGCTGGAGCGCGGTCGCGGGCATATCCCTGAACAACGCGGTGGAGCGGATCCTCGACAGGCGTCTCGTCCCACACGACGAACGGTATGTCCTGGACGCGGGAACTCCCCGCGGCGAGCCGTACCGTTGCCGGTTCTGGACCGGGCCACGGTACGCGGCCGAGGCCCGGGAAGAGTCAGTGCGCAGGCGGGCGGAGCGGGAAGCCCGAGAGACCCGGTGGCAGCGCGAGGCGGCGGCTCGGAAGGCACGGGCGGCGGCGTACGAGCGGTTCTGGGCCCGGACTGGCATCGGATCGGCGTGGTGGCGGACCTTCGAGACCATCGTGCAAGGGGCGCTGGGCGCCGACACGTTCTTCGGAGCGCCCGCTGCGGCGTACGGCGAGGGCCGACCGCTGTACACCAAAGAGGACGCCGGGGTGCGCGTCGTCGCCGTGGCACTGCCTGCTCGCCTTGGGGCGTGGGCGGAGACGACTCCCGTCATCGTCGACGACGTCCCGGCCCTGCACAGGATGGCCGAGTTGGCGTTCTGCGACGTGAAGGTCTTCGTCGCGGCCCCGGAGGCGCAGTCGTTCGAGTGTTGGTGGGTCCGGCCGGGCGGGGTGTACTAGGGCCTTCTTCAGCCGCGATCAACGGGGTGGCACGAGCCTGCCGATCCAGATAGTTGCTGCGCCGTGTGGGAGTCCGGCGAGGTAGCCCGCGGGGGTCTGCTGAGCCCGCCGCGGCCCCTCGTCGGCAGCCTTGGCACCGGCGGGGCCACGGGCCTCACGGCCGGGGCGGCCGCCGCGTGGTGACGCGACCGCCATGCGAAAGCGATGCCTTCCTTGCCCAGCACGAAGGCGAATCGCTGCAAGAAGCGATGCACAAACGCTGCACGTTGAGGAACCCGACCGTGCGCTCGATTCTGAATGGGCCGGGACGTACCCGCCCGGCGGTGCCCCGCCCCCTCGGAGCGGAAGCTTCCGCCCGCCGGACCGCACGATGGGCAACAGGAGTCGTCATGATCGCAGCGCCCACGGCAGATCGCCTCCGCACTTTGGCCTCCGCACCGACCGACGAGGAGATCGGCGCCGGACTCGCTCGCGGCGACGAGGACTGCTTGGCCCTGGCCTACCGGCGCTGGGGCGGTCTTGTGCACACTCTCGCGAACCGGGCGATCGGGGATTCCCGTGAGGCGGAGGACGTGACGCAGCAGGTTTTCCTCGCCGCTTGGCGTGGTCGCCAGGGGTATCGCCCAGATCGCGGGCCTGTTCCCGCCTGGCTGGTCGGAATCGCGCGACGCAAGATCGCCGATGCCCTCTCCGCGCGCACCCGCAGGACCGAGCTGGAAGCCGCAGCCGGAGCCGTGCTGCCTTCGCACGATGTGTACGCGGACGGTACCGAGCACGTACTGGACCGCATCGTCGTCATGGGAGAACTGGCCCGTCTGCCAAGCGTGCAGCGGGACGTCCTCACCCTCGCGTTCTTCGGCGACCTGACGCAGAACAAGATCGCGCAAAGGACCGGTCTGCCGCTCGGCACCGTGAAGAGCCACGCCAGGCGCGGGCTCCAGCGTCTGCGCGGCAGCCTCACGCCGCTCCCGGCAGCCGTCCCGGGCGACGACGGACCAGGCTCCCGGCCGTCCGCCGGTACCCGGCCGAATCCGGTCACCGCTCGGTGAGCAAGGCGCTCCGATCTGCGGCGGCGACGGCAGACGGTCACGGTGCTTCGTGGCGAGGGCCTCGCGCGGGATCGGTCTCCCCGGAGACGAACTCGCGGTGGGCGCCGGTGGAGCCGTCAGCGCCTGGGCGTTCGAAGAGCTCCGAGTTCCTCGTTGAGCACGGTGAGAAATCGCAGCGCGGTGGCGAGTTCCTCGTCGTCGAACTGCTCCCTCGCCTGGGTGGCCGCCTTTGCCAGCGGGAGGAAGTACAGCCGGGCGACGGCTCGTGCGCTCTCCACGTAGTGCACGTGCACCACGCGGCGGTCCATGCTCGCCCGCGACCTGCGAATGTGACCCGCCTCTTCGAGGCGGTCGAGACACGCCGTGACGGCGCCCGAGGTCAGCCCCAACTGTTTCCGCAACCGGCCGGGTGTCAGAGGTGCGGGGCTGTCGAGGATGATGCCGAGCGCCTGTACGTCGGTGGGGTGCAGGCCATGGGTGGCCGCGAAACCGTGGACCAGCCGGCTGATCTCCCCGTGCGTACGGCGCAGTGCGACGGCGAAGCTCTGGAGGTCGCCGGGTACCCGCGCGGGGGGCGGCGCCGTCTCTCCGTCATCGGTACTGGGCACGCGGTCAGCCTACGCTCCGGAGAACGAGCGGATCACCGGAGGGCCCTCTGGGCGGGCCGGGCCGGGCACCCGGGTTCGTCCACTTTGATTCGTCGCAACCTCATCCGACGAGGGGTGTGGCGTCGAATGTCTCGTGACGATGTTTTTCCCACCCATGGCCGTTCCCGTTTCAGGGCCGGACCCAGGAGGAGGAAGCACCATGAACACCTCGCACATCACCCGGCGCGCCGCTGCCGTCGCCGCTGCCTTCATCCTGCCGGTTTCGCTGGGCGTTCTCGCTCCGCATGCCATGGCCGCGGGCACGGACGGGCCGTTCGGCCCCGGCTGCGCGTCGGTCCCCAAGGAAGGGGAAGGCAGCTTCGACGGCATGGCTGACGACCCGGTGGCGACCGCCGCGTCGAACAACCCGGAGCTGTCCACACTCGTCTCGGCCGTCAAGGCGGCCGGCCTGGTCGACACGTTGAACAAGGCCGAGGACATCACCGTCTTCGCGCCGACGAACGACGCCTTCGCGAAGATCCCGAAGGCCGACCTGGACAAGGTCCTCGCGGACAAGGCAGCCCTCACGAAGATCCTCACCTACCACGTCGTGGAGGAGAAGGTCGACAAGAGTGACCTGGGCGACGGCTCCTTCAAGACGCTTCAGGGCGGCACGCTCACCACCGAGGGCTCGGGCGACGCCTTCACGGTCAACGACACCACCAAGATCGTCTGTGGAGACGTGCCGACCTCCAACGCCACCGTCCACATCATCGACACCGTCCTCATGCCGAAGTGACGGAGCGTCGCCGTCAGGGGTCGACCACGACGACAGCCGTAGCCCCGCGTGGCTACGGCTGTCAGGTCCGTCGGGGTACCCCGGCCGTCATATCTCTCAATCATTGAGATACTTTACGGTCGAGTCAATCAGGTGACGTCTTGGAAGGCTGACATGACAAGGACATCGCGCTGGGCACGCTGGGCGGTCCCACTCGCGCTGCTGGTGGTCTGGCTGGGCATCGGCGGCACTCTCGGGCCGTACGCGGGAAAACTGGGTGAGGTCGCCACGAACGACCAAGCCGCCTTCCTGCCCCGCAGCGCCGAGTCCACCCAGGTCCTCGAGGCCCGGAAGGCGTTCGAGCGGTCGGAGTCAGTGCCTGCGATCGTCGTGTGGACCGGCGAGGGCGGTCTGGTGACGGATGCCCAGCGAGATGCCGCGACCCGGGCCGTGGCCGGCCTGGCCGGCCGTCCCGGGATCGCGGGCACCCCCTCGCCGGCGCTGGTCTCGCAGGACGACCAGGCGCTGCAGGCCGTCGTCCCCTTGGCCCCCGACCTGGGCGAGGAGTTGCCGGTCGTCCTGGACGAGGTCCGTGAGGCCGCGCAGTCGGTCTCCGGCACGCGGGTCGAGATCGCCGGCCCCGCCGCCAGCCAGGCCGACCTGTCCGACGCCTTCGCCGGGATCGACGGACTCCTCCTGGGTGTGGCGCTCGGGGCAGTCCTGCTGATCCTGCTGCTGGTCTACCGCAGCGTCCTGCTGCCCCTCGTGATCATCATCAGCGCCGTCTTCGCCCTCGGTCTGGCCTGCGCGGTGGTCTACGCGCTGGCCGACCGCGACATCGTTCGGGTCGACGGACAGGTCCAGGGAATCCTGTCGATCCTGGTCATCGGCGCCGCGACCGACTACGCCCTGCTGCTCGCCGCCCGCTACCGCGAAGAACTCGCCGCCCGGGGCGACCTCGGGGCAGCGGCCGTGGCGGCGGTACGCCGATCCGCCGGTGCCATCGTCGCCAGTGCGGCCACCGTGGCCCTCGCACTGATCGCCCTGCTCGCCAGCGACCTGACGAACAACAGGGCGCTCGGCCCCGTGGGTGCCATCGGCATCGTCTGCGCGGTGCTGAGCACACTCACGTTCCTGCCCGCCGTCCTCGTCCTGCTGGGCCGCACCGCCTACTGGCCCGCCACCCCCAAGCCCTCCGAAGCGACAGCCGAGGGACACAGCGTGTGGCGCCGTGTCGCCGCAGTCATCGACCGTTCACCGCGGCGGGTCTGGGTCTCCACCGCGCTCGTGCTGCTGGCACTCGCCGCCTTCTCGCCGGGCCTTTCCTCCAAGGGCGTGCCGCTCGACGAGATCTTCGTGAACGACGCTCCGTCCGTGAGCGCCCAGCAGACCCTCGGCCGCCACTTCCCCGCCGGATCGGGGAACCCCACTGTCGTCATCGCCGACGCCGACCGCGCCGAGGAGGTCACGCAAGCGGCGAAGGACACCGCCGGTGTCGCGTCCGCGGCACCTGTCACCGCGTCGGGCGGTCCCGGGACGGGTGCGCCGCTCGTCGTCGACGGCCGCGTCCGCATCGACGCCACACTGACCGCGGCCGCCGACAGCGATGCCGCCAAGGAGACCGTGCAGCGGCTGCGCGATCGGGTGCACGCCGTTCCCGGTGCCGATGCCCTGGTCGGGGGATACACGGCCCAGCAGTACGACACGCAGCGGACCTCCGAGCGGGACCGGGCCGTCATCGTGCCCGTCGTCCTCGGCATCATCCTGATCATTCTCATGCTGCTGTTGCGCTCGCTTCTCGTGCCCCTGCTGCTGGTGGCCACCGTGGCGCTCAACTTCTTCGCCACCTTGGGAGTGTCCGCGCTCGTCTTCGAGCATCTGCTCGGCTTCAGCGGCACCGACGCGTCCGTTCCCCTGTACGGCTTCGTCTTCCTGGTCGCCCTCGGCGTCGACTACAACATCTTCCTGATGTCACGGGTACGCGAGGAGACGCTCACTCATGGCACGCGACAGGGTGTTCTGCGCGGGCTGACCACGACCGGGGGAGTCATCACATCGGCCGGCGTGGTCCTTGCGGCCACGTTCGCGGCCCTCATGGTGATTCCCCTGGCCTTCCTCGTCCAGATCGCCTTCATCGTCGCCTTCGGAGTCCTCCTCGACACCCTGGTCGTCCGCTCCTTGCTGGTGCCCGCCCTGGTCATCGACATCGGTCCCCGCGCCTGGTGGCCCAGCAGCCTGGCTCGACACCGCCCTGCCCACTCGCCACCGCTCGAGCCCGCCACCTGACAGGCGGCCGCCGTGGCCGGAAGAGCCTCCTGGGCGCTCGGCTGCTTCCGGCCCGGTGCAACGGCTCGTTGTCCGGTGCATTCGGACGTGGCGCGTGGCATCGGTCTGGGGAACGTGGTCCGCTGGACCGGCGGTCGAGGCTACGGCCGTCGCGCGGTTGCCGGTTGCCGATTGCCGGTCGCAGCGAGCCGTTGCGCGCCGGGGCTCCGCACGTGCGTTCAGCGGTCCGGACCACCAGCCCCCTGAGACAGGTACCGGCTTCGAATGAGGTGCAGTATGACCGACGAACACCGCGGGGCACTGGACGCAGTCGTTGTCGGTGCCGGCTTGGCAGGCCTCGCCTGCGCGCTGGATCTGTGCCGCGCCGGGCAGCGGGTGGCACTGCTGGAGGCGTCCGACGGCGTGGGCGGCCGAATGCGCACCGACCGGCGCGACGGACTCCTGTTGGACCGCGGATTTCAGGTTTTCAACACGTCGTACCCGCAGGTGCGGCGGCGCTTCAACCTTCGGAATCTTCGGCTGCGTCCGTTCACGCCGGGCGTCATCGCGCACACCCCGAGCGGACCGGTCCGTTTCACCGATCCGACGCGTTCGCTGCGGCTGGGTTCGACCCTGTCCCCTCGCGATCTGGCGGCGCTGGCGGTGCTTTCCGCTCGGGACGGGGTGCTGCCGGCGTACGCGCTGAGACGTCGCGCGGATCGCTCGACGGCGCAGGCCTTGCGGCGTGCCGGGCTGTCCGACGCGGCAATCGCCCACGTCTTGCGTCCGTTCTTGTCCGGAGTCTTCCTGGAGGACCGGCTGGAGACGTCCGCCCGCTTCTTCCACCTCGTTTGGCGGAGCATGATCCGAGGGACCCTGTGTCTGCCCGCCGACGGGATCGGAGCCGTTCCTCTCCGGCTCGCCGACGCCCTGCCCGACGGCGTGCTGAGGCTGGGCACGCCCGTCGCCGAGGTCAACGACGACGGAGTGCTCCTGAGTGACGGCACCGATGTGCAGGCTCCGGCCGTCGTCGTCGCGACGGACGCGGCAACCGCCGGCCGCCTGTTGCCCGGCCTGCCGGTGCCGGAGGGGCGTACGGTCACCACCTACTACCACGTGGCCGGCAGCACACCGCTGTCGGAACCGACGCTGATGGTGGACAGCACCGGAGCGGTGCTCAACACCTGCGTACTCACCGAGGTGGCTCCCACCTATGCGCCGGCCGGCACCGCGCTCGTCTCCACCTCCGTCCTTGGCGGGGACCGGCCGGGGCGGGCGGACACGGTTCTCCGACGTCTGGCGGAGCTGTACGGCACCGATACCAGTGCCTGGCGGCAACTCGCCGTGTATACGGTCGAGGGGGCGCTGCCCGCGATGCGCCCGCCCTGGCCGCTCAGCCGCACCACCCGCTTCGGACCGCGCCGGTACGTATGCGGGGATCACCGGGCGACCGGATCGGTGCAGGGAGCGCTGGCCTCGGGCACGCGCGCCGCGCGAGAAGTCCTCACAGACCTTCAACAGACCTGACGGCGTGACAGTTCTGCTCTGCCGCATCCATGGACGGGCCCCGGTCAGAAGTGCTCGGTGACCGGATGTTGTTCGTCGACCCGTATTGCGGAGTGAAGTGTGCAGCTGAGCGGCGCGCGGGTCCTGGTGGCCGGTGCCACCGGTGCCCTGGCTGGTGTGATCACCGCCGAGCTGGTCGGGCGTGGTGCGCGTGTGGCCCTTGCCGGACGCGATCCGAGCAGGCTGGCGGACGCCGCACGGGCCTGCCCAGGCGCCGCGACCACGCTGTTCGACGCCTACGACCCCGCATCGTGCGCCCGGGCCGTGGAGCACACGTCGGCTGAGCTCGGCGGCCTGGACGCCGTTTTTGTCGCGGACGGGCCGGCAGCGGATGCCGAACTCGTGCGCTCGGACCCGGCCGGGGCGCCCGTCATCGAACGGCGGACCCGGTGACACCTCCCTCCACCGATGCCTGTGAGGTGGTCATCCTCGGCGGTGGCGCAGCCGGCCTCAGTCTGGCGTACCGGCTGGCACGGACCGGCCCCGTCACCGTGACCCTTGTCGAGCCGCCGGACGGCCCGCTGCGTCCGGCCGAACGCACCTGGTGCTACTGGAGCGAGGAGACCCCTGGCCTCGACGACGCCGTCAGCGCCTCCTGGTCCCGGCTGCGCGTGCACGGACCCGACGGCCGTGACGTCACCCTCGATCCGGCCCCGCTGACCTACCACATGATGCGCTCCACAGCGTTCGAGCGAATGGTCCACTCCTGCTTGGCCCGTTCACCCGGCGGGCGTGTCCTGCGTGCGACGGCCGGCGAGGTGCACGACGTGCCCGGGGGCGCCGAGGTCCGATGCATGCTGCCGGAGGGCCGCTCCCTCACACTGCGGGCTCGGCGGGTCTTCGACTCGCGGCCCCTGAGTGGGCTGCCGCCTGCCCGGACGCAGTTGCTGCAACACTTCCGCGGCTGGTTCGTGCGTACCGACACCGAGCGGTTCGATCCCGCGGTCGCCGATCTGATGGACTTCCGTGTGCCGCAGCCGAACCACGGGCTCGCCTTCGGCTACGTCCTTCCGACGGCCGCCGACCGAGCACTGATCGAGTACACCGAATTCTCCCGTGCACCGCTGAGCACGGAGGCGTACGAGACGGCCCTTCGCCATTACGCCCGCGACATCCTGGGCCTGGGGGCGTTCAACGTGGAGACGGCGGAACAGGGGGTCATCCCCATGACCGACGCCCGCTTTCCCCGCCGGATCGGGGCAGCCGCGTTCCGGATCGGGACGGCCGGCGGTGCGACCCGTCCGGCCACCGGCTACACCTTCACCGCGGTACAGCGCCAGAGCCGGGCCATCGCCGCCGCCCTGCGCGACGGCCGCGACGCGGTGCCCCCGCCGCATGGTCGACGGGCGCTCTTCATGGACGCCGTGCTGTTGCGGGCCCTGGACACGGGACGGATCGACGGCCCGGCGTTCTTCACCGATCTGTTCCGCCGTACGCCGACGCCCCGTCTGCTGCGCTTCCTGGACGGCGCGACCTCGGTCCGGGAGGAGTGGAGCATCGGACTGCGCACACCGGTCGGACCCATGCTCCGCACCGTGGTCGAGCTGCCCTTCCTGCCCCGCCGTGCCCACCCCGCCCCACGGACTGGAGACAGTCGCTGATGACACCGCTGCGCGACAACGCCCTCTCGCGGCCCTTCCACCTGAGCGCGAGGCGGGGCCGTGACCGCAAAGCCGAGGTTCTGATGCCGGTACCCGGCAAAGACCGGTTCCAACGAGGGGACGAGCCGTCGGTCGCCGTGGTCGGCGGCGGAATCGCCGGTCTGGCCGCGGCGACCGCGCTGGCCGAACGAGGCGCCCGCGTCACGCTCTACGAGAAGGACGACTCACTCGGCGGCAGGCTCTCCGGCCACGCCACAAGACTCGCCGACGGCTCCCAGGTGACGATGACCCGCGGGTTCCACGCCTTCTTCCGCCAGTACTACAACCTGCGCGGCCTTCTGCGTCGCACCGATCCTGCCCTCGCACGACTCACGCCGTTGTCCGACTACCCCCTGCTGCACAGCGGCGGTCTGGCCGACAGCTTCGCCCGTGTCCCGAGAACGCCGCCCCTCAGCGCGCTCGGATTCGTCGCCCTGAGCCCCACCTTCGGCTGGCGGGACCTGGCCGCCATGGACGCACGGGCGGCGCTGCCGCTGCTCGACGTGCGTGTGCCCGACGTGTACGAGCGCTTCGACGACGTCACCGCGACAGCCTTCCTGCACTCCGTGGGATTTCCGGAGGCCGCGAACCACCTGGCGTTCGAGGTGTTCTCGCGGAGCTTCTTCGCCGACCCCCGCGAACTGTCCGCCGCCGAAATGCTGCTGATGTTCCACATCTACTTCCTCGGATCGGCAGAGGGCCTGCTCTTCGACGTGCCGAGCGAGCCGTTTCCCCAGGCGCTGTGGGAGCCGCTCGGCGACTACCTGGAGAGCCTCGGAGTCGACGTCCGGACCGGCACTCCCGTGTACAGCGTCCTGCCGCGTGGGGACGGGGGAGCGGACGTGCACACCGACGCCGGCTCCGACGGCCATCACGCCGTCGTGCTCGGCCTCGACAGCGGGGGACTGCGGCGGATCGTCTCCGCATCACCAGGCCTGGGCACGTCCGCCTGGCGTGACGACGTCTCGAGCCTGCGTACCGCACCGCCGTTCCTCGTCTCCCGGCTCTGGCTCGACAGGCCGGTCCACGCGGGCCGACCCCCGTTCCTCGGCACCAGCGGCTACGGCGGCCTGGACAACATCAGCATCCTGGAACGGTACGAGGGCGAGGCCGCGCGCTGGGCCGCGCGGAACGGGGGCTCCGTCGTGGAGCTGCACGCCTATGCCGTGGACGACGTCGCGGGGCCGGAGAAAGCACAACACTTGCTCGTCGACCGGCTGCATCAGGTGTACCCGGAAACCCGCCACGCGAGAATCGTCGACGCCCGCCACGAATGGCGCTCGGACTGCCCGCTTTTCGCGGTCGGCACCCACCACCGGCGTCCCACCGTACGGACGCCCCACCCGTGGCTGACGCTGGCCGGAGACGCGATCCGCTGCGACCTCCCTGTCGCTCTCATGGAACGAGCCGCCACCACCGGCTTCCTGGCCGCGAACGCGCTGCTCGCCGACCGGGGCGTGCGGGGCCAGGTGCTCTGGACCGTTCCCCGGGCGGGCCGCTCACCCATGTTCAGGGCACTCGCGGCCGCCGCGGGACGCCAACCGGCCTTCTGACGAGCTACCTGTCGACGCCCGAAGGAGCCTCAGGCCCGCACGGCCGGCGGGCCGGTCCACGTTCGACCGGGTACTGGAGGGCCGGCCGGGGAACAGGGGGCCGGTCCCCGTTCAACCGGGGAATCTGCCCGTGCTGCGCAGCAACCAGCGACGTTCGGCGTAGGCCAGGTCGTCGCGCCACAGTCGCGCCGCCGTACGGCGCATCACCGGGCGCAGCACGGGGGCGGCAGCCCGGACCAGCGCGAAGCCCGGCCGGTCCGAAGCGGCGACGACCGCCTCGACTACGGCGGTCCGAGGCTGTTCGGCGCCCGGACCGGTCAGCGGGGTCGCATGCGTCTCCACGACGGACGTGGCTCCCTCGCCGTCGGTGATACGCATGACGACGGTGCGCGGCTCCGGCGCGGTGAACTCGGCCCGCACCGGCACCACCAGCCGCCCGGCCACCCGGAACGAGACGTCGACGATGAACTTGTCCTCCTCCTCGTCGTCCTGCGGCTCCCGCACCACCGCGAGGTCGAGGAACGAATACGGATGGAACCACGAGCCGTGCCACGGGTCGAGCCGGTTGGCCACCACGTCCTGCGGTTCGCATCGCCCGACCGCCGTGAACACGGCGTCCACGCCGCTGCCGGTCGCAGGCCGTACCGGCACGAGGGGGCGCTCGGCGGGCTCCTCGCCACCTACCTCGTCAAGCCGTACCCACACCAGTACGCCGTCGTCGTGGACGGGGAACGGCTGCCAGCCGGCGAACGGAGAACCGTCCAGTGCCAGGCCGTGCCAGTGGCAGACCAGCTTGCCGCAGACCACCCGACTGCTGCGCAAGGGAGCACCTAGATGCGGGCAGCCGCCCTGACCCGCGTGCAGTGCACCTGCCTTCGAGCGCCACAGCACCACCTCCACACCACCGACCGTCCTGCCGTACGGGCGCCCTGCGGCGGCCACGTCCCGGGAGGCACCGACCACGAACCAGTTGCCGGACGGACGCGCGGACGCCCGCTTGAGCGCTTCGGCGATGAGCGCCGGCCGCGCCTGACGCCAGGTCGGCGTCTGAGTCGCCCAGTCCGGGCCACCACGCCGACGCCGCAACGGAGGAGTCCAACCTCGACCACCCGTCCGCCCCCTCATCGCACCCGCCCGTTCTGCTCGGCCACGACTTCACTCGCGGCGACTTCACGGCGGGAGGAGGAGCGAGCCCGCCACCGGGCGCGCGCCACGTGCAGCACACCGGTCGTGGCGGTGGCCGCACGACGTCTGCCGGACACGACCGCGCGGCGGTGCAGCACGGTGTAGTCCTGCGCCGCGATCGCGTCGAGAATGCCGGCGTAAAGGGTGAATGCCGTGCGGATGCAGGGACGCACGCGCGGGTCGAGCATGGCGATGCCCGGCTCCGCAGCCCGGTACACGCCCCGCGTCAGTGCTTCCGCGGCGACGAAGGCCCTGCGGATCCGCGGGTCGGTGCGCCCGGTGTGTCGGCTCCACTCCAAGAGCGGCCGGTCAACGCCATGGGCGGCGAGCAGATCGCCGGGCAGGTAGACGCGGCCCCGGTCGAGGTCCTCCCCGACGTCCCGCAAGAAGTTGGTGAGCTGGAAGGCCACACCGAGAGCCGCCGCGTGCGGTGCCGCCTCCTCACGGGGCACGACCGTGCCGAGTACCGGCAACATCTGCAGACCGATCACCGCGGCCGAACCGTGCATGTAAGCCTGCAGTTCCGTGTAGGTCGGATACTCCGTGACCGTCAGGTCGGCGCGCATCGAGGACAGGAAGTCGGCGAAGTGCGCGTGCTCGATGCCGTACCGGTCGGCAGTGTCGGCCACGGCCCGGACCACGGGCTGGTCTCCGTCGCCTGTACGCAGCCCCTTCGCCAGGTCGGCCTCCAGACGGCACAGCAGCCGGTCGCGCTCGGCAGGTGCCTGATGCCGGTCGAGGTCGTCGACGATGTCGTCCGCCCAGCGGGCGAAGCCGTAGAGCGCGTGCACGGCCGAGCGGCGTTCCAGCGGCATCAGGCGCGTGGCCAGGAAGTACGTCTTCCCGTGACGGGCGTTGAGCCGGCGGCAGTGAGCGTATGCGGCGCGCAGCGAGGGACCGGTGATCCCTGCCGCGTCGAGTTCACGACGGGTCATCGGCACCTGCCCCCGTCGGGGAGGCGGGTACGGGACCTGAGGCCAGGGGCGGGCGCGCGGGCGTGAACCGACGCCCGGCGCCGCCCGTGACGCGCGCGGCGGCGAGTTTGCCGCTGATGAGCACCGTGGGAACGCCGACGCCTGGGGTGGTTCCGCAACCGGCCAACACCACGTTCTCCACTCCGCGCACGAGATTGCGCGGCCGGAACGGTCCGGTCTGGGCGAAGGTGTGGGAGACCGAGAACGGGCTGCCCGCCGCATGGCCTTGTATCGTCCAGTCGAGCGGGGTCATCAGAACCTCCTCCTCAACGCTGTCCGCGAACCCCTCCAGGCCCCGGCGCTCCAGTTCGCCGACCAGGCGGTCGCGGTAGGCCGGTGCGAGGCGTCGCCAGGCGAACGCGGACGGCCCGACCGTGGTGTTCGGGCAAGGGGCCAGGACGTGGTGGAGATGGCGGCCCGGCGGCGCCAGGGTGGCATCGTGTGAGGTCGGGCGGGTGATCAGCAGCGACGGATCGCTCATCAGATGCCCCGAGCGCGTCAGTTCCTCGAAGGTGCGCTCCCATGCGGCACCGAAGGAGAGGGTGTGGTGGGCGAGGTGGGGCCAGGTGCGGTCCGTTCCGGCGTGGAGTACCACCGCCGAGGGTGAGTGGCGAATCCGTGACGGCCGCCGCGGCGTGCGCTTCAAGAGCCGGTAGGCGTCGGTGAGTTCGCACGTGAGCACCACCGCGTCGCACGGGATCCGCTCGCCTGTGGCCAGGCGGACGGCGCGCACGCGGTTCGCCGAGCGTTCCAGAGCGCTCACTTCGGACCCCCAGCGCAGGTCGGCCCCGGCCTTCGCGGCCGCGTCGGCCATCGCGCGGGGAATCGCGTGCATGCCTCCCCTGGGGAACCAGACGCCGGCCACGGTGTCCATGTACGCGATCACCGCGTAGGCCGCCAGGGCACGGGCAGGGGCGACACCGGCGTACAGGGACTGGAAGGAGAAGACGCGACGCAGGCGGTCGTCGGAGAGGAAGCGGCCGATCCGGCCGTCCAACCGCGCGAACCCGCCCAGTGCCGCCAGCCGTGCCAGGTCCGGGGTCAGCAGCTGGAAGGGGCTGTCGAAGTTCGTGTCGATGAAACGGCGCATCTGCGCCCGGTACAGCCGCTCCAGCCATGTCCGCAGGTCCCGGTAGCCGGACGCCTCCGCCGGGCCGGCGAAGCGCCGTACCTCTTCCTCCATCGCGTCGCCTTCGGTGTGCACGTCGAGCGAGGAACCGTCCGCGAAGCACGCCCGATAGGCCGGATGGAGAGCCACCAGCTCGACGTGACGGTCGAGACGATCGCCGACAGCCGCGAACGCCTCGTCGATCAGATGCGGCATCGTCAGCACCGTGGGACCGGTGTCCAGCTGATATCCGCCGAGCTGCAGACGGCCGGCCCGGCCGCCCGGCCCGGCATCGCGTTCGACGACGGTGACTCGGCGCCCCGCACCCACCAGGTGCAGGGCACAGGCCAGACCGGACAGACCGGCACCCACGACGACGACATGATCGGTCGGCCCCGCAACCGTCCTCACGCGACCTCCTCCGAGCGGCGAGGAACACTGCCCGAGGCGCGTTCGACCAGCTCGGCGAACTCGTCCTGCACGGCGGGGTGGGCACCGGTGCGTTCAAAATGCCTGAGACTCATGGCGACCAGCTCCCTGATCTTCGCCTCCACCACCTCCCTGGCCCCCGTCCGCTCCAGCGCCGTCCGCATCCGCTCGACTGCCGGTCCCGACCGTGTCTCCACGCCCGGAGCGAGCGTCGCGGCCGCGTGGTGATCTCCCGTGGCGTCGGCGAGTTCGACCGCGACGGCCAAGAGGTACGTGAGCTTGCGTGATCGCAGATCGTCGTCGGCCGGTTTGCCGGTCAGCATGGGGTCACCGAAGGCGCCGAGGAGGTCGTCACGGAGTTGAAAGGCCAGCCCGGCGCACCGGCCGGCCGCCCTCAGCGCGGCCAGCACGCCATCGTCGGCTCCCGCCAACGTCCCGCCGAGGGCGAGCGGCCGAGCGGCTGTGTAAAGGGCGCTCTTCAGGGTCGCGATGTCCAGCGCCTCGCCGACGTCGGACGAACGAGCGGCCTGAGCGCGCAGGTCGCGGTACTGGCCGGCCACCATCTCGGTACGCATCGCGCGCCACTCCGCATGCAGCCGCGCGCCGTGCGGCGTAGCAAGTGCGGTCTCCGCCAGCAGATCGTCCGCCCATGCCAGAGCCAGGTCACCGGCGAGCACGGCGGCGGAGGTCCCGAAGGACTCGGCGGAACCGTGCATGCCCGCGGCCCAGTGCCTGCGGGCCATGTCGACGTGCACGGCGGGCGCACCCCTGCGCCGCAGGGACCCGTCCATCACATCGTCATGGATGAGGGCGCACGCCTGAAGCAGCTCAAGGGCGGCGCCTGTACGCAGTACCGCGGCGGCGTCGCCCGAGCCGCCCGCCGCCCGCCAGCCACAGCACACGAACGCGGTACGCAGCCGCTTTCCGCCCCGCGCGACGAGCGCGACCACGCGATCGGCCAGGTCGGGACCGAAGAGGGGATCGACAGCACGCGCATGGCGCAGCCGCGCGTCAAGAACCTTCTCAAGGACGGGGCCCACCGCGTCCTGGGCGTCGGTCGCGGCAGGAGGGATCTCCTCGCGTTCGGCGGTTGCGGCCCGCGTCGGCAGGTGTCCAAGCATGCGCGACCCCTTCTCACTCCCGGCTGTCTCCACATCAGTGCTTCCGCCGAAGACCCCGGTACGGATGCGCCTACTTCCGCGCGGCACGGGCCTGCCCAGGGGTGTAATCGCTTCGGCGGCTCATCGATGTACGGCTTACGCCGGTGCCACCTCTGCCACGCTCCTGGAGCGAACCCAGGTCGCGCGGTCGTCGCGCTGAGCGGCGACGAGGGCGGTGTACGCGCGGCTGGATTCGCTCCAGCGAGCCAGCGCCTCAAGGACCTCGTCGTCCAGGGCGTCAGGAACGACCGCTGATGCGAGGGCGACCCGACGCCATCCCACCCAAGACTGGCGAAGACGCCTGTTGATCAGCCGCGCCAGTTCACGGGACGCGCTCTGCGGCGCTCTGCCTGTGCGGCGTAAGCAAGAGGAACCTGCCTGATCGACGTCTGCCGACAGCTTCGCCTTCCTACTGGCCCGAGCCGTCCAGCTTTGGCCGGCTCAAGAGTAGGAATGCTGTTCGGTGATCTTCTCCGGGGTGATGATGCTGTCGTGTTCGTAGTGAGCCAGGGCCAGACCGAGGCCGAAGAACGTCGGGGCCCACTCGCCGACGAAGATGCCCCACCGGTCGGCACGATCGATGCCGCGTGCTTCAGCCTTCGCCGAGACGAGCCACGAGGTGAATGACAGGCCGACCGACACGAACGCCGCAGTGTAGGCGTGTTCGCTCTTCAACCCAGCTTCGTGCAGTTTCTTGACCAGCATGACTGCTCCCTGCATCGTAGGGCTCCACAATCGAGCGGAATCGGACGGCTCGGACAAGCCGTACCTGGACTTCGGCCCGATAGCCGCTGGCGGATGCAGCCCAGTCGCTCGTGACGGTCAGCGGCCAGCCATCCGAAAGCCGTACACCGCAGCACGCAGACGCCAGGGTCGACGATCCCACCTCCGAGGCCGCGTCAGAGTGACAGGATCCTCCGCATGAGTGAGTGGGGGATCGCCCTGATCGCCGCCGGATCGGCCATCTTGGGCAGCATCACGACAGGGTTCTTCGCCTGGAAGGCCGGCCACCGGCAAGCGGCCGCTGCCGAAGCCGCGGGCGCCGCGCAGGCGAGCGCGCTGATAGCCACCGTCCAGGCCACCCTCGACGAGCAACGTCGCGCCCGCGCGGAGGGACATCGACGGCAGGTCTACCTCGAATTTCTCGACGCTGCTCAGATTGCCCAAATGGAGCTGACGGAGGAGACGATCAGCGCCGTGTTCAGGGCTGACAACAGGCTCGAGCTCGAAGGGCCGGAAGCGGTGAGTGAAGCCGCGCACGCCTATGCGGGCGCGCTCAGGGACAACGTGAGCGACGAGGGCAGGGCTGCTGCCGAAGACGCTCGCTGTGCCTACATCGAGGCCGTACGGCAGGCTCTCAACGACACCTGAACCAGGCACGTATCGACCGCCAGGACGGGTCGCCCGTCGGGGCCCGCGGCATCGGCGGACCGGCCAGCACCTGCACCAACCGGGGTACGCCCACGTTCCCGTGTTGCACATCGCACCGTACCCACCACGAGCTCGAACAGCTCGTCCCCGCGCACGGTCAGGCAGTCGAACAGGTCCTTCCGGAAGTTCGACCGTTGCGCGAACGCCCAGCGTCCTGCGAATGCCCAGCTCGGCTACTCAGTTCGACACCTCGTTCGAAGTCAGTCAGGCAGCGCCACGGTGAGATCCACTTCGACGAGCTGTCCCGTGAAGCCCAGCTGGGCGACGCCCAAGAGCGTGCTGGCGGTGGTGAACGCCGGACCCAGGGCGGACTCGGCGAGCCGATGCCATGCGGCTCCGAGAACATCCCTCTCATCGCTCCGCACGTAGATCACTGACCGCACCACATGTTCAGGCTGGGCACTCACTGCTGCCAGAGCAGCGAGCGCGTTCGCGACAACCTGGTCGACCTGCGTCTCAAGGGAACCGGAACCGACGAGGTCACCATTCCGATCAAGCGGGCACTGCCCCGCCAGATAGGCGGTACGGCCTGCCTCCACCACGGTGATGTGGTGGTAGCCGGGTGTCTCATGCAACTGCTCGGGGTTGATGCGGGTGATCTTCTCGGTCATGTCAGCGAGTCTGACCAGCGTGGTGCCAGCACGCACCGCATTTTCTCCACCAGCAAGCATTCCGCGGTGACGTGAGGTCATGGAGAACCTATGAAGCCTCCGGGATTGCCTGAGCCGTGATGCTTCGCAACAGGCACGTCCGGTTCGGAGAGGGCCGGGTCGCTGCGACGTGCCCCGGCCACCCGACGAGTGGCGAGGCCTGGTAACGCGAACGGGCAAGCTGGCGATCGCCTACCCGGCGGTACTCCACCTCGCCCGCCGTCCTCATCTGGGCACGCCGATGACCACGGAACAAGGACCTAGACGCGTTCCAGCGGGCGGTGGGGGAGGGGCGGGTGCTCGACCCGGATGGCATCGTCGGGGCGGACGGTGCCTCCACGGCGGACCACAGCCATGACGCCACACTTGAAGACGAACTCGCCGGACAAGGGGTCCATGGCGAAGACCTCGCCAAGCAGCCCCTTGCGGAAGTCGTTGATCTTCGCGCACGGGTTGCGCAGGCCTGTCACCTCGAGCACCGCCTGCTCTCCGAGATGGAGCAGCGCACCGGTGGGCAGGCCCAACAGGTCCACCCCGCGCGTGGTGATGTTCTCGCCGAGCTGGCCTGGGGAGACCTTGAACCCCTTGAGCGCGAGTTCGTCGAAGAGTTCCTTGTGCATCAGGTGGACCTGGCGCAGGTTGGGCAGGTCCGGCTCGTAGGTCATGCGGAACTGGTGACGGATCGTCTCACCCGCGTGAACGTCCCCTTCCACACCGAGCCCCGTGAGCAACGTGACGGAATCGCGATTGGGCTTGCTGAACGAGTACACCTCGTTACGGCTCACTGCGGCGACCTGACCAGGCATCACGCTCTCCACCCGTTGTCGTTCTGCGGCCGGTCGATCGTAGAGGCGGTGCGCCCAGGCTGTAAGGGAGGCATGCGGTGAGCGGAACTCATCGGGCGGATGCGTCCGGTCCGGCACCCGACCGGTACCGTCCAGCAACTGAACACCAAGGCCACAGCTCCTAGGCTCCGGGTCGCGTGTCGCCGGTCGGGCCGGAGTTCGGGCAGGCCGATGAGGGCGTAGATGCCGAGACGCTCCAAGGGCAGGGCATTCAGGTGGCGGCCGTCGACGAGTTCGACCGTTTGCGTGGAGTGAAGTCCCAACTGGCTTTGCCGAACCAAGCGGTGGTGACGACGATGCCTTTCGAGGCGCACTTGTCGTTCACGATGCCTGCGACCGGCCGGACGGGTCTCGGCGGACACATCGCCCGCTGATACACCGCGTCGTCATGCGTCAGAGCCTAGTAGGCGGGTCGAGACGGCCCGCCAGCTGCGGGGTCCGAAGCACGTGTGAGGTCCGACGCGTGGTGCGGCAGCGATGGCTCCGTGACGGTTCGGCCATGCCACCGCAGGTGTACGGGGTGGCTTCTCTCCTTCTGACGGTCGGTAGTTCGGCCGTACGGGCTGCCTACCACCGGCCCGCGACCGACCACCGGACAGGCACCGACCTCCGGAGCGCGACCGACCCCGGACCAATTCCGACCGCCGGCCGCCGGCCGCCGGCCGCCCGACCGCCGGCCGCCACCGACGGCCGACGTCCGCACCGACCGCCGGCCCGTAACCGGCGATTCTGCCGATGCCTCGAGCGCCCGGTGCCCGGACATTGGCCGAACCAGTCATTCCACGGCTCCGCGACGGCCCCCACGCCGGCCGGAGCCGTACACGACACGAGAGGACGACTCCGTCGTGAAACGACACTTTGCCGCAGCGGCAGCCGCCGCCGTCTGCTGTCTCACCATGCTCAGCGCTCCTGGTGCCCAGGCCGCCGACAACCCGTACGAGAGGGGCCCGGCTCCGACCACCGCGAGCATCGAGGCCCTGCGTGGCCCGTACTCCGTCGCCGAGACCAGCGTCTCCTCCCTGGCGGTCACCGGCTTCGGCGGTGGCACCATCTACTACCCCACGTCGACCGCCGACGGCACGTTCGGTGCGGTGGCGATCTCGCCCGGCTTCACCGCGAGCCAGTCGTCGATCGCCTGGCTCGGGCCGCGCCTGGCCTCCCAGGGCTTCGTCGTCTTCACCATCGACACCATCACGACGATGGACCAGCCCGCGAGCCGGGGCCGGCAGCTCCTCGCCGCGCTCGACTACCTGACCGGGCGCAGCGCGGTCCGGGGGCGCATCGACAGCACCCGCCTCGGTGTGATGGGGCACTCGATGGGCGGCGGCGGCAGTCTGGAGGCGGCCAAGAGCCGGCCGTCCCTGCAGGCCGCCATCCCGCTTACCGGCTGGAACACGGACAAGACCTGGCCCGAGATCGCGACACCGACACTCGTCATCGGCGCGGACGGCGACACCGTCGCACCGGTCGCCACCCACTCGGAGCCGTTCTACGAGAACCTTCCGAGCTCTCTCGACAAGGCGTACCTGGAGCTCAACAACGCCAGCCACTTCACGCCGAACAGCTCCAACACGACGATCGCGAAGTACAGCGTCTCCTGGCTCAAGCGTTTCATCGACAACGACACCCGCTACGAGCAGTTCCTCTGCCCGATCCCGCGCCCGAGCCTGACGATCGAGGAGTATCGCGGGACCTGCCCGCACGGCTCCTGACCCTGGCCGGGGGCGGACTGGAGACGGGGGCTCCGATCCCCGCCGGACGGGGGGTGGGAGGTGGGGCTGCTCTGAGCGCGCCGGCTCCCGGGATCCCTGATCGGGGTGCCACCCCCGTTCCCGGCATCTGACCCCTGTGTGCCCGGGGTGCCGGGGCCAGGCCCTTGTGCGCGCCCACAGGGTCTGGCCCCCGCAACTGGGCCGTGTCCCAACCCGGTTGTCGGAGCCCGGCCTTGTACCCACAAGACGTCTGGCCCTGGGCCGTACCGACGGGGACGCAGGCTCTTCCGTGGAAACCTACGGGGCAGTAACGTGACGCCCGTGAGCGGAGGGACGGGCGCGGCCGCTTCTCCGCGGCTGCACGACCGAAGGACCGAACTCGCCGCCGTGGCCGCCCTTTCGGCCCGTGTGTACGCGGGTTCCGGCGGAGTTCTCCTGATCACCGGCAGCCCTGGCATGGGGCGCACGGCGCTCCTCGCCCACGCCGTCCGGGACTTCCACGGCGCGGCGCACCTGGTGCCCGCGCCGCCCGGCAAGCGCGTTCCGTGGAGCGGTGTGCGGGCGTTGCTGTCGGCGTTCGGGAGCGCGCCTGCCGAGGTGCGGCACGCGCTGCGGGCGGCGCGGGGCCCGGACGGCCTCGCCAAGGCGCTCTCCCGGCTCTCGGCCGGACGGCGTCTGCTGCTCTGCGTCGACGACTACCACCTGTGGGACGCGCACTCCCGTGCCGCTCTCGCCTCGGCGTGGAGGCCCGGTGGCGGCCTTCCGGGGGTCGGCTGGATCGTCTCGTTCGCCCGGCATCACCGCCCACCCGCCGTACGGGGGGCGACGGTTCTGCGACTCCAACGCCTCGATCGGGCCGGGGCGAGTGCCCTGCTGGACGACCTGTGCCCGGTGCCCGCGGCGGAACCCGTACGGGAACGGCTGCTCCTGGAGGCGGCGGGCCACCCGGGCATCCTGGCAGCGGCGACCCGGCGCCTGTCCCGGGCTCAGCTCGCGGGCGCGGAACCGTTGCCGTGCTCGTTGACCGACGGGAGCGTGCTCGTCGACGTCTACGGCAAGCTCCTGGAGTCACTGCCGGTGGAGTGCAGGCGCCTGCTCGCTCTCGTCGCGGTGGCCGGCGACGGCCCGCCGGAGGTACGTCAGGGGGAGGTGGGACGGGGTGCCGAGGTGTCGAGGGGGACGTCGTTACGGGGCGGTTCGGCTTGGGGCGGGTCGGGGCTGCGGAAGCCGGGGGCGCAGGGGCCGGGGGCGCACGAGATGGGCCCGGACGCCTCGTGGTGGGACGGTTCGGTGCCGGACGGGTGGGGGTGGAATGGTCCGGCGTGGGATGGTTCGATGCCGGACGGGTTCGGGACGCAGATGCCCGGGGCGCAGATGCCTGGACCCGGGTGGCCGGATGGGAACGGATCCGCCCCCGAACCATGGGGTTCGGACCCGCGGGGACGCCCTGTCGAAGCCTCCGCCGTCCTCGCCGCCGCCCGCGCCGCCCGTACCTCGCCCGAGGCGCTCGACAGCCTGATCGCGGACGGTCTGCTGAGGGGAACACGTACGGCCCTCCGCTTCGCCGACCCGTTCCTGCGGCGGGCCGTGCTCGCCACGACGCCCGTGGCGTGGAGGCGTTCGACCCGCGCGCTGTTCACCGTGCCGCAGGACAGCGCCGCGCCGCCGCCCCCCGGCTCCTTACCGCACCGCCAGGACGCTCCATCGGGCGGCGCTGCCCGACAGGCCGAGCCGCCCCGCTCGAAGCGGGACGTGTACCCCGAGCGTGCCTCCGCCGTGAGTGGGACGGTGCCCGCCTCCCGCACCCCGGGCGCGAGCGATGGCCGCGACGGCAGGGTACGGGCAGCGGCTACGCAGGCGTTCCCGCTGCTCCCCGGCCTGCGGCACCGGGCGGACCGCTTCCGCGCCGCCGAAGGCGTCCACGCGCGCACCGATGTGGTCCGGGGGCGCGCCGAGCTCGCGCGCGGACTCACCGCGCTCGCCGACGGGCCGGTCGCCGACGCCCACCAGGCGCTGCTCCTGGCAGCCGCGCTTCTGGAGGCCGAAGCGCCGGCCGAGGCCGCGGACGCTCGCCTCCTCGCCATGGAGGCCGCCTGGGCGGCCGGGGACCCCGTGGCGTGCCTGATCGCCCTCGGCGACGCCGAGGCCGACATCGAAGCTGATCCCGGCTCCGACTACGGCAGCCGCCCGGACGGTCGCTCGCACGTCCGCCCCGGGACCGCCGAGGCCGGGAAGCCCCACACGTACGAATCGACGCGAACCGAGCGAGACTTCCTCGAAGGCATGCGCGCGGCACTCGCCGCCCGGCTGCCCGAGGCGCGTGCGCCGCTGGCGCGTGTGGTGGCGCACGACGGGGAGGCCGACGACCCCAGGATCCTGCTCCGGGCCGGTTCCGCCGCCCTGGTGCTCGGGGACATGGCGTCGGCGGCCCGGGTGCACGCCCGCGCTCTGGCGGTGGTGAGGGCGGAGCGCCGTACGGCCCTCCTGCCGCGCGTACTGGAGTACCTCGCCTACGCCGAACTCAGGGCCGGCCGCCACGCGCGCGCGGGGGCGCACGCCCGTGAGGCCCTCCAGGCGTCCCTGCTCACCGGGCAGCGCAACATGGCGGCGCACCAGCACGCCGTACTCGCCCTGGTCGCGTCGGTCACCGGCCACCCGGACGCGGTCGAGGAACACGCGCGGAAGGCCCTCGAACGCGCCCGGCCGCACGGACTCGCGCAGGCGATCACCCTCGCGGAATGGGCACTTGCCCGCGCGGACCTGGCCCGGGGCCTCGCGGCGCAGGCGTCGGCCCGGCTCGCCCAACTCGTGGGTCCGGGGCCCCGGAGCGGTCACTTCGCCCTGCGGATGCTGGCCGTGCCCTGCTACGTCGAGGCGGCCGAAGCCGCAGGCCGGACGGGCGAGGCACGGGCCGCGGCGGAGGAGTTCGCCCTCTGGGCAGCCGGAGGGGTGGACCCCCATGCCCCGGCTCAACTGGCCCGCTGCCGGGCGGTGCTGGCGGACCCGGAGAAGCTGGAGGAGGCCGCGTACTGGTACGGGGAGGCGATGCGCCACCACGACGAGTCCGGCAGCGATTTCGAGCGCGCCCGGACCCTCCTGTCGTACGGCAAATGGCTCCGGCGACGCAGGCGCCCGCTGGAGGCACGGGCTCGGCTGAGCGACGCGCTGGTCACCTTCGAGCGGGCGGGCGCCGGGATCTGGGCCGACCAGGCCAGGGCGGAACTCCGTGCCACCGGCGGAGCGATCGGCGGTCCCCGCTCGCCGGTGTCGGCGGACGGCCTGACTCCGCAGCAGCAGCGCATCGCGCGGTTCGCCGCCGAGGGCGCGACCAACCGGGAGATCGCGGACCGGCTCTCCATCAGCCCGCGGACGGTCGACCACCATCTACGGAACGTCTTCGCCCGGCTGGGCGTCCGCTCCCGGGTCGAGCTCACGCACGCGCTCCGCCGGGCGGACGAGGAAACGTCGAACCACTGAAAGGGCAGCCGGGACCCGCCTGCCGATCCGAGCCCCGGCACGCGCCGGACGTGCTCCTCGCCCACTCCGCCAGAGTGGGTCGTCGGACGACTGCAGAATCGATCTCCCGCTCGGCCACGGATGCCGCGCCCGCCCGTCCCCTTCGAGGACACCTTCGTGGCTGACAGCCGGCCGACCGGGGGAGCGCGTTCCGCCAGCGGCCTACGGTCGCGGGCGCGCGGGGGCGCCGGGGCACGCCAAAACGGATTCACCCGCCGGTACGGAGTGACCTGGCCGCATCGCCAAGATCCTCCGCGTCTGCGGGGGAACGCTCTAGTAGCGCGCCACTACTTTGCGGCTGGGGTCAGAGACAAGGCTCCGGGGCCCAGTTGCAGTGATCAGCCAACGGACGCCCACCGCTCCGTGCGGTGGGAGTCGGAGGCACGAGCTCTGAGCCTGACCTTCTATTCGGTGCGCAGGGCCGTGGCGGTTCGGGTCCTGGCGGCCCAGCCGGCGGGCAGGAGTGCGCCCAGAGTGGCGATGAGCAGGCCACCGAGGGCAAGCGGGATGAGTACCGGGCCGTGGTAGACGGCGAGGACGGAATCGGGCAGCCGCAGTCCCACGCTGTCACCCATGGCGGGCAGGACCCGGCCGTGAAGGGCCACTCCCAGCGGCACACCCACGGCGCCCGCGGCCAGGCCGGTCACGACGACCGAGGTGAGGACCATCGCGATGGTCTGTCGTGGGGTCATGCCAAGCGCCTTGTGGACACCGATCTCCCGCACCCGCTCGCGGGTATCGAGCAGCACGCCGTTGAGCACGCCGAGCGCGGCGACGGCGACGAGCATCAGCGTGAGCATCGCGGAGAGCGCGTTGAGCGTGACGACCATGTCGCCGCCGGCGTCGAGTCCGCCGGCCTGAGCGGTGGCCCCCAGCGGCGCCAGGTCCTTGTTGAGCGCGGTGACGTAGGCGGAGACGTCGGTGCCTGACGCGACCGCGATGTGATGGCTCGTATCTGTCAGGTCCGGATGTGCGGCGGTGAGGGTCGCGGCGTCGGTGAAAACCTGCATGCCGGAATTGCGGGGGTCGAGGACTTCGCCGACGACCTGGACCGTGACCGGCTCGGCCAGGCCGTTCAGGGTGATGCTGTCGCCGACACGGGTGCCGGTGGCGGTCAGGAAGGGGGTAGGGACCACGGCCTCGCCGGGCCTGTCGATCCAGCGGCCCGCGACCATCGTGTAGCCACCCCAGGAGGCGTCGCCGGTGAAGGCGACCACGTCGACGGTGCCGGTCAGGCCGGACACGGTCGAGCGCACCGTCGAGGCGCGGTAGTACTCGCCGGTTCCGGGGGCGGACTCGACGGTCTCCGCAACCGCGGCAGGGTCGGCCTTGGGCTGCTTATTGCCGCCATGGGGCTGGGGTCCGAAGTCCGGCATGGGCGCGGGCACGGTGACATCGGCGACGTCGTGGGCCTTGGCGTCCATCACCTTGCCGAGCGTGGCGCCCATTCCCGCGGTGAACGTGACAGCGATGGCGCCGAACAGGATCGCCGTGCCCATGGCGAGCGCGCGGGCGGGCCGCGCGAAGGGTCGGGCCAGGCCCAGGGCCACCGGCCGCGGCAGCGGCAGCCTTCCGGCCAGGCGGGCCGCCCACCGGCCGCGCCCCGCCGAAGCGGTACGCCCGACGGCGAGCGCGTCGACCGTACGCAGCCGCCCGGCCCGCCAGGCACTGGCCCACGCGGTGGCCGCCACCAGGCCGAGCACCCCGGCGATCACCGCCAGGTCGACCCAGGGAGCGATGGCCAGGGACGAGGAACCGTAGATCTCCTCGGTCTCGGCCATCACAGGGATGGCCAGCAGGTGGCCGGCGAGGACGCCGAGGGCCGTGCCGACGCCGGCCGGGATCAGTGCCTGGCCGATGTAGCCGCGTACGACCTGGGCAGGGGTGAAGCCGATGGCCTTGAGGATCCCGATGCGGTGCGTTCCCGTGCCCACGGCTGACGCGACGACGTTGCCGACGATGAGCGCCGACATGACCAGGCCCAGGGCGCCGAACGCGACGAGGAACGGGACGTAGAGGGCGGTGTCGCGCTCGGCGTCCTTCTTGACGGTGAGCCAGGACTGTTTGCCGGCGGCCGCCCCCGGTGCCAGGGACCGCGTCACGGCTTTGCCGCCCGCGGTGATCTGCGCGGCGGTGCCCGCGTTCGTGAAGCGGTAGAGCATCTGGTAGCCGCCGCTGCCGGGTGCGGTGAGCGCCGGCATCTGGGCCGGAACGACCCAGGCGTCGGCGGTCCGCGTGACCGAGCGGGCGACCCCGACGACCGTGAGGGTCGGTTCGTCGGGCAGATGAGTGAAGGTGACCCGCCTGCCCAGGGTCGGGATGAGCGAGGAGTCGGCGGACAGCACGATCTCGCCGGAACGGGTGGCCCACCGCCCGTCGACCAGCGCCACCTTGTCCACGTCCCGTCCGGGATCGGAACGGCCGACCACGGTCATCGGCCAGCCGGGGCCCGCCTCGTTCGCCCGGGGGGGTGACGGCCGCCGTGCGGAACGGTCCGGCCGAACCGCTCACCCCCGCGGTGTCCTTGGACTTCGCCAGTTGCCCGGCACTCACCTTGCCCGCGTCGAAATCGACGGACAGATGCGCGCCACGTTGCTGGGCGAAGGCGTCGTCGAAGGGTGCGCTGGAGACCACCAGCAGCGAGCCGCCCAGGACGGAGGCGGCCACTGCCATCATCGTGGCGAGCCCGATCACCAGCGTCTGCACCCGCCGTCGTCCCGCCCCCGAGCGCACCACTCTGGCGAGCACGCTCAACGGACGGCCTCCGGGGCGATCGCCTGCGACGGGACGTCCTCGGTGATCCGGCCGTCGGCGATCTTGACCGTGCGCCGCGTGCAGGAACGCGCGAGGGACAGGTCGTGAGTGACCACGACGATGGTCTGGCCGTCGGCGTTGAGTTCCGTGAGCAGCCTGCTGACCTCCTGTCCGGCGGCCGTGTCCAGGGCGCCGGTCGGCTCGTCGGCCAGCAGCACTGGTGGCCGGTTCATCAGCGCCCGGGCCACCGCGACGCGCTGGCGCTCGCCGCCGGACAGCCGCCCCGGATACGCGTGGGCGTGCCGGTCGATACCGAGGTTCTCCAGGAGCTCCGCCGCCCGCCGACTTGCCTCGGCACGTGCCACGCCCGCGAGGCGGGCCGGCAGAACGACGTTGTCGGCGACGGTCAGATCGTCGAGCAGGTTGAAGAACTGGAAGACCATGCCGATCTTCGAGCGCCGGTAGAGGGCGGAGCCGGACTCGCCCAGCTTGTCCACGCGCACCCCGTCCACGGTGACGGCCCCCGTGTCCGGCCGGTCCAGGCCCGCGATCAGATTGAGCAGCGTGGACTTGCCGCTGCCGGAAGGGCCGAGGATCGCGACGGCCTCGCCGCGCTGCACGGTCAGCGACGCCTGGTGAAGGGCGGCCGGGCCGTCGTCGTATCGGCGGCTCACCCCGCTCAGTTCGATCACCGGCATGGTCATGAAAGGGCTCCTTGCGTACGGTCAGTGGGCTGTGGGCGCTGTGTGAACGCTAGGAGCGGACCCGGCCCACCGCGTCGCCCGCCCGGACCCCTTGCGGTACCGCGCTGGGATGAGCACCGGAAACGTCATCCCTGCGATGTAGGCGGGCGATGTATCCGGCCCAGTGGGAACGACCTCCGAGTTGGACTCCACAGGCCCGGGCCGCAGCGACAATGAGCCGGTGATGAACGTACGTACGACGCTGGTGCGGCTGCGGAAAGCCACCCTCAGGGCGGTCCGCGACAGGATTCCGAGCGGTCCACCGCTGCGGCCCGCCCGGCGCGCCTGGCAGTTCGACGTGCTGATGGCACTCGCACTCGGAATCGCCACCGTCCACTACGGCATCGACAACGTCGGCAACGTCGTGCTGCGGGAGGTCGCGCCTGGTGTGGAGGTGGCCCTCCCGCGCCCGTCCGGCCCCGGCGGCCTGGCCTTCATGGTGACCCTCGCGGCCGCCGCCTCCGGTGCCCTGGCACTGCGCCGCCGCTACCCGCTCGCCGTGCTGTGCGTCGTGACGGCAGCGACACTGGCGACACCGCACAACGTGATGAGGCTGACCTTCTACGCGTTCGTCATCGCCGTGTACAGCGCCGCCGTCTACAGCCCCTACCGGACGGCCACCCTGGCTGCGCTGCCGGTGTCGGTCTTCCTGGTCGGCACCTCGGGGAACTCGGTGACACCGATCGTCCCCAACGAATACATCGCCCTGCTGATCCTGGCCCCGATGGCCGTGGCCGCCATCGGCCTGCGTACCTGGAAACTCCGGACCGACGAAGGCCGCACCCGGCTCTCCGCCCTGGAGCGCGAGCAGGCCGAGGTCCTGCGCCGGGCCGTCGACCATGAGCGGGCCAGGATCGCCCGCGAACTGCACGACGTCGTCACGCACAACGTCAGCGTGATGGTCATCCAGGCGGGCGCCGCCCGCAAGATCATGAAAACCTCCCCCGAGCAGGCCGGCGAGGCACTGCTGGCCGTAGAGGCGGCGGGCCGGGCGGCCATGACCGAACTGCGCCACGTCATGGGCCTGCTCACCATGGATGACCGGGAAGAGGGCACGGACATGGACAGGGGGGTTGAGCTGGCCCCGCAGCCGGGCCTTGACCAGTTGGAGACGCTCATCGGGCGGGTGCGGGACGCCGGACTGCGCGTCGACCTGACCGTGACAGGACCGCCCCGTCCCCTTCCCCCTGGCCTCGAACTCGCCGCCTATCGCGTTGTCCAGGAGGGCCTGACCAACACGGTGAAGCACGCGTCGGGCGCCACCGCTGCCGTCACCGTCGATTACGGCCCGCGTCAACTGCGGGTGGAGGTCACCGACACCGGCGGATACCGGGGCGCGGGTACCGGAAGTGGTCGGGGCCTGATCGGCCTGCGCGAGCGTCTCGCCGTCTACGACGGAACCCTGAACACCGGCCGGCGACTCACTGGCGGTTACCGTGTGGAAGCCCTGATCCCCTTGGAGACACCGTGACCGAACCGCCGCGTGTGCTCCTCGCCGACGACCAGACCCTGGTCCGCACCGGGTTCCGGATGATCCTCGGTGCCGACGGCATCGATGTCGTAGCTGAGGCGACCAACGGCCTCGAAGCGGTCGAGGCGGTCAACCGCACCCGCCCCGACGTGGTTCTGATGGATGTTCGGATGCCCGCGATGGACGGCCTGGAGGCCACCCGCCGCATCACCGGCACTTCCGGCGAGCCGCGCGTGATCATCCTGACCACTTTCGACCTGGACCGGTACGTCTACGCGGCGCTGTCCGCCGGGGCCAGCGGCTTCCTCCTCAAGGACGTCACCCCCGAGCAGCTGACCGCGGCCGTCCGTACAGTCCGTACCGGCGACGCTCTCCTCGCGCCCGCCATCACCCGCCGTCTCGTGCAGCGGTTCACTCGGCGAGGCAGCGACACCGCCGCCCTCCACCGCGACCTCGCCTCGCTCACCCCGCGTGAACTGGAGGTCCTGGGCCTGCTGGCCCGAGGACTGAGCAACGCCGAACTCGCCGCCCGCCTCCACCTCGCCGAGGCGACCGTCAAGACGCACGTCGCCCGCATCCTCGGCAAACTCGGACTCCGCGACCGTGTCCAGGCCGTCATCGTCGCCTACGAAACAGGACTGGTCAGTGTCGGCGAACGCGAGGCCGCCGAGCAGTCCACCGAGTAGACGTAGGCCGAAGCCGAGACCGGGGATCAGCAGCCGGAACCCGCGCCTTCCCCGGTAGTGCACGCCTCCGAACGGTCATACGACGGCCGCCCGACGTCCGCGTGCGCCGCAGTGCGGGGCTCGGGCAAAGTCGGCAGAGCGATGTCGAGCTGTCACCGCCTGCAGCAGCGCGCGGGAGCGCATCGGAATCGAAGAGCTCGTGGCACCCTGCCTCTGAGGCCGAGGCAGCCAGACATCCGCACCCTCGCAGCCGGCGTCAGCGCCACTGCTCCTTTTACCCAAGACGCGCTTCGGGACGCCGCCCGGCGGCCGGAAGCGTCGCCCACCGGCGCTCAGCGTGCAGAGCTCCTAGCGAGCCTTGAGCTCAGGTGGGTGCGGCGGCATCCCACCATGGTGCGAGTCCGCCGCCCGCCCTCCCACACAGCCCTTGTTTTCACCTATCGATATTCGATAGATTCCCATCGTGGCTCGATGGGAGGATGGGGCATGGGAAAGCTGACAGTGCGCGCGCTGCGCGCCGTGCTCGTGGTGGTGCTCACCGGCACGGTGTTCGTGCAGGCATCGATGGTGTGGGCGTTGACCAGTGGGAGTGACCCCGAGGACGGGTCGCTCCCCTTGACCCCCCTGCGCGTGATCACGATCCTGGGCATCGGGACGGCCCAGGTCGCCCTGGTCTGTGTATGGCGACTGGTAACGATGGTGCGACGCGGAACCGTGTTCTCCCACGCCGCTTTCCGGTACGTGGACGGCATCATCGGCGCGATCGTTGCGGCTGCTCTCGTGTGGTTCACGGTCACAGCCATCAATGCGCCCGGCCAGCGGGACGACCCGGGCGTCACCCTCATCATGGGCGGGATCGGCGTGGCCATCCTGGGAGTCGCGCTCATCGTGCTCGTGCTGCGGATGCTGCTCGCCCAGGCCGTCGCCCGTGACGTCGAAGCGGCTCAGATGCAAGCTGAGTTGGACGAGGTGATCTGATGCCGATCGCCGTCGACATCGACGTGATGCTGGCCAGGCGGAAGATGTCCGTGGGCGAACTCGCAGACCGCGTCGGGATCACGCCCGCCAACCTGGCGGTACTCAAGAACGGCCGCGCCAAGGCGGTGCGCTTTTCGACGCTCGCCGCGCTCTGCGAGGTGCTCGAGTGCCAGCCAGGAGAACTGCTTCGCTGGGAGGCCGAGGGCACCACGGGCGAATGAACCGTGCCTGCCGGCGCGGCATCGCCGATCCCGCTCTGCTTCGACCAACCCCGTGAGCGTGCCGGGGCCGTACTCCGCGGGACATCCGGGGGTAGGCGAGCTCCTCCATCTGGCGCTGGCCATGACCCTGCTGGCGACCCTCGGACATCCTCTGCAACTCGCGCTGGAACGCGTCCTGGAGGACGGCTGGTCTTCGCGGCGCGCGGCGGACCTGTCGCGGAGGCGGCAGGCAGGCCGCCGCGCCCGCCAGGCCGCCGATGAGGAGCTGCCGTCCGGTGAGGTCACCGGGGCCCGGTTCCAGGCGGCGGGCCAGGCCGGTACCCGGCTGCGGCGCCTGTTCCCGCGTGCGGCCGTGCTGCGGCCCACTGCTCTCGGCATGTGCTGGCAGCCACCGAGACCGGCGCGGGGGAGCCCTATTGCCTCGACGCCCTCGTCGCCTGGCCGCGCCTCTACCCGCTGTTCCCCGCGGACACCAGGCGGACCGTCGACGACCGGCGGGACAACATGGACGTCGCCGCCCGCCTCGCGGTGATCATGGCCGCCACGGCTTCGGTGACCGCGGGCCTTCTGGGCGCCTCGGGTTGGTGGCTCCTGTAGGCGTTGATCCCGCTGGCGGTCGCGCGCGTCTCCCACAGCGGCGCGGTTCATACCGCCGTCGCCTACGGCGAGAGCGTCCGGGCGGCCGTGGACTGCATCGGTTCGCCCTGCTGGACGCTCTCCGCCTGCCGCCCTCCTCCCGACTTCGCTGCGGAGCGGCTGCTGAACACGCAGCTCAGCAAGCTGAGGCGCCAGGGCGTCCCCAAGCCCGAGACGGTGTAAGAGCACCCCGCACGGCTCGAAGCGATCCGGCTGGAGGGCGATCAGCGGGCGCTGCGCGTCCAGCACGCACGCGCTCGGTTCGGCGTCGTGGCCCTCGGCTTCCCGGACCAGTCGCCCCAGCACGCCGTTGAGTTGGTCGAAGGCGCCGTCCTTCTGCCAGGCGGCGAAGTACCCGTAGACCGTCTCTCACGGCGCGAAGTCGTGCGGCAGGTACCTCCACGGGATGCCGGTGCGGTCGACGTAGAGGACGGCATCCATGATCCGCCGCAGATCGTGCTCGGGCGGCCGGCCTACGTCCAGGTCATTGCCTCGTCGTTCGGCCTGCCAGGTCGACAGAACGGGCTCCATCAACTCCCACCGGGCATCGGGCAAGTCACTCGGATACGGCCGCTGTCGTTGGCGCATGTTCCGGTAGTACCGCCGACAGGCCCCTCGGTTACAGGGCGCAAACGGGGGTGAGGGGGGGCGCCTTGAGATCAGACAGGAGCGAAGGAACCGAAACGCACCCACGATCGTCATCATCGGCCACGGATGTCCGTGACCGGCTGCCCCAGCCACCCCGAGCCGGTCGGCCACCCAGAACGCCACCAAACACGCCTCATGGGGCAGAATGCTCTTTCACAAGCTGTTTCTGAAGTTGGAGCAGCTCAGAGCGGGGCGAGGAGCATGAGGATCTCGTCGCGATCGTCGCCTGCGCTGAGGCGGAGGGCGGCAGGCCATCGGCCGATCTCCTTCCAGCCGAGTTGCCCGTAGAAGTCCTCGAGGCCAACGCCGCCGCGGGCGGCGAGGTGCAGCTGTTCCAGACCCATCTCGTCCCTTGCGACTCTGTGCACCTCTGCCATGAGAGCCCGTCCGATGCCCAGTCCTCGTAGGGCAGTTCGGGTCTGGACGTGGTGGAGGGTTCCCCAGTGCGCGATCAGCTGGAACCGGTCGCGGCGGACGTTGAGCCAGCCTGCGAGTTCTCCGTTCATGGTCGCCGTGAGGATTCGGCTGGTGTCGGGGGAGAGCTGATCGACTATGCGATCGAGGGCCGGCGTCACCGTGGCCGCGTCGACGGGCGGGAACGGGAAACCTGCGGCGCCGCCTGCGTTGGTGACCTCGACCCAGCACTCGGCGAGAGCGCGTCGGAGCTCGGGGCTGGCATCACCGGGCAGCGTGAGCTGCTTGAAGACGAGGGAGTCAGGAGTCACCCAGAAATCATCGCAGCGGCCTATGACAAGAAGGGCCTGCCGCTCTGCCTCATCGGCGACTCCGGCACCGGCAAGTCCCACCTGCTGATCGCACTGGGCACCGAAGCCGCGATGGCCGGCTTTCGGGTCAAGTACGTCCTGGCGACGAAGCTGGTCAACGAGCTCGTCGAGGCCGCCGACGAGAAGCAGCTGACCAAGACCATCGCCCGCTACGGCCGCGTCGACCTGCTCTGCATCGACGAGCTGGGCTACATGGAACTCGACCGCCGCGGCGCCGAACTACTCTTCCAGGTCCTTACCGAGCGCGAGGAGAAAACAGCGTCGCCATCGCCTCCATCGAGTCCTTCTCGGGCTGGACCAAGATGTTCACAGACCCCCGCCTCTGCGCGGCCATCGTCGACCGCCTCACCTTCGGCGGCAACATCATCGAAACCGGCACCGACTCCTACCGCCTCGCCACCACCCGCGCCCAAGCGGAAAGAGCAGCCGTCTGAGCGCAGTCCGCCTGCTCTATCGAACTGGCCCGCACTCATCGACGATCAGGGTCGGCTCCGACAGGAAGACATCCCGGTCGACGGGGCCATAAGCGATGTTGAACGTGTCGAGCCAGTACGACCACCCGCGGATTCCCAGGGCGCTGGTGAACCGGTAGTTCAACTGCCAGCGGACCCACTGCCCGGGAAGCAGTCGAACTGCCGGCGGCCTGCGCGGCCGAGGAGGCAAGCCGAAGAGCGGCTCCACACGAGCTAGCACTCGGAGCCGATCGCCTTCGTCCCGCAGGCTGACACCGATCTCGCGAAGGTCCTTCTGGCTCGAACGCAGCTCGAAGCCGTCACGCTCGGACATCTGGACGAAGTGGGCAAACCCAGGGGGCACCTGAGGCAACGAGAAGCAGACCGGCGCCGCGTTCCTGCGGGCAGCGGCCTCCCCGCCCCGAGACTGCTTCGTCCAGGACGTCTTGATCCACTGCACCGTGATGTCCATTGCACCTGCCTTTCGCCGAGAGCCTACGGTCAACATTTGCTTGACGTCACTCAGGTTCCGACGCAACTGCCTGCTGCCAGTTCTCAGCAACATTCCAGAGGCTTAAAGACCCAAACCGCTCTCCGAAACCGCCTACAAGCGCTCTCCGGTCTCACCTACGCAGTCAGTGGCTACAAAGCTGCGTTGGGGGCTGACGGCCGACCCCTCCGAGATGGACGCCCTCGCCGTCTTCGCCCACGGCGACTGCGCCGAGACCGCGGTCATCTTCACACCCGTCCCGTAGCCACACCGTCTCGACAGCGAGGATGTCCATGGCTCCCAGGCCAGAGCGTGAACGTGGGGGCCACGAACGCGTGGCGGGGTCCAGTCGAGACCACCGGTGAGGTGACGAACCGCGCACACCGTAGAGGGGATAAACGGTCACTCGACGGTCCGGTCGCCCTCCAACGCCTTACAGGTCTGCTCGGTGCTCAGGAGTTGTTCTGGCCGGGGAAGCGGTCCCTCAAGGGGGTGCGCGCTGCTGGCGCCGATGGGGTGCTGTCAGGTGAGCTGGCTTCGAAGCTGGTTCTTGTCCGGTTTGCCGATGGCGGTGCGTGGGATGTCCGCGACGAAGTGGATGGTGCTGGGTGCGTATGCGCGGGTGAGCTGGGTGGTGATGTGGGCGCGGACTTCTTCGGGGGTGATCCGGTGCTCTTGGGCTGGCACGATGGCGGCGTGGATGTGTTCGGCCGCGTCTTCGTCGCAGACGCCGAAGACGGCGCACTGTGCAATGGCCGGGTGGGTCAGCAATACGGCTTCGATCTCGCTGGGGTAGATGCCGCCGCCGGGAACCTTGATGAGGTCGTTGGAGCGCCCCACGAGGAAGAGGTAGCCGTTGTCGTCAAGGTATCCGATGTCTCCGGTGCGGACCCAGCCGTCCCGCATGGTCTGAGCGGTGAGTTCCGGCTGCTTCCAGTAGCCGCGCATCATTCCGGGGGAGCGGGCGTAGATCTCGCCTTGGTGGCCCGCGGGAAGAGGCAGGCCGTTGGCGTCACGGATGACGAGTGCGACTTCGGGCATGGGACGGCCCACGGTGATCTGGCCATGGTGGCCGACCAGGAGGTGTTCTTCGGGCCGGACCTCGGTGAGGCCGAGGGTCTCGCTCTGCCCGTACCAGCTGTGCAGTACGGGCCCGAAGACTTCTGCGGCGCGGTCGAGCCGGGCGGCTGACGCGGGACTGCCGCCGTAGGTGATGCGCTTGATGCTGGAGACGTCCGTGGTGGCCAGGGACGGGTGATCGAGCAGCTGGTGCAGCAGCGGCGGGAGTAGCCACAGGTGGGTGACGCTTTCGCGTTCCACTGCGGCCAGGGTCGCGCCGGCGTCGAAGGCGGGCTCCAGGACCACGCTGCCGCCCTGCAGGAGCGTCACGTCGGCGCACAGGCCGGCGACGTGGGACAGCGGGGTGTTGGCGAGAAACCGCGGCGGATCGCCTGCATCGACGTGCAGGCTGTTGAGGCAGCGCTTGTACTGGCCGTGGGTGACCTGCAGGGCTTTGGGGACACCGGTGGTGCCGCTGGTGTGACGGATGCACCAGTCGGCGTGGGGGTCGGCGTGTCCGCCCAAGGGGTCGGGAGCGTGGAGGGCAGCTGCGGCGACGAGATCTTCGCAGCCGGGGACCGGGCCGAGTGACGCCACCGCGGGGATGCCGACCAGGGACAGCAGGGGGCCCAGGTCGGCGTGCCGGCTCGAATCGACGAGCAGCAGGCGCGTGTCGACGTCGCCGACGATGTGTGCAAGGGCCTTGGGTGGCATGACGTCATAGAGGTAGACGAGCCGGGCACCGGCCAGGGGTACCGCATAGCGGGCGGCCAGGGCGAGTGGTGTGTTGCCGGTGAGCAAGGACACTGTCTGGCCCGGTCCGATCCCGCGTGCTCGCATGGCGCGTGCCAGACGGCAGGTGAGGGCGGACAGTTCGCCCGCGGAGACGGGACTGCGGTCAGCGGTGAGGAGGGCAGGCCGGTCGGGGTGCCGCGCCAGGACCTGCAGGAGGTCCTCGGCGTAGCCGGTGAAACCGCGGTCGGTCCCCGTTGCCCGCTGATTTTGTGACATGTCTGCTCCGGCGGGTTGTGTGCGTCGTGCGCGGCCTGCGGATGGGCGGGCCATGCACGAGGACAACGACCCGGCCACGCGACCGGTGCGGCCGGATTCGGTCGCAGCCTGGGCGTTACGCGTGTCACTTGCGGGCCGGGCTGAGCGCACCACACGTTGGTGTGGGGCGAGGGCCGGCGGCGAGAACCATGTCAGGGGCACGTCGTTGATCCACGGTAAGCGTCCACATCGTCTGGAGTTCGTCCTCGTGACCGTCGATCAAGTGCACCGATTCTTATTCTCCGGCTTCGGCTACCAGTGCCGTGTCGTGCAGTGCCCCGCCCC
Source organism: Streptomyces sp. NPDC054975 (assembly GCF_053609105.1). NCBI lineage: Bacteria > Bacillati > Actinomycetota > Actinomycetes > Kitasatosporales > Streptomycetaceae > Streptomyces > Streptomyces sp. NPDC054975. The sequence continues at coordinate 246,954 of NZ_JBSGWV010000003.1, forward strand.
CAGCACGGAGCCGATCGTCGTGATCGGCGGTGCCTTCCAGAACATGCACTCCTACCGGCGGCTGGAAGGGCCTTGGGCGCAAACCGCTCCGGTCATCAGTGTGGAGCTGCCCGGTTCCGGGAACGCTGACCAGCTGCCGGCGACGTACGGGTTCGACTTTCTCGCCGACGCCCTGACCGACCTCCTCGACCGCCTGGGCCTCGACCGAGTCAACCTCCTGGCCGTCTCCTACGGAGTGCCGGTCGCCTACCACCTTGCCCAGCGCGCCCCCGGCCGCCTGTCCCGCCTTGCCCTTATGGGAGCCGCCTCCGTCTACCCGCCGGAGGGGCTGGAGGGGCTACGGGCCATGGCGGACGCGCTCGCCTCGGGGGACGCCGATGAATATGTCCGCCGCAGCGCGGAGGCGCTCATGGCTCCGGCCGACCGCACGGTGCGTAATCGGGCCGCCGTCACCCGCGTGCTGGCCCGCGACATGGCGGCCATCACGGGACCGGACTTCGAGCGTCACCTGGCGTCCATCCGTCGAGTGCTCGACTGGCCGGGGCTGCCCGACGGCGGCGTGAGCGGCGTCCCGGCCCTCTGTTTCACCGGCGAGCACGACACCCTCACTCGCCCCGGCCTGGGCCGTGAGGCCGCTGCCACCATCGACGGCAGCATCTTCACCCTCGTCCGCGACACCGACCATCTGCTGGCACTCGAACGACGCCGAGAGGTCGGCGAACTCGTCCTGCGCTTCTTCACGGACCAGCCCCTCGACGACTTGGACTGCCTCACCCCGCTCGAGCACCCCACGCGGCGGCTTCCCGCCGGAGTCGCATGAAGCCGGACGGAAAGAAGACCGCCCGCCGGAGCCACCGCCCGGGGGCCCGAAGGACTGACCCTGTCGCGCCGTTCCAGGAGTGACGCTCCAGGCGCTCTGGATGAGCAGCGCGCCGGATAGCGCTTAGTGTCTAATTCTCAACCTGATGCGCCGACATGTGGTCTGTCTGCGTCACGGCTTGTCGCGACTTGCGAGGGCATGCCGGATCGCGGCGAGGGCTTCCTCGTCGCTGGCATTGAGCTGTCTGGCGGCAGCCGCGTAGTTGCTTGCGTGCTCCGCCAGCTTCGCCTTGATGTCGGTGGTGGCCGACGGGGCAATGACCTGAGTACCAGAGCCTCGGCGACTCCTGACAAGGCCTGCGGCTTCGAGTTCGCGGTAGGCCCGCACCACGGTGTTGTTAGCAAGCCCGAGGTCGGAGGCAAGCTGGCGCACGGACGGCAGCCTGGCCCCCTGACCCAGCCGACCGACGGAGATGAGATCAGCCAGCTGTGCGCGGAGTTGCTCATACGGAGGGACAGGGGACGCATGGTTGACGCTGATACTGATGCCGTTGGTCGTCATGGCCGAGCCTTGAGGTAGGCCTGCGGCAGCAATAGGACGCACAGACAGTGACCCGCGGTCGGTGCCGAGATGAGGGCCGCGATAGCCATCCCCGCGAGGGCCACGTCGTTCGTCGCGCCCCCGCAGGGCACGCCCAGCACCCCGACGGCCATCGCCGAGGAAACGGCGAAGAGAGGGGCGCTCACCAGCACTCCCCATGCACCGACAGCCGCCCGGGCGTCGATGCGGCGTTGATCGTCGCTCCCGGAGCGTAGGGTGACACGGCGCAGGAGCAGTGCGCAGGCAACGGTACCGAGGGCGAGACCGCCGAGAGCCGGCCAGGTGTAGTACGGGCCCGGCCAGGGTGAGAGCAGGTAAGTGCCCGCCGAACATGTGACGGACACAGCACGCCCTGAACGACCGTCAGAGTCCGCCGAGGCCGTCGTGGTGGCGACGATCAGCAGAACCAGCAAGGCGACAGCCTGCGCGGCCAATGCAGCCGTCAGAGATCGGGGAGCGTAGTCCCGGATTCGGCGCGGAGTCACTTCGGCTGCTCGTAGCCAGCGAGGGCTTGGTCGTGCGATGACGTCCGCTGCAAGCACGCCAGCCATGACACACAGACCGAACACGGGAAATCCGTACAGCAGGTCCACATCAGGCTCAGGACTGAAGGTGACCAGCGCGTTGACAGCCAGACCGGTCGCCGCGCCGGCCCATCGCACAGGGGTATTCAACCCCGCCCGCCAAGGGCCTTCCGTTCTTGCAGCAGGCATGCCGATTCCCTTCCCTCTCACAAGGTGTATTAACTACCTGACACAATTACCCAAGGGTTGAACTGTGTCAAGGAGTTGACACACTTGGCACAGGTCGCCGCCGTCCGGCAGCCTTCTGGACTTGCCGGAGTTCGTATCAGGCGCAGGGTCATCAGAGTGACGAGTGATCAGGTCAGACTCGGGGTGCAGTGGCAGAACCTGGGTGCCTTGCGCTGGCATCAGCAGTTCGGCGGGGAGGGAGGCCAGAGTCGGCTGAGGAGTAGTCAGCCGACGGGCCGGTTCTTCTTCGTCCAGCTGTCGGCGCGGGGGCCCTTCCGGGCCACGCGCCGGGTCATGAGAGTGATGAATGCCCAGTTCAGGTGGGCTTCGGCGTGCTGGGGCAGCCGTTCGTAGCCCCGGCAGTTGCGGCGGGCGTTCATCCAGGCCGTCACCGACCTGACCCGCGACCTGCACCGAACCGAGCAGAACAGCGCCTCCGTCGCCATCGACGACGCAAGCGGATCACCACACTCCCGGCGGTACCGCCGGCCCACCCCGCCAGACGCCACAACCCAGATCATCCAGCCGTACGCCCCTCACGGCCAGCGTTCAACAACACCTACTTATGAAGCCGGAGGCCGCGCGTGCCACCTTGGCGGAGCTCACTCTGAGTTCGGCCGCCCCGTTGCAGCCGAAAGCCCTTCGCCAAACCAGGTACGAGGTGCGCCGCCACGGCAGACAGTCGTGGCACGCATGGATGTCGTACGAGTTGCCGTCGTCGTCGAACGCGCTGAGATCAACGCAACCGACCGGTGCCCGGTAGGTGACGTCCTGTTGGCCCTGCGGCCTAAGCGGAGCGCAGCACGATGGTTGTCACCACGTCGGCGCACTACCTGTCGCCAGGGGCGCGCGAAGCATGACGGTGTCATCGGCTGCGGCGCTCAGCCGTCTCAGCGGACACCGTCATGTCCGCCTTGCGCGGCCGGGGTCCCGGCGATCGTCGACGGCCGTCTCAACACTTTCCAGACCTTCGTCTTCGGAGACCTGCTGCCCGCGTCAGCGGCTGCCAGGATCGCGGAGCGATCCCTGCGCAAGGCTGCGCTCGGAAGCTGAATTTCCGCGCCCAACGTCCGCGACCGCGAATCCGGCAAGGACGTCCTCATCTCCCTGGTCGAACACGTCCTCACCCAGGAACTCACCCCGGCCTGACGGGCGGTTTGGGTCAGCCGGTGACCGTGAGCCGGATGTTGCCGATCCGCCCCATCCCGTCGAAGGAGACAACGGCGGCGTTCCCGGTCGGCAGATCGGCGATCAACCGGTCGCCTTCCACGCGCTGCGGCACCCCGTGGTGCTCGAAGTAACCCGTGACGGCCTGTCGCGGCGAACGCCCGATGAGTGAGACCCCGGCCATGAGCACGCGCGGCAGGGCGACCGGATCGAGCTGGGCGCTCGGCACCTTCGGGTCGTCTGGCAGGAAGTACACCTGGGTGCCGGGTCCGGCGGGCTGCCCGATATACCCGGGAGTGTTGGCTACCCCCATCCCCGCGAAGGCAAGCATCTCGGCGGCCCGTCGAGGATCGTCGAACCCGGACAGATCGAGTTCCTCCGTGGTGAACTCACGAATCCCGTGCGCCTGCCCGTACCGTGCCACGGCAGCGGACAACGCCACGACCTCACTCCCGCCGAGGCCCGAATTTGCCCAGCCCCACAGCCAGGTACCCCCCTTCATGTCGTACGTCCCAAGGACACCGACCCGTAGCTCCACTTCCCCCTGCCGGTACGAACACGTCGGCAGGTCCGCGCTCCACGGCGCCTCGGGCAGGAACTCCATGAGTGCCTCGAGCTGAGCGGCGCCCCAAACGGAATGCCGTTCCGCCTCGAGCAGGAACTGGTCGCTGAATCCCTTTGTCATGATCACGAGCGTAGGGGGCGAGACCCAACGACGGGTAGCCGGGCTCCGTTCCCCCGTTCTTCATTGGCTCCGCAATGGGGCCTCCGGCCTTCGGGTCCGGCATGAGTTCCCCCTTGTTGCAGCTGATGATCCGGGTTGGTGTCACCGGGTCCGGAGGCATCGGCGGACCGCTGATGAGGGGCTTGAGCACCGGCTTTACCCGAGCCGGAAGAGCTCTCCGTAACGCCGTCGACGGCACCGCCGACTGGTGGTGCACGCCCAGGTTCGACTCGCCCAGCGTGTTCGCCTCGCTGCTCGACAGCGACCGAGCGGGTTTCTGCCGCCTGGCCGCCGATGTCGGCCGCGACGTCACCGTCCGACAGCTCTACCTTCCCGACACTGCCATTCTCATCACCCGTTTCATGGCCCCGAGCGGGGTCGGTGAAGTCGTCGACTTCATGCCGCCCGACCCCTCGCCGACGCCGTCCGCCAGGCACCGGCTGATTCGGGTGGCGCGGGTGGTACGCGGGAGGATGCCGTTCGAGCTGATCTGCCGGCCCCGCTTCGACTAGGGCCGGGCCTCACACCACCTGACCCGTCTCGACGACGGGTCGGTGCTCTTCCGCGGCCCCGGCACGGATCTGCATCTGCAGGCCACCACCACGATCGCCCGGCATCCGGACGGCACGGAGGTGTCCGCTCGCTCCACGCTGCATGCTGGGGAGCGCACCGCCGTGGTCCTCACCGCTGAGTCCGGCGAGCCGGGCACGCTGAGCGGGCGGCCAGGGGGGACGGCCCCCGGCGTCCACACGGTCAGCACCGAGCTTGAGGCGTGCGCCGCGTTCTGGCTGGACTGGCTGCGTGCCTCCCGCTACCGCGGCCGCTGGCACGAAATGGTCACCCGCTCGGCCATCACCCTCAAGCTCCTCACCTACGCTCCCACGGGCGCCCCGATCGGTGCCGCCACCATGGGCCTGCCCGACCACATCGGCTGGGAGCGCAACTGGGACTACCGCTACACCTGGGTCCGCGACGCTTCTATGTCGGTGCGGTCCCTGATCGGCCTCGGCTTCACCGCGGAGGCGAACGCCTTCCGCCGGTGGCGGCGCGAGCGCCTGGACGCCGGAGGCACCGCCTCCGGAGAACCGCTGGAGATCATGTGCCGCGTCGACGGGGAACCGCACCTGACCGAGGAGTTGCTGGACCACCTGGAGGGCTATCGCCGCTCCGCCCCGGTACGGGCCGGAAACGCCGCCGCCGACCAGATCCAGCTCGACATCTACGGCGAGGCTGCCTACGCCTTCGTCCAGGCGGAGGACATCGGCACTGTCCGCGGCTGGCATGCCTTCGCAGGCGTCATCGACTGGCTCACCGACCACTGGGACCGCCCCGACGAGGGCATCTGGGAGACGCGTGGCGGCCGTCAAACTTCACCTACAGCCGGCTCATGACCTGGGTCGCCTTCGACCGCGCGGCCAAACTCGCCACCGCGCACTCCCGCGCCGGCGACCTGACCCGATGGCTGGAGGCCCGCGACGCGGTCCTGCGGCAGATCGTCGATCACGGCTGGAATGAAGAACGGCGGGCATTCGTCCAGCACTACGACACCGACGTTCTCGACGCCTCCCTGCTCCTGATGCCCAAGGTGGGCTTCCTCGCCCCCACCGACCCCGACTGGCTGACCACCCTCGATGCCATGGACAGCGAACTCGTCAGCGACAGCCTCCGGGGGCGAGCGCCGGGGCGACGGCGGACTGAGGGCTGCGGCCTGGGGCGCAGGTCGCGGTGGACGAGGTTACGAACCCCCTGTGAACGCGATGGCGTGGTCAACGGCCCACTGGCGAAACGTTCGCGGCGCCGTCCCGAGGATGTCGGCCACCGCAGTGGTGATGTACGCGGGCTGTCCGACCGCCGCACTCCACGCGGCGAGCAGCATGTCGACGGCCGAGCTGGGCACCGTACCCTCGCACAGGCTTCGGAACTGGTCTGGCGTTACCTCCTCGAATGCGATCCGGCGTGCCGACTCGGCAGCGCCGTAAGGCCACCGGACGACTTCGCCGGCCCGGATCGCGGGAGCCCACCAGACCAGCGAGTTCGACGCGAACATCCCCGGCCGGATGATCGTCGACTCGAGCCCGGTGGCCGCGATGAACCGCTCGATGTCGGCGTGCAGATCCGCCATGGGATTGGGCTGCTGGAAGAGGGGGTCAGCTGGCACCTGCTCCACTCACTCGCCTGCGCCGTCGAACGGACGGCCCATCAGCACCGCGTCTGCCTGCGCAAAGACGCCGAGGCCGACGATGCGGACCAGCCCCAGGAGCCGTCGAACCCCGCGTCCCTGGCGGCGCTGATCGGGCCACCGGAACCGAGCGACCCGCCGGACGGGCAGTTGCTGGCCCGCGTCCGTCAGCGGCACACCGACATTCACCAGCTGCGCGAACGCGGCTGGACGATCAGCGCGATCGCCGCCCGTCTGGGTCGGGACCGCAAGACGGTGTCTGACCACCGACCTCGACCAGGTCCTCGCCTCGGCTCGCGAGCGCCGCCCCAATGGCCACAGCATCAACCGCTTCAAGCTATGCCTGCAACACCGCTTCCGCGGCGGCGCGACGAACGCCGCGGCTCTCTTCCGTGAGATCCGCGAGCGCGGCTACCAGGGCAGCCGCGTCGTGGTCACCAATTACATCGAGACCCTTCGCGCCGGCACCGCCACCCCCGAACCGCCGCAGCCGATCCCCAGCCCTCGCCGGATCACCACCTGGATCATGCGCCACCCGGACGCCCTGACCGACGGCCAGCGCCACCAGCTCGACCGTATCCTGGACGCCTGCCCCGACCTGGCCACCGCCCGCGACCTTGCCCACGAGTTCAGTGCTATCGCCCGCGAACGCCGAGGCCAGGACCGCACAAACTGGATGTCTCGAGCCCTCGACCAAGGTCCACAACCGATCCGGGGCTTCGCCGCCTTCCTCGAGAACGACTGGGCCGCCGTCGTCAACGGCCTCACCCTGCCCTGGAGCTCCGGCGCCGTCGAAGCACCAGGTCACGCGGATCAAACTGATCAAGCGCCGGTCATATGGGCGGGCGTCCTTCGCTCTCCTGCGCACGCTGGTCGTCGCTCAGCCGCCGTGAGCGTCAGAACGACAGAACAGCCTCGTGACCGTGTGGCCTCGGATACCGCCGACACGGCGGGCGTCAGAGCGCCACTGGTCGAAGTGACCGGCCTGCTCTACCACCGCTGCCCAGGCCCGATGACCGTGAGCCCCGCCTGCTCGGCGAGCCACTGCGCGTACGGCTCCCTCGTCTGGCGGCCGTCGACGCTGACGCTGCGGACATGGACGAGGACGGTGTGATCATCGGCGGGCTCATCGAGATCGCGGGTGCGCGTGTTGAAGAGGAGCGTCACCTCAGCGTGCTTGGACTCGCCGTGAAAACCCACCTCGGGCGCGTCCGGCCAGCACAGCGAATCCCAGTTGATCTCGCCCCTGTTCGAACCGATCGCCGCCGTGAAGGCGTCCTCGATGCTGCCGACGGACAGATCGAGCAGCTCACACTCCACCGGCAGCCGTCCTTCGTATGCGGCCGGGTCGGTGGGCAGACCGGGCCCCTGCACGCCGACGACCAGCGCGGGCTGCTCCTCCCACGGCACCCCGTCGAACTCGTGGTACTCCTCGCGCCCCCGGAACCATCCTTCGGGCAGTTCCTTGCCCAGCCGCCGCACCTCGTCGACGGAACAGAGCTCCACGGCCACGGAGACCCGCGAGTACGTGCAGCGACCGAACTCCATGAGGCGGCGCGCGGTGCTCAGGGCGAGTGCGAGGTCGGGAGTACGGAAGACGGGATAGGCGACGTCGTTGGACATGCCTGCGCTGTGCCACGCCCCGTCATCGCGGCGCATCGCGATTTCCGACGATCGTGGGCCGGTTCGGTCCGTGGCCCGCCGACACCGGATTCACTCCTGTGGAACTGCTGCTCGCCGCGATCGGCGGCTGTTCCGCGGCCGATGTCGACGTGGCGACCTCGCGGCATGCGGATCCGATCGTGTTCTCCCTCTCCGTCAGCGGGGACAAGGTCCAGGACGAGCAGGGCGGCAACCTGCTGACGGGCCTGGAGGTGGCCTTCACCGTCGGCTTCCCCGACGGGGAGGGCGGGGACCGGGCCCGCGCGATCCTGCCCCGTGCCGTGAAGAGCTCCCACGACAAGCTCTGCACGGTCAGCCGCACGGTGGAGGCCGGCACCCCGTCACGACGAGGATCGTCGAACGGGACGGGCCGGAGCCCGCCCCGGGCGGGCACTCGCCAGCGCGCTGACTCCGGCCACCGGCCGGCCGGCCTCCGTCCAGTCGTGGATGCTCGGCCATCCATGCAGTCCCGTGCTCCGCTGCGTCCGCCCCACGCATAGCGCCGCGTCCCGTGGGCATCTGCGTCTGCACAACAGTGGTCGTGGAGACAAGGAGCGCCCGTGCTGCCCTTCGAGGTGACCGAGAGCGGTGTACTGATCATCCGTCTGCGTGCCGACCTGGACATAGCAGGGCGGGCCCCCGCCGCGTGGGCGATCGACGGCAGCCTCACCGCCCACCGGTCCGCGCCCGTCGTACTGGAACTGTCCGAAGCTCCGGTGAGCGACGCGGCGGTCAGCACGGTCGTACGGGCCCACCGCATGTGCCGGTACGCGGACGTACCGCTGGCCGTCGTGGCCGCGGACCCCGAAGCACGCCGGAGGCTGGCCGCCGCAGCCGTGACGGAGGCGCTGGACGTCCATGACAGCCGCGCGCAGGCCGTCGCGGCGCTGTCGGCCCCGGTGGCCGCGGCGGCCTGACGCGCCGGAGCAGCTGCTGCGGCAGCTCTTCCCGCCCGACGCCCGCGGGGGCCGTGGTCCCCGCGGGCGTCGACGCGTCTACCGAGTCGGCTTCTTGCCGGTGCCGTGGCCGTCCCCGCCCTGTTCGGCCGTGCGGCGCTGGGCGGCGGTGCTGGGGCTCAGTGCGTCGCCGACCTCGCCATCCCCGTCGCCGGGGACGAGGGCGTCCTCCGCTTCCCGGCGGGCCGCGCGGTCGCCGCTCTCCCCGGGGGCCTCGGAGGGCGGGCTCGGCTTGCGGTGTTCCTTCTCTGCCACGGTGATCCCTTTCGTTCGGGGCGTTACTGTCGCGTACGCGGCGCGCGGGCTGCCGGAGCCCCGCGTCGGACGCCGACCCCCACGTACCCCGTGATCGGCACCGGCACGCGGGGGTGCGCCGTTGCCCGGCGTTTCCCCGCACCGTGCCACCTGGACGGCGCAGCCCCTGAGGACGGGGCGTCGTCCACCCGGGTGCCGGCGGTGCCGCCGCATCACTTGGGTCCTGGGCCTTCTGCGGTCGGCTCGACCAGCGGCGTGCACACGCCGGAAGCGCGGGCAGGGACGCGGTCGCCGCGGCGGGTCAGGCGGTGACACCAGTTGCGGCGGCACGGGTGGACGGCGCGACCCATTCCGGCGGCCGAGGACGAGATAGCCGAGAAGGGCGCCGGTGACGTTCAGGAGGACATCGTCCACGTCGAAGGCCCGTCCGGTGACCAGGGAGCCCTGGATGAGTTCCACCAGGGTCATCACCACCGCCGTCACCGCCGCCACCCGCACCAGCCCGCGCGCTTGCGGAATGAGCACCGGCAGGAGCACGCCGAAGGGCAGGCCCAGCAGAACGTTGCCGCCGAGCTGTTTGGCGGCTTCCCGAACGGACGCGCCGTCGAGGTAGAGGCTGATCGAGGCGCCCGGGCGGGTATAGCTGTGCACCACGCCGGCCGAAGCCGCCGAGGGCTCCAGGGTCACGCCCGCCAGGATCAGGCTGAACAGCACCGTCCCGACGAAGGCGGCCAGCATCGCAAGGGCTCGTACCACCGGACGGCCGGGGGGCGGGCCACGGAGACGGTCTCCCGCGCCCGCTCCCTGCGTTCCGCCCACGCGGCTCGCTCCGCCCGCTTCGCCCGCCGCATCGCGGCGAGTTCCTTGCGTACGTCCATGTGACGGCTCCCTCGGTGACCGGCTCCTACGGTGGATGCCCGTGTACTCGCTGACGGGACCACCGTGCGGATGAGCACCAACTGACGGGGAATCCGAACCCCATGGACTCCACGGAGAAGAACCACGTGCCGAGCCGGCTGCGCAGAGCGGCCGGCCGGAGCGCTCTCGCCCTCCTCGTCGCCGCCGCTCTCGCGGTCCTCGCGGTGGCGTTCCTCCCGCTGCCCGGCCTGGGCGACCTCTTCGGCACGCGCACCCACGACCGGACGGGCCCGGCCGTGCTCAAGTCCCTGCGCGACATGAGCCGTCTGGAGGGTGCGGCCGGCGACTACCAGGTCGTGGTGGACCTCGAACACGACGCGCCCTTCCTCCCGGACAGCATCCGCGGTACCCGCACCCTCTACGTCGGCGCCGGCTCCGTCTCGGCCTATGTCGAGCTGGGCGCGCTCGACCAGCAGGCCGTGACGGTCGACTCCGACCGGACCGCCGTCACGCTGAAGCTGCCCCGGGCCACGCTCGGCACGCCGGTGCTCGACCCGGCACGCTCGTACGCCGTGTCCAAGCAGCGCGGTCTGCTCGACCGGCTCGGCGACTTCTTCTCGGACAACCCGGCGGGTGAACAGGCCGTACAGCGGATCGCCGTGCAGCGCATCGACGAGGCGGCGAAAGCGAGCGGACTCACGCAGCGCGCCGAACAGAACACGACCGCGGTCCTGGAAGGCCTGCTGAGTTCCCTGGGCTTCACGAAGGTCACGGTCTCCTATGCCTGACGGACGGCTCGGCGGGTCCCCCCGGGGGAGGGTGGATCCATGAACAAGGCCTGGACTCGCGTGGCACCGCCCCGCGGTTTCGACGGGAGGGGCCGGGGCACACGACCTGGCATCACAGGCACTACACGGGAGGGCTCAGACATGTCCGGACTGTTCGCGAAGATCAAGCAGTTCAGCCGCAGCCCGCAGGGGCAGCGGACGATCGCTTCGGTGCGGCGGGCGGCCGCCGACCCGCGCAAGCGGGAACAGGCCCGCGGGATGCTCAGGCGACTTCGCGGCACGCGCTGACCGCGGCCGTAGCGCCAAAGCGCCGTGGCGCTCCTCGCGTTCGGGCACGGAAGCCGGAGTGGACCGGATCCGGTAGCCGCAGGCACCACCGCTCGCACCCTAAGAAGGAGAAGGTACTCATGACGTCCTCGCTGCTGGAAGCCGTCGACATAAAGGCGCCCGTGTCCGTGAGCTGGGCCCTGTGGCAGGACGTCGAGCGCTGGCCCACCTTCCTCAGCCACGTCCGCCACGTCGTGCGGCTCGACGCGTCCACCTTCGCCTGGCAGGTGTCCCTGCCCGGCGCGGACAAGCAGTTCGTGGCCGAACTCGCCGAGGTGGTTCCCGAGGAACGCATCGCCTGGCACACCACCGAGGGGGTCCATCACGCCGGCGTGGTCACCTTCCACCGCCTCAGCGCGACGGAGAGCCGGGTCACGCTCCAGATCGAGTACGACCCTAAGGGCTTCATCGAGCACCTGGGTGCGCTCACCAACCTGGACTCGGTCCTGGCCAACTACGACCTGGGCGAGTTCCAGGCCCTCGCGGAGCACGAGGCGGCACGCACCCGACCGTAGCTCCCGCGTCACCCGGTCGCTTCGACGGCCGGTCCCCCGTGGCGCAGGAGTCGGCCGGCGGCGCCGGCGGCGGGTGAGGGGTTCAGGCGAGGAAGCGCTCGATGGCCTCGCGGGCGCGGGCGCGCGAGGCCGCGGCGTCGGACAGGGCCCGGGCCATGGCCTCGGTCCACTGGTCCAGGCCGACGGGGCGCCGCGACAGTACGATGCCCCGCACCTCGTGGCAGATCTCGCCGGCCACCTGGCCCCGCGCCAGCCGCAGCGAGAGCCGCTGTTCGCCGAGGACGAGGTCCAGTGCGGCGACCGTACCCGGGCACCCGGCCAGCCGTTCGGCGGGGGTGCGCCAGCGCTCGACCCGCACGGATCCGGGGGGCAGCAGATCCGCCAGGTTCGCGGACAGCACGCCGGCGTAGAGCTGGGCCCTGCCCCCGCCCTCGCCCGCGCGGATGAGCTCGCCCTCACCATAGCCGCCTACGAGACGGCCACCCAGAACGGGTTCGGCAGTCTCCTGGCGGACCACGCGGTCATCACCTGCCTGCTCCGGCGTGAGACTCTCGACGACACCCTCGCCAGCTGGGCCATCACGCGGCTCCCGGGAACTGTCGGAGGAGGTCTCGACATAGAACCCGCCGCCGGCCTCCGCCTCGCTGATCACCACGCTGATGCCGGCGATCTGCCGGGGCCAGGCGAGCGGATGCGGTGCCCTGGGCGGAGCTCACGGTCCAGCGGGTACGGGGCATCTGCGTGAACCAGTCGGCGGAGTGGTCGGCGCCGTCGTGCGCCAGCCACATGCCGGGCGCGTAGCCGCTGCCGGGAGAGTGGTCGAGGCGGGTGTCCCACAGGCGGCCCCCGAGCTGGCCGAGCAACTGCTCCAAAACGCCTTCGACCGGGCCCGCCCCGCTTGTCCCGCGTTATGCCGCGCGGGGCAGCAGTCGGCGGGCGTCCGCCGCTGGCCCTGCGACGACCACGGTGGCGGTGGCAGCCGCCCCGAGCTTGCACCGACCGTGCGGACGGCGTTGGCTCTCCCGTCCGGGCGCCTATCGGTTCGGGTTGCGGAAGCGAGCGAGCGTCCTCGTGAGGGTTTTCAGCGGTGAGATGTCCTGCTCGGCCGCGGCCGGCATGGGCGTCCGGGGCGCGTCGTTGCGGCTGGTTGCCTCGGCTAGCGCGGCGAGCGCCGACTCGGCCGCCTCACGGTACAGGTCACAGGATGTCGTCATGGCCTCGAGCGCCTTGGCGTACTTGGTGACCATGGCCCGTGCGTGGACAAGCTCCTCGTCCGGGGTGAGCAGGTGCCAGCCTTGGCGCAGTCGGGTCAGGACTTGTTCGGCGTCCGCCGGCAGCGGTCGCGGCAGTGAGGCGAACCCCGCGATTGCCTGGAGGAGTTCGGCCGGTTCCGTGCCGTCCAGGAAGACATCGCGTACGGTGAAGCGCTCCGCGTCGTAGCCCGGGACCTGGGGCGTCGGGGGCAGGACGACGGCCCCGCCGCGCGGTAGCCCGACGCCCAGCTCACGCTTCATCGCGAAGTCGGCGATCAGCGCCTGCTCCGGCGTGGCCCGGTGCTCGACCACCCGGTGCCGCAGGCTCGGTGGCAGGAACGACGTGATCGGCCGCTGCCCCCGCGCGTCCGGTGTCATCGCCTCGTGCACCACGACATGGATGAACCAGCTCTTTCGGGTGCAGTCCCGCAGCCGACGCCGCAACTCGCCGTCGTCCTTCGGCAGGTGGTTCGTCGTCCGCAGACGCACGCCCGGCACGCTCTCGTGGTCCCAGGCGACCTGGTCGCTGTCGGGCCAGAACACGGTGGCGGGTGACGGCCAGCTTGCTTGCCACGCCCGCTCCGCCTCGGCGGCGAGCACCCAGGTGAGGCCCTCGCTCTCGACGCGCCGGGACTCCGGCTCATACGTGGTCAGTTGAGCGCGCACCGTGACACTGTCGGCCACGCGCCAGCGGGCCTCGAAGAGCCGGCGGGCAGATGGGCCGGCGTCGGCGGACTCATCCCGAGGGAACAGATCGGTCGAGCGGGCCGCCTCGATCGGGTCGAGGTCCAGGAAGTCGTCGATCACCCCGGCCGCCTTGAGGGCGATCAGGTTGCGCCGGACGTCCCGCTCGGCATCGGGCCCGAGGTGACGCCCACGCCCGAGCCACACGGTGTCGGGGACAGTGGTCGATGAAGAGCTGCTCATGGCCATGGAACCGTCCAGTGGGTGATCAGGGCTCGACCAGTATGGTCCGTGGCCCGAGCGGCGGAGTCCATCAGGTCGCACTGACCCGGTTGGGCACGCTTCCTGGCGGCGAGCCACCGTCGGCCTCCTCGGGAGCGTCCAGTGGTGCACCCCGGCGCTCGACCGGGCCGCCCAGACCCGCGCCCTGCGACTCGTCCAGGACTGGCCCAACCCCGGGGTGCAGCCGACCCGCTGCACCCCTGAGCCGCCGGCTGTGGGCTGGGCAGGGGCAGCTCCGTAGCTTCGGTCGCAGGTGGTACTTCCACGGCATCGGTGGGCCCAGCCCGGCACGGCTGCCGGGGTGGGGATCGCGAGCCAGCGAAGGCCCCCGGCGTCGGCCGGAGACCGTCGTTGGCACCAACTCGCCGGAGGCTCTTCACGAACGACCTTCACGTCCCGCAGACCGGCCGTACGGCGGCGCCGCACTCCCCGAAACCCTGACCCGGCGGCGCGAGGCGGTCGCACGGGCCGTTGACGCCCTCCTGGTCTCAAAGCTGCTCAAGCCCGGGATCAGGAACTGGCACTGGTGCACAGGACGCCGTGAGTGAGCTGACGGAAGGGGCGGCAGACGGGATTTGTGTGAGTGTCAGGTCCATCATGCCTGTTCAGGTGGGGTTTCGGTAGGACGCACGGCACGTCCGTTCGACCTTGTGGCAGCTGGTACCGCGCGTCAGACTCGTCGTCATCCACTCTCCGGCCAGCCTGTCGGCAACCCTTCACAGTTGTCGGCGGGTTCGCTGTGCTGTCTCGCCGTGTGACGTGCACTGGCCGGGGGTGGGGGACGAAGGGGGAACGATGGATCAGGACATGGTTGTGCTGGCGAGGGTCAGGCTGCTCAGTGCCAACCGGCGGGTGGTGCGGGGTGCCGAGGGGCTGTGGATCTACCGCCTTCTGACACAGGTCGCGCCGGAGGCATACGGGTCGAAGCTGGCGTACGTCCTGGTGGAGGCGAGCGCGTCGCCGCTGGTGCGGGAGTTGCCTGAGCGACGGTTGGCCCTGTTGGACGAGGCTGTGGAGGTGGCGCAGGCGCTCGGTGCGTCGAACCCCTACCGGGCGAAGATGCTGGCGAGGGCCCTGGCTGCCAGGCAGCGGGAATGGGAGGGACGCCAGGCGGAGCGGCGCGCGTCCGACGGGTGGGAGTATCGCCCGGCCCTTCAGGAAGAGCCGCAAAAGGAACGCGCATGACCCAGTGGGTGTCGGGCGTTGAGTCCCTGGACGGTGAAGAAGGGGAGGGCCCGGCCCCCGGTCTAACGCGACACGTGGCCGTGCCACGCGGCGGAGGCTGGCGGCCGGGGCAGCCCTGGCCGGCTCTCGCACGACTCACGTGGCGCCCGGACATCCGCGCCGTTGTGATCTCCCGCGCCCGGACCGGGATGCACCGCAAGATGGTGGCACTGGCCGCCGCGACCGGCCGCTATCCGGTTGCTGTGCTGTCCGAACTGCGCCGTCTACGCGGCCGACGGACCCTCACCGCTCGACGTCCTGCCCTACGACGACGCGGGCAAGACCGTGCCCGGGTCGTTCCGGCTCGGGGTGTCACCCGGGATGGTCAAGCACGAAGGCACCCAGACGACCCTGTGGGCCGAGGAGCTCCGTGAGCGAGCTCAGGCCCCGGAGCTGAACCTGGCCCGCTACATCAAGACCGGCGACGTCACCACCGCCGACACAGGGGAGTAGGGCACCAAAGATGACCAAGTCGGTCGGCGAGGGACTCGACAACGCACTGGAACAAGCCGTCACACGCCCAGCGCCCAAGAGCGCGGGCGCGCAGATGCGCTACCTGGTCAAGCAGCTGAAAGGAACCAAGGCCGCCGCCCAGGCACTCGGGATCTCCCAGCGCACCGTCGAGCGGTACATCAAGAACCAGCTCAAAAGACCTCGCCCGGACCTTGCTGCCCGACTGTCCGGCGAGGTGAAGAAGCGGTGGCAGCCCCGCGTGAAGGCGCAGGCCAAGAAGTCCGCCGGCACGAGCGGCGGCCTCGTCATCGACGTCCAGGGCCGCCTCGGCTACAGCGCGCCCGTCGGCACCACGGACGAGGCCCGCGAACGCCACCTCACCGTAGCCCTGGCGCCGCACTTCGCCGAGCGCCTGTTCGCAGCGCAGGACCAGGGCGCCTCGGAGAACCTCATTGGCCATGCGTGACCGATCGGTTGGTTCGTGGTCGATGACGCACCCCGCCCTCACCGGTCATCGGATACAACACTCGGGCTACTGATACCGCTGTTATCACTGCGCGGTTGCTCCGATCCGAGGCAATCACTCTGCACGCTGGTGATAGCGGCGTTATCAGCAGCACTTGTGGCGTAGGGAGTAGAGCCAACAGCGCAGCCGCGCACACCTCCAGTCTGACCGGAGCTGACCGACCTCTCCTGGCAGCGGCCGATGGCCAAGCACCTCATCTCTGGCACCGCGCCACCTGTCCCCAGTACTGCAGCGGTCACGACCGATAGCAGAGATCGATAGCCGACGGCCTACCGTGGCCGATCGGCTGGCCTGTGGCCGATGACCGATCCCTCCCTCGTCGGTCATCGGTCATGACCGATCTGTCTCCCATTCGGCCACGCCTGCGCCGTGACCGACCCACAGCTCCCGCCTCCCTGAGTCCGCCCTTCCGGCTACAGGCTTGCCCACCCCCTGCCGAGGCTTGCCGAGAGTTGCATTGACCGGTCACAGATGGCTTGCCGACCCCCACAGCAGGCTTGCCCAATCGGCCACCCGAGGCTTGCCTGCCACATGGGCAAGCCCATCACCTGCTCTTTTAGTGCGCTGGGCAAGCTTTCGGGCAAGCCGGTCTGAGGAGAGTTCACGGCACGAGATCCGAAAGGAGACGTGCCGTGATCGACGTACAGCATCCCGCCCGCACCGCCGGCGGGATCTTTCGCCGCCTGGACGCGGAGTGGGTAGCGCTGTGCGGCGACGCCGACGTCCAGGCGGCCGTGGCCGACTGACTGGTGGCCGATCGCCTGGCCGGCGACGTTGCCGCCGTGACCGATTCCTCGGTGCGCGCCCTCGCACCCGCGCAGCTGCTCGCCGCGCTCCAGCCCGGCAGCGGTCGCCTGACCGACAAGCGGACCGATGCCGTCCTGCGTGCCCTGCTGCGTCGTGCGGCCGGTCATGACCGATCGGCCATCCTCGCCGCCCGCGTCGTCGTCCAGGCGATGATTCCGGCCGCCGTCCGCATTACGCGCGGTCAGGTCCGGCCCTTCGGTGGCCGATCCTTCGACGCAATCGGCCACGTGACGGTGGCGGCTCTCTTCGAAGTGGCGCGCTCCGGCCGGATCCATACCCGGCCCGGCCGGCCTGCCGCGAACCTCGCGCTGGACACGCTGCGTTACACCTGCCGCGAGCTCGCCGCCGACCGCGATGCGCGCGCTGAGGACCTGGCCGCCGCCGAGGAGCTGCCTGATCGCGACCCGGGCCCGGGCCGGATGGCCGAGGCAGCCGAGGTCCGCGCCGCTGCCACGACCGCCGGCCTGACCCCCGCGGGGCCGGCCTGTGAGGCCGATGCGACGAGCGCCCGTCTGGAGCTGCTCGAGCTGGTCCTGGAGGCGATGGACGCCGGCGCCCTCTCGCCCTCCGACGGCCGCGCCATCGCCTGGCACTACACCGCAGCCGTTCCGGACACCGAGGCCGCCGCCCGCGCCGGCACCACCGCCGGCGCCTGGCAGCGCCGGCGCTCGCGTGCCGTGGCCCGGCTGACGGCCGCCGTCCAGCTGAGGTGTGCGGCATGACCCCGACTTCCTCTCCGGCCATCGTCCGCCTGCTGCCACGACAGGAGATCCGCATGCCCCAGACCACCAAGGCGCCTCTGGATGCCGACGAGGAGCGCGTCACCCGCGCCCAGCTTCTACTCATCCAGCTGGGTGCCGCCCTGGTCTCCCAGCCCTTCGACACCAGCACCCACGATCGGCTGCGGGCCTTCCTCGCCGACGACGCCGACGACGTCCTCGCCTCCCTCGCAGTGCTGCAGCAGCGCCCCGAGGCCGAACTGCGCCGCCGTGTCGCCGAGCTGGTCGGCCACAACCTCTTTGCCGCCCGAGGTGCGGCATGAAGAAGTCCGCCTGGACCCGCCGCCCACCGCAGGGCGCTGATACGGGGGCTGATGAAGTCGAGCTGCAGGACTGGGACATCGAGGAGGGGACGCAGGATGTGGTCGACCGGCGCCCAGGCGGAACATGTCGGCCGCGATCCGCTGGACGGCCTGGGGGCTGCTCGTCCTCGGCCCGTTGCTGGGAGCTGCCGCGTACGTGTCGGCGACTGCCGAGGCCGGCCCGGCACAGAAGAAGCCCACCCAGGCGGCACCGGCCGCGCCCGGAGCCCAAGGGGCGGCCGGCTTCGCGCAACTGGCGGTATCCGGTATCGGCCCACGCTTTGGTGATGCGAGGGTGGGCAGTCGCAATGTTCGAGAGGACGTGGACGCCACCGGCGTTGTCGGAGACGCTCGCGGCGGTGACCAGCACGGCCAGGAGAAGGCCGAGTGTGTCGACGCCGATGTGACGTTTTGCGGCCGACGATCTTCTTGCCCGCATCGATGCCTTGGCCGGCCGCGGGCACGTTGGCTGAGGTCTTGATGCTCTGGGCGTCGAGGACACAGGCGCTGGGCTCGGCGTCGCGGCCTTGCGCCTCCCGGACCAGCCGTCGCAGAAGACCGTTGAGCTGGTCGAAGACCGCGTCTTTCTGCCAGGCGGCGAAGTAGCCGTAGACGGTTTCCCAAGGGGCGAAGTCGTGCGGCAGATACCTCCACGGGATTCCAGTTCGGTCGACGTAGAGGATCGCGTCCATGATCCGGCGCAGGTCGCGCTCGGGCGGCCGACCGATGTCCAGCCCCTTCCCCCTTCGTTCGGCCCGCCAGGCTGCCAGAGTTGGTTCCAGCAGTTCCCAACGGGCATCGGACAGGTCACTCGGGTACGGCCGCTGTCTGCGAGGCATGTTTCTGTAGTACCGATGGCCGCCGTCCCGTCACAGGGCGCAAAGCGGCGCGACCGAGGGCGTGTTGGGATCAGACGGGAGCGAAGGGCCCGAAACGGGCCATTGAAGGCTGTCACCCGCCGCGCCTGCCACAAGAGACGTCTACTGTCCCGGCCGACCCGAAGCGGTCCGCCGCCTGAACTGTGATGAAGCACGCCGAGTGGAACAAAACGCTCTTTTAGTGCTTGTTTCTCATTCCGGAGGCTTGATCAGCGCGTTTCAGGGCAGGCGGAGCCCGTGTCCTCTGTTCCGCCCGACCTGCTCACGCAGGTTCGGCATGCCTTGACGCAGGCGGGGTTCCACCTCGTCCGTGGTGATGCGGAGGACGGCCGTCCGGGGATCTCGGTGATGCAGGTGCCGGCCGGGGTGCTCGTGAGGTGGACGGCCTCGGACGGGTTCAGGGCGCTGGCGCAGGCCCCGCGGGGAGCCTCCGGCGACAGCATGCAAGCGATAGTGCGGGCGGCGGTCTCCGGCTTGCTGGTCCAGCTAGGACACACCGTCACGGAATCGCCGGATGGCGGTGACCTGCTGGTCCTGGATCAGCAGTAGGTCAGCAGTTCACGGGGCGGGGGTGCCGTAGAGTCCGGTCAACTCGGCGATGGCGTGGGTCATCTCCGCGCGGGCTTCGGGCGGGCCGATGACCTGGACGTCGGCGCCGAACTGCAGCAGGTGGCGGACCGCCTCCACGACGGGGTAGACGAGCTCCACCCGCAGCCACTCATCCGTGGCCGCCTCGGTCGCAGGTGGCCCGGTGAAATAGGCGCCCGCGATGCGGGTCACCATGTCCAGCCGCTCCCGGCGCACCCGGACGACGATCGTGACGCCGCCGCTGCGGTCCTCCACCTCGCGGCGCAGGTCGTGCCAGACCTGGGTCAGCTCCACGCCGGGCCGGCGGCGTGCTTCGGCCTCGGCAACGCTGACCTGCGACAGTCGGTCGGTGCGGAAGAGCCGCGGGGTGCCCTTGTGGTCGGCGATCAGATACCAGGTGCCGGCCTTGGCCACCAGCCCGTACGGGTCGACGGTGTAAGTGCGCACCGTGATCTGGCCGCTGTGGCGGTAGCGGATGCGCAGCCGGCGGTCGCTGAGGACCGCGGCGTAGAGGGTCTCCAGGTCGGTCTCGGGGCGGGGTGCGGCATGCCAGCGGTCGGGTTCGACGAGGATGCGGCGGCTGGTCAGCTCGGCCGCCGGGCGGTGCGGGGCGGGCAGCGCGGCCATCACCTTGCGCAGCGCGGAGCCGAGGGCCTGGTCGAGGCCGAGCGCCGAGTGGGCGCTCTGCGACGCAAGCACGAACAGCGCGCGGGCCTCGTCGGTGGTCAGGCCCGTGACGTCGGTACGGAAGCCCTTCAGGAGCCCGATGCCGCCGCCCTTGCCCCGCTCGGCGTACACCGGGACGCCGGCCGCCGACAGCGCTTCGACGTCGCGGTAGACGGTGCGCTGCGACACCTCCAGGCGCTCGGCGAGCTGCTTGGCCGGGACCAGGTCACGGTGCTGGAGCAGCAGCACGATCGAGAGCAGGCGGTCGAATTTCACCCGCGAAGAATATGACGGCGGATGTCATATTCACCCCTCAAGATCGCTCCCGTTGACACCGACGAAGGAGCAGGATTGTGGAACGTCACGACCTTGAGACCCTGGCCGCCCGTCTTGAGGGGCCGGTGCTCCTGCCCGGTCAGCAGGGCTACGACGAGGAGCGGACCGGCTTCAACCTGGCCGTGCGGCACCGTCCGGAGGTGATCGTCGGCGCCGCACGGGCCGAGGACGTGGCGGCGGCCGTCGCCTTCGCCGCGGCACACGATCTGCCGGTGGCCGTGCAGAACACCGGGCACGGCTTTTCGGCTGCCGCGGAGGGCGGACTGCTGGTCACCACCCGGCGCATGGCCGCTGTCCGCGTCGACCCTGGGACCCGCAGCGCGTATGCCGAAGCGGGCGCCCGCTTCGACGTACTCATCCCCGAGGCGGCGCGGCACGGTCTGGCTCCGCTGAACGGCTCCGCCCCGCACGTGGGCGTCGTCTCCTACACCCTGGGCGGAGGGCTCGCGCTGCTGGGACGCAGTCACGGCTGGGCCGCCGACCGGGTACTGGCCATGGATGTGGTGACCGCCGACGGGCGGCTGCGCCACGTCACCCCGGACGCCGAGCCGGAGCTGTACTGGGCTTTACTGGGCGGGCGGGACAACTTCGGCATCGTCACCGGCATGGAGTTCGGCCTGGTCCCCGTGGCCCGACTGTACGGCGGCGGGCTCTTCTTCGACGCCGAGCAGACCCCCGGGATACTCGAGGCGTACGAGCGGTGGAGTGCCACGGTGCCCAATGAGATGAACTCGTCGGTGGCGCTGATTCCCTTCCCGGACGACCCGCGGGTTCCCGAGCCGATGCGCGGACGCCACGTCTGCCACGTGCGGATCGCCTTCACCGGCTCCCCCGAGGACGGCGAGCGGCTGGTCGAACCGCTCCGCCAGGCCGGTCCCCGGCTGCTGGAGCACTTGCGCGACATGCCCTACGAGCACAGCGCCGACATCCACGACGACCCCCCGGTCCCCATGCCCTGGGCCGCCGACAACGCCTTCCTCGCGGACCTGGACGGCGACACGATCCGGACGATCCTCAAGCACACCGGCCCCGGCGCGGCGATGCCGGCCATCGTGGAGCTACGCCACCTGGGCGGCGCGCTCGCCCGCCGGCCCGCGCACCCGAACGCCGTCGGCCACCGGGACGCCCGCTTCATGCTGGCGGTCCTCACTCCCCTGACGGGCGTCTCCGGCGCCGACGCGTACGCCTTCCTGAAGCGCGTGTTCAAGGACCTGGAGCCCTGGGCCGGCGGACGGTTCCTCAACTTCATGGGCCATGGCGGCACCGCCGATCGGGAACGGACCCGCACCGCCTACACCGCGGACGACCATCGGCGGCTGACAGCGCTCAAAGCCGCATACGACCCACGGAACCTCTTCCGCCTCAACTACAACATCCCGCCGCACACCACCCGGTGACGGCGACAGCTCGGAGACCTCATGACACCGTCGACCGCGGACGACACCTCGACGAACGCCCTCACGCCGGCCCATGCTCGGCTGCGCCGCATCCTCGCCCTGGACGCGGTCGGAATGATCGTGTTCGGGCTGGTCTACCTCTTCACCTCCGCCCGCCTCGCCCCGCTACTGGGCGTCGGCGACAATCTGGTGCTCACCGTCGGCGGCCTGATGCTGACGATCGGCGTGGGCGTCGCCCTGCTGGCCCGCCGCGCACATCCACCAACCGCGTCGGTGCGGCTCGTCGTTCTGATCGGGGTCGCGTGGGTGGCGGCAAGCCTCGCCTCCCTCGTCCTCGACTGGTGGGACACCAACACCCTCGGCACCGTGTGGACCGTCCTGCAGACCATCCCCGTCGCGGTGTTCACCCTCCTGCAACTCACCGCTCTGCGCGGCAAGCCCTAGCCACCTGCCGTCCCGGGCGAACCGGATCGCGCCACTACTTCTGGAGATTCCTGTGACCAAAGACAGCCGCCCCGCCAACGAGCCGGGCAATGCCGTCACGTTCATCAACATCTTCGAGATATCCGCCGAGCACGTCGATGCCTTCACCGCCCAGTGGGAGCAGCGCGCCGCACTCATGAGTTCCAAGTGCGGCTTCATCGACTCCAGACTGCTCCGGGCCCGCTCCTCCAAGACGAGGTTCCAGCTCGTCAACGTGTCCCACTGGGAGAGCCGTGAGGCGTGGGAAGCGGCAACCGTGGACCCTGAATTCCACCAGCGCGCCCAGGCCGCGCAGGACGACCTGCAGACGCGGATCACGCCAAACGCGGGCCTGTACGACGTCGCCGTCGAATTCCGCTCGGTCTTTTGGCCCGCTGTTGGCAGTTCCCCGAGCAGGCGGTGAAACGGGCCGCACTTGCCTCGGCGATGACGGCCGTCCTCATCGCGGTCACCGGTGGCGCGGTGCGCCTCACCCCGTCCGGGCCGGGATGCGAGACCTAAGACCGTGTCCTATGTGGTGAGGCGGTTGTTGAGGCCGTCATGGGTCGGGGTACGTGGAGTTGGATTGTTCCGGACGGGCTGTGGGAGATCGCGAAGCCGCTGATCCCGCCGTCGAAGGTGCGCCCGCAGGGCGGCGGGACGCAGGACACGCCTGATGAGACGCTGTTTGCCGCGATCGTCTACGTGCTGGAGTCCGGCTGCGCCTGGCGGGCCCTGCCGCCATGCTTCGGCATATCGAAGTCCACGGCTCACCGCCGGTTCCTGATCTGGTCGCGCGCCGGCGTGTGGGGCCGGCTGCACGAGGAGATCCTGCACCGTCTCGACGACGCCGGCCTGCTCGACCTGTCCCGAGCGGTCCTCGACTCCGCCCACGTCCGGGCGAAAAAGGGGGCGGACTCACCGGTCCGAGCCCCGTGGACCGGGGCAAGGCGGGTTCCAAGATGCACGTCCTGTCGGACGCGAACGGCCTGCCCCTCGTCGTCGGCGTCTCGGCCGCCAACACCCATGACAGCCAAGGGCTGAAGCCCATGATCATGGGTCTCCAAACGAGACACGACCCCTATCGAGGCCGTCACTTCAAGCCCCAGCGTCTGCATGCCGACAAGGCCTACGACATACCTGAGCTGCGGAAATGGCTCCACGGCAAGCGCATCGGCGTCCGCATCGCACGCAAGGGCATCGAGTCATCAGAACGCCTCGGGCGTCGCAGGTGGGTCATCGAGCGGACCATGTCCTGGCTGACCGGATACCGCCGACTCAACCACCGCTACGAGCGCCATCCCCGCAACTACCTGGCCTTCCTCGGCCTCGCCGCAGCCATCTGCTGCTACAAGCGGCTCCTCCGCCTCACCACATAGGGAACGGTCCATGAGAGCGGAGCGAGATCTGCGGGGTACTCCTACTGTGGGACAGTGACCTCAACGACTTCCTCCCCTCTCGTGCTTCGCGGAGCGCTCGGACAGCGTGCCCGGTTGCGTTCGGGAGAGCTGATGCTGCGGTCGAGGAAGGAGGTTCGGCGGATACCCCTGACGGCGATCGAGCGCGTGGAGATATACGGATTCCGTGGACGTACGCTCGCCGTCATCCTGACCGGTCCGGAGCCGGACGCGGTGCGGGCCCACCGGTTCGTCTCCCTCAGGCCCGCCGCGGTGAAACGCTTCGCTGCCGTCCTGCGCGAGGCACTGCCAGTGCGCGACGATGCCGAGCTGGGGCCGGCCGGCTCCTCGTTGGTGACCGTCGAGCCTCTGGAACGCCAGGTCCTGCCCGCCCTTCGGTGGGACGTGTTTGTCCCCATCACGTTCTGCCTCGTGATGGCGGCGCTGCTGGCCACCCGATCTTGGATCGGAGCCTTCTGCTGGGTGTTCGTCCCGATGCTGGTGGGTGCGGGGATCAGTCTGGTCGAGGTCGGTTGGAAACCCGTCCGCGAGGGCTGGATCCTGGCCGTGCGCGGGATCACGGTCGACGGGCAGCGGAAAAACTCGGGTTCCGTGGACACGGGAGATCCCGACGCTTCGTACGTCTACCTGTTCACGGACGTAGAAGGGGCCCTGTGCGCGTACCGGGTACGAACGGGGGCCGCGACGAGGAGGAGATCATCTACGATCCGCGAAACCCGGGCGTCAACCAACTGCAACGCCGCAATGCCGCGCAGTTCACCATCGGGCTGGCCTTCCTACTCACCGTCGTCCTTCCTCTCCTGGGATGTGGCGTGGCCCTCGGCCTAATGGCGCTCGCCGACCTGCTCGGCTTCGTGTCACTCACGGTGCTCTAACAAACTCCACACACCCCGCCCCATAACCAGCCCGACCGACCGCCTCACCACATAGGACATGGTCTAAGTCCGCTCCTGGAGCACGTTTACTCGGTAACCAGGGGTGAGGGTGAGGGCGGCCGCACCGGTGGGGCCCACCTCTCAGCCGCGCGCCCGCGCGATCCGGCTGATCGATTTCTCCGGTGAACCGGCACACGCGCTCGGGTGACCCGGGCAGCATCTCGCCGCCGACGCCGTAGGCGGACCGCTATTCCTCTGTCCGTGATCTCCGCACACCAGACCAGGGTCCAAGGCTACTCAGAACCGAGGATCAGAAACAGCTACTTACGCTAAAACGCGCATGGCCTACGTTTCTTCGTGCGCCGCGGCGCTGGACGACGTCGCGCCGGACGCCGGGGACCCCGATCTGAAGTGGAGGGCCGCCTTCCGGATCGACGGCCGCTCCGGCACGACCCGGTCTCCCCGGCCTACTCGCGGAGATGCCGGGCTGTCCCATGGCCCGGGATCAGGGTGTCCAGCGCCTGGTCCAGGACTGTGAGCAGGTACTCCCGCTCCTGTGGGGTGTACAGCATGCGCAGTGCCAGGCCGTCGGACAGTGCGATGACGGCATCAGCGACGGCCGACGCATGGGTTTCGTGCCCGGCTGACTCCAGCAAGATGGCCAGTGCCTGACGGATGTCTCGGTCGACCTGCTGCCGGATCGCGGCAAGTCGGGGGTGGTGGGCCGCGTGGACGGCAAAGGCGAGTTGCGCGGTGGCCTCAGCGCGTCGCTCGGCGTCCACGGGGAGCGTGGTGAGGATCAGGTCGCGAAGCGCCTGGCGCAGCGGCAGTGCGGTGTCCACCTCGGCCATCCGGCGCTCGATGCGCTCGCCGGCCAGCTCGGCGGCGAATGTGAGCATCTCGTCCTTGGTGCGGAAGTACTTCTGAACGGCACCGGGGGAACGGCCCGTTGCGGCGGCCACGGTGCGCACGCTGACCTCGTCGAGGCCACGTTCGGCGACCAGTTGGAGCAGGGCCGCACCGATCTGCCGACGCTGTTCCTCCCTGTCGACGGTCTTGGGCATCGGTCGCGCTCCCATCTTTAAGATACAGTCGTATCCTAACCTTCCGTCAGGTGAGATGCTGCGCGGAGCCGAAAGGGGACAAGTGGTGGATGACCGACGTGAGCCTCCGGTGCCCGCTGTGCGGGTCTCGGACCGCGACCGCGACGAAACGCTCGGCGTGCTGGCCGCGGCGCTGACCGAGGGGCGACTCGATCCGCACGAGCACGAGATCCGTTCCACACGTGCCCTGCGGGCGCGTACAGCAGATGAACTCGCCGTACTGACGGCCGACTTACCCGCTCCAGCGCCGACCCGCTCGGAGCAGGACCGCAAAGACCTCAGGGAGTGGCTGGCCGAATGGCGCTACTGGCTCGGTGGGGCGGTGATCATGTCCGGGATCTGGGGCGCACGCTGTGCGCAGAAGGGAGAGCTGACCTACTACTGGCCGGTCACGCCGCTGGGGGTGTGGGCGGCCGTGCTGATCGCCATCGCCATCTGGCCGCGCGACACGGACGACAGCGATGAAGGAGATGGTGGTCATACTGTGGCCCGCTAAGGGGTGAGGTTTGGATCAGGCCGCGGGGAAGCGACCGCATCTCGTCGCGCCGCAGATGCGCGTACCAGGCCCCGCGTCTGCGGCGTGATCCAAACGACAGGCCCTAGGTGGACCTTGGTGGTCAGCCCGCCGCGAGACCGGCCGATGGCATGGTCCTCCGGTTCGTCGGCCGGGGCCTCTTCTTACGGGCCCCGGCCGCGTGCTGGTGAGCTCGCACGATCGTGGAGTCCACGACACAGCCCAGTTCGGGCCCTCATCGGCACCGCCTCGGCCATCAGCGCGGTGAAGACACGCTCCCAGGCGCCGTCGATGGCCCACATCCGCAGCCGGTTGTAGACGCCCCGCCAGTTTCCGTACTGCTCCGGCAGATGAACGCACTGCGTTCCGGTCTGGAACTTGAAGGCGATCGCGTCGATCACCTCACGGTGCTCCCGCCAGCGACCACCCCGGTGTCCGGTCCAGGAGTAACGGCTCGATCCGGGCCCACTGAGTATCTGTTAACGGCACACCGAGACCGACGACCGACTGATCCAAACGAAACTGCCTAGGTGTCCGGTCCACGTCCTCTTGCCCGAGGCTCGACGCTGCCCGGCTGGCGCGAGGGTGACGTCCTTGGGGGGTGTTGCAGCCGTCGGTGTTGTTGAGGTTCTTGTTCAGGTGCTTGTGGAGGTCCGCCGGTATCTCTCGCGGTGCTCGGCCGTGGCGGGCTTCTGGTCGGTGGCTTCGAACAGCGGCATCAGCGTGCCTGCAGCGGCTCACCGCCCCCCCGACAAGGAGCCGGTGCCGCTCGGGATCGAGCGGCCCATCCTGCACGCGCAGATCGACATCGACCACGCAGCACCCGGCCGCGTGCTGCTCATCATCACCGTGCATCTGAAGTCCAGATCCCGACCGACATCCCCGGCCAGGTGATCGACCCTCAGAAGGGCATCTGGCGCAGCGCCGACAGCTGGGCCGAGGGCAGCTTCCTGTCGTCGATGAAACGCATGAGCCAGGCCCTGGAAGTCAGGCGTCTGATCGACCAGATCCTCGACGACGATCCGGACGCCCGCATCATCGTCGCCGGTGACTTCAACGCCGAGCCCGAAGAGGTCCCGGTCCTGGCGATCTGCGGCAACGCCGAAGACACCAACAACGGCAACCTTTCCACCCGCGTTCTGGTCCCCATCGAGCACACCATCCCCAGCGAGGCCCGTTACACCCTGTTCCATCACGGCCGCGGCCAGATGATCGACCACATGCTCGTCACGCGCAACCTGCTCGCCCACTACCGCGGTTCAGAGACACAACCAGACGTCCACGACGACTCCCTCGCCTTCGCCAGGGACAGCAAGTACCCCGAGTCCGACCACGCTCCGTCGTCGCCACCTTCGACTTCGACTGACCCTCGCAACGCCCCGCACGTCAGGACCGTTGCTGAGAGCCGCTCAAGATGAGCATGTCCGGGGTTGAGGAAGGACCGCCGAGATCCTCCGGCAAGCCTTGTCGATCTTCATCGTGTCACCGGGATGCTCGGGGTGCCGATCGCTCCGTCCAGGATTTGGCATGATGCTCGGGTGATCGTTCCGATACCTGCTGTTGTACCCCTGGGCCGGATGCGCCAGACCGAGCAACCTGTATTCGGCCTGACCAACGGCCTTGAGGTGCGCCCGTGGTGCCCTGATGACGCCACGGTCCTCATGAACTCATGCCAGGACCCGGACGTTCAGCACTGGAATCGGCCGGGACACTTGTCTCTGGATGACGCGCGCGACCGGATCGCTCGCTGGGACAGGCGCTGGGGGACTGAGGAGGCAGCGATCTGGGCGATCGCCCAACCGGAGGGCGGCAGCCCGGTGGGCCTGATCGGTCTGGCCCTGTGGTGAACCTCGATCAACCACGCGCGCGCCTTCGTCTCGATGCCGCGCTGGACGGCCTGGCCGTCACCTTCCGGGGGATGACCGCTCACCCGGAGGAGTCCAACTGCGAGTGCCATTGGGGTAGCGCGGAAGACCTCGGGCGGCTCAAGGCGGCGGAGGTGGAGCTGGACTTCGATCTCCTGCAGCGTACGTGGCAGGCCACCGACTGGACGGACAAGGCGTCTGTGCTGCGCCGGATCCTCCCTCAGTTCGCCTCGGCTCTTGTCAGCGGCCTCATCAAGCCTCTCTTGGGTATGGAAGAGGTCGGGCTTGCGTTCGCTCTTGGTAAGTGGCGGGAGTGGCCTGCGGAGCAGGCCGCTGCGGTGGAGGAGTTCCTGGGGTCGTGGTGGGCGTACACGCTCATCGATCCGGCTCCCGCGGTGTCGGTGCATGACCTTCTTGTCCTGTGTGCGGAGGCTTCGGGCACGCTCAGTCCGTGGCTCGAGGCCTGGGAGGCGTTGCGTGATCCTGTTGCGGACGGACACCTGGCCGAGGCGGCGGACCACTGGGAGTACGACTTGCTCGGTGACCAGCTTCCCTGGAGCGCTTGGGAGGGTGAGGAGGAGATGCGCGCAGAGCTGACTGCTTGGCTTGTGCGCCACGCGCTTGGCCGTCTTCGTGCCTGTGGCGTACGGGAGGACCTCCTCCACCGGATACGACTCCTCGGCGTCACCGGAGTCGACCGCTGGGAGGACCCGCACTGGCCCGGCCACCGCTACTGACCGGCCAAACCGCCCGGCGTTCCTTCTCCGCGGGCCAGGCTGCGTCACAAGGGTCGGCGACGGAGCCGAATGACGTGATCGCCGAGGCGCGGGGATACGTCACGACCGGGAGCGTGTGTGGTCTTTCGTCCGCAGCTCAGCCGGTGACGAGTTCACCGAGGAGACGCTGCGCTCTGGGCCGCGGGCCCTGTTGTGTGCGCGTGCGGGGAATCCGATGCCAGCCGGCCCTCCCGCTCACGGCGCTCCAGCCGGATCAGCGTGAGGCGGTCCTGCAGATCCTGCTTCGCCTGCCGCCGACGAGCGCCCCCGTACGCGTAGAGCGCGTTCGGCCAGAGGGTGTAACCCTCCAGAACGCGGTCGAGGGGGTTCTGCAGGGCGCAGAGCGCCAGCCCGAGGAGCACCGACCGCTCAGCACTCCGACAGACAAGGTCGTGACACCCTCCGACCACGGCCTCACGGAGTCCCCTGTGCGCCGCAGGCTCGGCCAGACGGCCACAACGAAGAGGCTCACGTTCAGCGCGGTCGGCAAGAGCCATCCCACCAGCACTGTCCACATTCCACCGAGAGCGCTCCTGGCGATGTCACCCACGCTTCACCACTTGTCGTCATCGTCGCCGAACGGCGGTCCAGGCGGCGTGCTTCCGGGCGACTCGCCAGGCGGGGGTGAGGCTGGCATGGGGGCCGAAGGATCCCGGTACGGCATTGGCACGTCGAAGCCATCGGAACTGGTGGCTGAACGGAAGGCGCTCACGAACTGCCAGCACCAGACGTATCGGTCCTCGGGAGACTTGGCCAACACCTTGGCCATCGCAGCATCGGCACCGGGCGCGATCTCGGGGAGTGTCTCGGAAAGGGAAGGCGGCGGATCGTATTGGTGCGCCCACAGCAGCGCCAGGTCGCTATCGCGCTCGAAAGGCGGCTTCCCGGTAAGGGCTTCGTAGACGACGCAGGCCAGGCTGTACTGATCGCTCCGGCCATCGACGGGACGCCCGGAGATCTGCTCCGGTGCCAAGTAGTCGAGCGTGCCCACGGAGGTGAACCCACTGAGCGACAGAGATTTCTTCGGCAACCCGAAGTCTGTGAGGTAGACGTGCTCGTGGTGGTCGCTGTCAGTTCCCGCGGAGACCAGGATATTGGCGGGCTTGACGTCCCCGTGCACCAGATCGTGCTCATGGGCCGCGTCGAGTGCCGAGGCCACCTGGGTGGCGATGCGCAGGGCGGTCGGTACCGGGAGCGAGCCTTCCCGGTCCAGCAGTGCCCGCAGGTCGAGGCCGGGGACGTACTGCATGGCGATGTACAGGCCACCGTCGGTCTCGCCCGCTTCGAAGATCGGCAAGATATGCGGGTGATCGATCGCGGCTGCCAGGCGTGAGTCATACACGAAACGTTGACGGAAGGCGTCGTTCCGAGCAAACTCCGGCGCAAACAACTTCAGAGCGACCACCCGGTCCAGTCGCAGATCCATCGCGCGGTAGACGACGGACATTTCCCCATGGCCGATTTCGCGCTCCACCTTGTAGCCCGCGATCTGTGCCCCGATCAAGCAGCCACCACCCTTACGCCGGAGGCCGCTTCAGGATCGCCTCGGAGGTCGTCACCGCAGCACCGAAGCCCTAGTGAAGGGAAGGCCGCTGGCCCAATGAGCCGCTCGTCCGCACTCAACTCCAACCAAATGGGCTTACAACTGGCTGCTTGGTCGCTGGGGCATGCGTGCAGCGCTTCGGCCAGGAGAGGCCACCTCCCAGCGCGTAGCGCCGCCGAAGGCGTCCAGCTCCAAGGAGCCCCATCAGCCCGAGAGTCCGCTCAACGCACTGTGGGGTGGACCGGTAGTTCGGCGGTCCACTCACAGTCCACTTCCGGATCGGTCAGCGGCGCGTGACCTGGGCCATGCGGATGGTCTCGGCGGTCTCTTCCTCCATGGCCCATCCGTTGTCGACAAGGAGCGTCTCAAGGCGCCGGATCGCGTCCCCGAGGCCGGAGCGATCCCCCAGGAGCGCCAGGGCGCGGAAGCGGTGACGCCACAGTTCCTCGCGTTCGCGGGCAACCTCCAGGCCACGGCCGGCGGCCCAGAGCGCGCCGCGTCCGTTCCCCGCTTCGAGGTACCAGTTGGCCAGCATGCTGGCGCTGTTGACCACCATGTCGTTGATGTCTTCCACGATCGGCTCGGCCCAGCTGTAGTACGTGGAGCTGACGCCGGAGAACGGGCGGCCGCGGACCAGGTCGAGTGCGCGGTGGAGGAGGACCACCCCTTGGGGGCGCGGGACCTGGAGAGCGATGTCGTGTAGGAGCTGGAACTGGATCCAGTCGCACTCCACCCCGACCAGGCGGTGGCCGTCGGCGTGCTTGGTCATGCGGCGGAAGAAGGGTTCGCCTTCGTCGTCGAGGCCGAGCCATCGCCGGACATCGCGCAGGCGGGTGTTGCGGGTTTTGGGGTTGGTCAGCCCGCCGCGCGGCGAGAGGACCTCGTCGACCTGGGGAGCGGTGGCACCGGGGTGCAGGACGAGGAAGGCGGCCAACTCTAGGGCGCGGGTGTGCCGGTTGGAGTCGACGGTGCCGCGGGCTCCGGTGACCTCCACGGAGCCCAGGATCTTGACCAGGGGCCGGTCGTCGGGGAAGTCGATGTCCGGGATCTCCGCCGCGGTTGCCGGGCCCGCGGCCTCGGCGGCATCGGTGGGGGACTGGAGTGTGACGTCGCCCAGGGCAGGGGCAGGTGCGGGAAGCCGGAGGCTGATCTGGGGCAGGGCCCGTGCGGGCAGGACGGGTACCACGGAGGCGCTCGCCACGCCGTCACCGGCAGCCTTCACATCAGCTGCGCCACCAGCGGCACTGGTGTCCCCGGCTACATTCGGCGAGTCCTCCTGGGAAGGGAGGAACTGCTCGGGCAGATCCGCGGCATCAGCGTTGCGGGGCGCGGACTCGTGATCCCGATCCGTTCCAGCGCCGGAACCTTCCCCGCGGGCTGTCTCGCCTTCGTCGTCCTCTCCCGCGTCCTCAGGGTTGTCCTCGAGGTCGGCGAGGACGGCCAGCAGGCTCGGAGACGCTCCACTCGTGACGGATTCCGAGCCGGACGCCGGGGCGGCGGCGGCCGGGGGAGTAGCGACCAGTCCGGGGGCGGCGCCGGGCAGCAGCTTGCTCAGAGGGACAGGATCGGCTGGAGGAACATCGGTGGGGGAGTCCGCCGTCAGCGCGAGTTCGAGGACGTCGGCGTACTCCTCGTCGGTGCACATCGACAGCACACAGTGCAGGGGGGTGTTCGGTACCGGGAGGGCGGTGCTGTCGGTGTCGATCTCCCACCCCCCGCCGCTGGTAGAGGGGGCCGGCTGCGCGCTGCTGGTGATGACGACGGTGGAGGACAGCGGCTCGTCGGCCAGGATCCCGGCGAGCTGCTCCATGGCCTCGGCGGCGGGACATGTGTCCAGATCGGCAAGAACCACCAGGGGATGGAACTCCTCGGCATCATCCGAGACACGCGCGTGGAACAGGTCGGGAAGGCCCGAGGCGGTCAGGAGTCGCTGCTGGTCAGCGTGGTGGCCGCGGGCCGCACGGGCGGCCGTGTCCAGGTTCTCGTGCGGATGGACGCGCTGGGAGTCGAGCATGGACAGGCCCGGGGCCGTGTCCTCACCGGCCACGAGGACGTCGATCTGGCCGCTCAGCGGTGACAGGGCGAGCGAGATACCCAGAGTGCGCAGCAACTGGGTGCGCCGACTGCCGGTCAGGTGCAGTGCGCCGAACTCCTCCACGTCGACCAGGAGGATGCCTCCCATGGAGTCCTCGCCCAGCGGCACGAGCCCCGGGTAGGGCGCGGAGACGTCGACTAGCGACTCCTCGTCCAGGAGGTCGGCGGAGTCCGCCGGGCACCACCACAGACCGGGCCGGCCCTCGACAGCCGTGAAGGGAGTCACCGGCTCGAGAGCGCTCGGCTCCATGCCGTCTTCGCTGCCTGCTCCGGTGGCGGACAGATGCAGCAGGACACCCTCGGTGCCCAGCTGGACGGCGGCGACAGGCGGCAGAGCCTGCTCCTGGGCAGCGAGCTGGACGGCGAGGGTCCGCAGAACAGTGTCCAGCAGCCGCAGTTCCGTACTGGAGTCCACGCTCCGCAGGGCTTGTTCGGCCGCCGCGGTGCGACCGGTCGGCATCGCGATACGCCGGCCGTCGCCGCGCCTGCGCCGCTGCAGAGCCCTCCGACGCCGGAGCATCATCACCACACCGCCGGCCACCAGACTGCCGCCGGCGGCGTACAGGACGGTGCTCAGGGAGGAGTCCTCGTCGCTGTCTCGAACAGCGGGCGCGGGCGCGGGCGTGCTTGTGGTGCTGGCGCTGGGGGTGGGTGCGGTACCGCTCGGAGCGGGAGCAGTCTGAGAAGGAGACGGGGTCGCGGCCGGCGGATAGTCCTGGTCGGCCTCGGCGTCCCCGTCGGGGGTGTTGTGCTGCGGCTTGTCGGCGTTCTGCGTGTTGTCGGGCTTGGCGGGCGTCTTCGGCTTGGCGGCCTGCCGGTCTGTGGGCGGTGCCTTGGAGGCCTTGGGCTCGGGGAGGTCCAGTACCTGGCCCGGGAAGATCAGGTTGGGGTTGCCGAAGGTGCCGCCGTCCGGGGTGGGTTCGTCCTTGTTCGCCTCGTAGATGGCTGGCCAGTCGCTTGGGTCGCCGTGTTCGTCGGCGATCGACCAGAGGCTGTCGCCCTTGCGGACGGTGACGTGGTCAGGCCGACCGGTGCCGTCGTCCCCCATGGCGGTAGCGGTCTCTTCGGCAGTCTCAGCGGCCTTGTTCTTGCTGTCGTCGCGCTGAGCTGAGACGTTCGCGGTGCTGCCGCGGACCTCGGGCGCGGTGCTGGCGGCCGGGGCGACGGGCCGGGCGTCGGCCGGCAGCTTGATGGTCGCGCCCTTTGGGAGGTACTGGTCGCCGGCCACCAGCTGGGGAATCTCCGGGTTGAGAGCGGCGATGTCCTTCCACCGTGTACCGGCACCGAGGTACTCCTCAGCCAGATCCCACGGCAGCTCGGTCGTGGAAGTCACCGTGTGCTTGGGCCAGTCGGCGGTCGAGGCGCGGGCTGCCGGTGTGGCGCTGGAGGCTTCCGCCGCCGTGGCGCTGCCCATCGTGTGGGTCGCGGCGGCGGCGACCGTGGGGAGGGTGGCGGCCGACGCGGCGGTGGGGGCAAGCAGGACGATGCCGCCGATGAGGAACGACGCGAGCGACTGCAGTCCGCCAAGTCCCTTAATCCGGGGCGCGGAGCGCCGCCGGAGTACGGCCATGAGCTCCAGGAGGACCGAGAAGGTGAACGCCGCCCATCCCGCCCAGCCGATGCAGGTCAGGGTGACCAGAAACAGGGTGCCGTCGTCCTGCTCCAGCAGGCTGAAGCCGTCGGCGAGTTCGGTGGGTTGGTGGCCCACCTTCAGCAGCAGGTATGGGAGACCTGCGACCAGGGCCGCGAGAAGAGCGAGGCCGAGCAGGGCCCGAAGCAGGGCGCCGATGGCGCGTAGCGGGGCGGGGGTGCGGTGAGCCATGAGTTGCTCAGCCTCCAGCTTGGGTCTGCAGATGGGCTTTCGCGGTGCCGGTCACGGTGATCGTTCCCTTGCCCACGAACTGCGCGAAGAACGTGTTGTAGGTGTCGGTCACAGCGACGGTGATGGTCTGCCCGCCGTCGGTGACCGTCACGTTGCCCTGGACGCCCGCGTCGGCGAGATAGTCCTGTGCGGCGCCGACGGCAGCATCCGGGTCGATGGTGATCGCGGTGCCCTCGATGGCCTGGGCCGGGTCGAGCTGCTGACCGGCCGCGCGGGCGGCTTCCTGAGCGAGGGAGGTGGCCCGGTTGGCCGCGTTCAACGCCCCGCCGCCGTCGACGAGGAGTCCCATCACCATCAGGATCGCAAGCGTCGACAAGGCGAAGTACAGGGACATCGAGCCGCGGTCGCGGCTTCGACTGCCCCGGGCGGCGCGCAGCTGGGCGGCGAAATGCTGAACGTGGGATCTCACTGGCGGCCCCTGTAGGTGTCGATGGGGCTCGTCCAGGACGCGGTGAGTGTCTTGGATCCGGGCAGGCCTGGCAGCCCGATGTCGGAGAGATTTGCTGTGCAGGCGATCGTGGCGGTCACGTTCGCCTCCACGCCGAGGTCGAGTGCGTAGCCGCCGGTGTCGATGACCACGCTGGAGGTCTGGCACGTGATGCCTTCACCCTCGAGGCTTCGGGTTACGGCCGCCTGGGCTTCGGCCTGGGCGGCGCCTGCGTCGCGCTCCAGTGAGGCGGCGCGGGCCGCCGCGCGGGCGGCAGCGTCCACGGCGCCGATGGCGTCTGTCACCCGTCCGAAGGCGACCATCAGCAGGAGCAGCCCGATCAACGCCGGGGCGAGGACCGCTGTCTCCAGCGCGTAGGAGCCGCGGTCGCGGCGGAGGCCATACGCGAGGCGTTCACGTTTAGTGCGGATGCTCACGGATTTGTCCACCGTTCGACGGGAGCGTCGGCGTGCTGTACGACGTCGAGGGTCAGACCGGGAACGAGGGTGGCGACCGTGCCGCGGACGGTGATGCGGATCTCCTCTGTTGTGCTGCCGGCCGACGACACGCTCGCGTCCCGGACGCTGTCGCCGAAGCGGTTCAGGAACGTCTGTGCCTGGGCGACTCCGTCGCTCTTGCTCGCGCCGAACTGCCGCCCGGCCTCGGCGCCCTGGCGGGCGGCGGACTGGGCGACCTTGCGGGCATGGAAGTACAGACCGACCTGGATGGCGGTGAAGACCAGGGCCAGGACGACGAGGGCGAGGACCGCGAACTCGACGCTGGCGGCACCGCGATCGGCCTCGCGTCGATCCGCGAAGCGGCATCTTCTGGCTCTGCGGTCTCGATTCCCGGTCATTCTTGCCTCGATCGTGGTGTGGTCTGGAGGTGTGACGGTCTAGGGAGTTTGGTGGCCGAGGAGAAGCCGGGCTGCCGGAGGACAGGGGCGCCCCACAGCGGCGCAGCGTTCTTCGAAACCGGGTGGGAGCCAGCCGCGGGTGAGTAGACGGGGATGGCTGGGGAAGTTGCAGTAGGCGGCCATGGCGAAGATCAGCGAGGTCCACGGTGTGTGGAGGCGGACGGTGATGGGGTTGTTCGCGACGCTGACGTAGTGGGTCTGGAACACATCAGGTGCGACGAGATCGATCTGGCTCAGGCCCGACCAGTACAGGTGGGCCGACCCGTTCGGGTTGGTGGGATGGACGAAGTACGCCCCTTTGAGAGCGACGGTGACCTCGCCTGTGCCGTCGGAGACCCAGCGGGGCTGTGCGTTGCGGGCGGCTTCTCGGCGGCGAGAGGCGTTGCCGATGGCGGCGCCGAGCTGGCTGCCGATCACGAACGACGGACGGCCAAAAGCGACGACCTGATTGTGCTGGTAGCGCCCATTACCGAGGGCGCGCCACGTCGATTTGAGGGCGGGGCCTGTCACGAGAGCGCGGTCGCCGCTGCGCAGGGGAGCGGTTGTGGCGACAAGCGGGCGTCGGGCGCTGTTCCCCTGGCTGACGTCGGCGAGTATGTCGCAGGTGTGCCAGAGGTACTCGTCGAGCGGCGACCATGGTGGGGATCCCTGCGGGTGGACGGGGCTCTGGGACACGGGCTCTCCTGGTCGTTGGCGGTGGCGATGAGCTGGTCTGGTCAGCCGCCGTTGATGATGCCGATCTTCTCCAGGAGCTTGGTGCGAACCGCGACCACCACCAGGCCGGCGGCGAGCAGCAGCGCACCGGCCATCATCGCCAGCTCGAGGGTGGACTGCCCGGCGTCGCGCCCGGCCTTGAGTGCTGCGTAGCGGCCGCGGATCCACACGGTCAGGGTCTGGATGTCCATGAGGGGTTCTCCTTCAGCTTCCGAGGATGGTGATCGTGATGGGGATCATCACGAAGACGAGCATGAGGATGACGCCGAACGTGACCGGCAGGATCATCGCGGCGCTCGCCGCATTGGCCTGGGCCTTCGCGTCGGACAGCAGCGCGATGCGCAGCTGTCGGGCCTGGGCCTGGAGGGTGGTGTAGACGGCAGCCCCGTCACCGGCCAGGGCAAGGGTGTCGGCCGGCCGGGTCAGCTCGGGGATATCGAGCTCGTCGCCGAGCTGCTTGAGGGCGTCCCAGACGGTGACGCCGGCGAGGTCGGCTTCGTGGAAGACCTGCCGCATGCGCACGAAGATGAAGCCGTCGCCGACCTCGGCGGTCTGGGTCAGTGCCTGAGCGGCGCCCGAGTTGGCGATACGGGCCAGCGCGACGCGCTCCAGGTAGGAGGCGGCGGCGTGCCGGACGATCAGGCGGGTGGCAGCCGCGTCCCGGGCGACTTCCTTGCCGGGCCAGAACCAGAACAGTCCGGCCAGGACCAGAGACAGGACGACGGGAACCTCAAACGGCCACGGTGTACCAGCCAGGGCGAACAGGGCCTGGAACAGCTGGGGCAGCACGAGGCCGTACACGGCGAACAGGAAGCGTTTGCCGAGGTGTTCGGCCGGGCTTTTGCCCAGGAGGTTCAGGTCCTTGACGGGCAGGCGGAGGCGGTCGCCGAACTCGGCGAACAGCCGTGAGCCGACACGCTCCTGCAGGCTTCCGCTCCCCTTGGGCGCGGCCGACGGCAGCAGGGGGCCGCTGGTCTTGCTGACGTCCAGACGGTCCAGCGCGGAGGCGAGGTCGCGGGGGGCGGGCACCGCGGCGCGGACGGCTAGTCCGATCAGAGCGCCGGCGGCAGCCGCAGGAACGACGACCTCCATGGGGATCATCGGGTGCCTCCCGTGGCGGTGGTGAGCTGCGCGGCCGGGAGCGGGTCGATCAGCCGCGGGTCCGGCTTGGTGCGGGCGATACGGCGCAGCCAGGACAGGGTCCAGGCGAAGAAGCCGCAGAGAACCGCGAGGACGATCTGCCCGAGCGGGGTCTGGTACCAGGCGGACCAGGCTTCGTTGAGCATGCAGCCGACGACGACCAGGCAGATGACGATCGACACCATGCGGCTTGACTTGCGGACCTTCGCTCGGTCGGCCTCGATGTCGCGGGCGTCGGCGGCCTGCTGGTGGATGGTGACCGCCAAGGCCTCGAGCGCGTCGGACAGGCCCGGGCCCTTGTAGACGGCGTGGGACTGGAAGAGGAGGACGACGTGGTCGCTGACGCCGTCAGCGAGTTCGTCGGCGAACAGCGCGAAACCGGTGTGGGCGTCCATGCCGGTACGCAGCCGGTCGGCGAGAGCCCGCACGTTCGCCGCGATCGGGGCGGGTGCGGCCTTGGCGGAGGCGCGGATCGTCTGCGGCAGGCTGATGCCGGCCTGGTGGACTCCGGCCAGGTGGTTGAGCCACTGCCCGAGCGCTTCGAGGCGCTCGATCCGCTGGATCGCTGCGGTGCCGGGGTTGAGGACGTAGGGCAGGCCGAGGACGGCGGCGCCTGCGAGGAGGCCGTGGACGGGCCAGCCGGTCCAGGCCCACACCACCAGCGTGACGACGCCGGCGGTGATGACCATGTGCCGCCAGCGGCGCTGCCACTTCTCCGGCAGCTCCGCCTTCGCACGCTGGATCCGGCCGGTCATCGGGGATTTCGGCTTTGCCGGATCGGGAACGCGGCCGCGGATCTCCCGGACCGCGGCGACGATCGCGAGGAGAGCGAGGGCGGCGCAGCAGGCAGCGACGAGGGCGAGCTGGGAGGTCGTCATCGGCGGCCTACCGTCTGCAGCGGCCCGAGCCAGGCACCGAACGGGTTCTCCGTCAGCCACTGCCTGTTGAACAGGCCCGTGCGCTCCAACTCGTCGATGAACGTCGGCATGTTCTTGAAGACGGCACGGAGCTCCCCGGCCTGGGGCGCGAAGAGTTCAGTGGTGACGGGGCGTCCACCCTCACCGACGACGTCCTGGACCTCGTAGATGGTGCTCACGAACCGGTGCTTGCGCCCTCCGATCGCGGTCTCGTCCAGGTAGGTGAGGTAGACGACGACATCGATGGCCGAGGCGATGAGGTGGTGCGCGGCCTCCGTCTGCATACCGGCCTCGGTGCACAGCTGGACCAGACGGCTGATGATGGCGTGCGGTCGGCGTACGTGCAGGGTGCACATCGAGCCGGAGCCGCCGGAGGACATGGCGTTCAGCATCGGCACGATCTCCGTGGAACGCACCTCGCCGACGATGACGCGGGTGCCGTTGTAGCGCAGGGCGGTGGGGAAGATGTCGTCGATGGTGACCTCGCCGGCCTTATCGCCGCCGCGGATCTCCCCGTTGGACTGACGGGCTTCGAACGCGAAGGTGATAGGGCCGGGCTTCGGGCCGGGCTCGTCCAGGTAGAGCTCGCGGTCCGACTCCAGCGTCACCAGGCGCTCGGCGGGCGGGATCTCCCGGCCGAGCGCCCGCAGGAGAGACGTCTTGCCGGCGCCCATGTCACCGACGACCAAAATGTTCATCTTGGCGTGGACGCACGCCGCCAGGAACCGCTCCAGAATCGGGTTGATGGAACCCCACTGGACGAGTTCGGCGATGCCGTGCTGGCGGATGCGGTGGCGCCGGATCACCACCGACGGGCGGGTGGTCAGCAGGGACGCGGTGACACGGGAGCCGTCGGGCATCCGGAAACCCACCATCGGGGTGGCCTGGGTGAGCGAGCGTTCGCCGTGGCCGGACAGGCCGGCCATCCGGTTGACCCAGGCGATCAGCTCTTCATGAGAGTCGGCGACCTTCTCGATCGTGCGGCGCGGCCGGTCGTGGTACTCCACGTAGGCACGCAGACCATCGACCATCACGTCCTCGACGCCGTCCTCGTCGAGCAGCGACTGCAGCCTCCCCCCGCGATACATGGAGTCGAAGACCGCAGTGTCGATCGCCGCTTCCTGCTCAGTAGTGAGCGGGGTGTTGCCCTGCGCGTACTTGGCAGCCCAGTCCGCGACCGCGTTATGGACCAGCCGACGGGCGAGCGCGCGGCGGTCGGCCTCGTCGAGCAGCTTGTCCGGGTCTTCGGCGCTGAGCTGCCTGGACACCAGCGCCTGAAGGTCCTCGATCACGTCCCAGCCGACCGGGATCTCGCCCGGCATCCCGGCCAGCCGCGGCACTGCCGCCGGACCGGCTGCGCTCGCTGGCGAGGCAGGGCCAGGGACCGCCGGTGTGGGGGCAGAGGCAGGGGCGGTGGGGTAGGTCGGGCGGGGCTGTCCGATCCGACTGGCGAGCAGAGTGGCGATGTCCTCGCGGCCCATGGCCGGCGGCCCGTTCACGCCGGGCCGCTGGTGAGTGTCAGCCACGTTCCCCTCCCCTCTCGCCCAGCCGCGCGATGACCCCGGCCAGCACCGGGTTGGCCGGGCGCGGGTACTGCTGCTGAATACGGCGGCGCGACGCGGCCGCTGCGAGGTGCTCGGTCGCGGTACGGGCATGCAGCAGCAGCGGGCTGCGCACGTACCCACGAGGCGGACGACCACCGTCGGTGAAGTAGCCGGCCGTACCCGGGTCGAAGGGCAAAGCGGCCAGGACCGGAGCCTCGAGGACTTCGGCGACCCGGTGCGCCCGGTAGGGGCCGTTCTCGATGAGCAGCAGCCCGAGCGCGTCGGGCCCGTTGCCGCGTTCAGCCAGTTCGGCCCGCAGCGGGCCGATCAAGTGCTTGGCCAGGGTCAGGGACTGCTCAGTTCCGCGGACGACGAGAAGAACCAGGTCGGCCTGGTGCAGCAGAGGCGCCGGGGTCAGCGTGGTGTGCAGCCGCCCGGACTCGAGCGCGAGACGGCCGGCGTCGACGAAGACGTCGTATCCGGCCTCTTCGGACAGGACGTGCACGACCTCCGACAGCGCGGGCCACGTCCGGACGAGCGCGGCGGCCTGCAAGGGATCGGTCAGCCCGGGCAGGAGCTTGCGGTGTCCGGCCTCGTCCATCGGCCAGAGGTGAGACGCGAAGGCCTGCGCGAGAGCGTCCGGGCTGGTGCGCTCGGCGGCTGCCAGGTGGTACAAGCCGTATCCGGCGCTGGGCGCGCCCTCCAGGAAACCGGCACGGACCGTGCCGCCGGACGGGTCGCACTCGGCCAGCAGCGAGAGCCGCTTCGAGGCAAGGGTGAGCGCGAGCGCGGTCGTGGTGACACCGCAGGACTTTGCGGAGACGAGTGCGGTAACGGGCATGTCAGCTCCGGGGTTCGCGCACGAGAGCGATACGTCCCTGTGCGGCGCGGGTGGCAAGCAGCGGGCCATCGGACGGGGCGACAGCGAGGTTCACCACAACGTTCCCGGAAGCATCCGGGCGGGAGACCGTGACGACGACCGCGCTGACCGTCGACGGCGGAGGCTCGACGTCCTTCCCGGACGGCTGCTCGCCCTGGGCCGGAGTGGTGACTGCGAGGACCTTGTCACCGGGAGCGAGGGTGCCCGCCGGGGCTTGGCCTCGCTTGACCTGAACACCGACCTGCTGGCGGTCGTCGCCCAGACCGGTGCCCGTAGCCAGCTGCGAGGCGGTCAGCAGGCCGCCTTTGCGTAGATCGACCGCCGGCCGCTTCCCCACCATCGACGCCTTCTGCGATGCCGGCACCGGGGTGAGCGCTGCATCGGCACTCACCTCCGCGACGATCAGGTCCCCGTCCGTCAGAGCCTGCCCGGCGGGAACGTCACGGGCGATGGCCAACACCTTGGTGCGGTCGCTGGCGGACGTGACCGCCGTGGCTGCGCCCAGACCGGCGACGACGGCCAGGACGACGCACAGCGCGGCGATCGACCAGCGGCGCTCCCGCTTGACCGGGGCGGTGGTGGTGATGGGGAGATCGGCGCGCGTGGGAGCAGCCGGGCGCGGCACCGACGGCGCAGCAGGGGTGTCCATACGGGATGTGCCTCTCGAAGTGCTGAGCGGGGGAGAGCTAGTTGAGTACCTGGACCTCGACGACGGCGATGTCCACGGCGCTGCTCCGGGTCTCGGTGAGCTGGCCGGTCTGCCCGCTGGTCGCCTCCCAGTCGATCGTCCAGGTCGACGTCGCGGTGACGTGGTACTTGCCGGAGTGCGTGGTCGAGGACGGCGCGCTGTAGCGGTAACCGCAGTCCGGCGAGGGGTTCTTGCCATACTCCGGCTTGTAGGGGGTGCCGGCCGTGGTGCAGGTGACGGTCTTCCCGTCGCCCATCTGCCAGACAATCCGGTCGACTTTCGCCGTCGCCGTCACCGTGATTCCGCCGGCCGACGCCGAGGCGACGTTCGGGCCGTAGGTCTCAGGGCCCGTCGCGGTCCACATGTAGACCGGCATCCCGACTACCCCCTTGCCGCCCGGCTTCGGCGTGATGCCGATCTGCGGACCGCGCAGCACCATCTGGTCCACGGCCTGCTGTGCCAGGACGACAGGATCAACTGTGGCTGCTGCCGGAGGCGTGGCGGCCCAGAAGTTCCGGACGACCGTGAACGGGTTCAGCCCGCCGCCGTCCGTACACCGTTCCTCGTAGACCGCTCCGTCGCCGGGCTTGTGACCCTCCCAGTCCAGGCTGTCGGCGGGCGGCTGCGGGTCCAGAACCTTGTAGGTGCACACGGGCTGAGTGGCGGGCTTGTCCTGGGCCGCGCCGCCTCCGCCTCCGCCGGAGGTCGACGACTCGCCGCTGCCGCCGTTCCCGCCGCCGCTTCCGGGCACGTCCACTTCCACCTGGCAGGAGAAGACACCGCACGTTGTTCCACCTCTTCCGGGAGAGGGGCCGTCGGCGTGGGCGGGGACGGTTAAGGCCGCCGCGGTGAGGGCGAGCGTCGCGGTGGCAGCTGCACGTCGCCCGGTCAGCACTTCTTCCCCTGCGGCTCGTCGCGGATGACGCGCCAGCCTTCGGGCCAGCGCTCGACCGTGGTCTTGATGAGATACCGGGTGAGCCGGTTCGCCGGCATCGTCGCCGGCTTCTTCGTGCCCGCGTCGACCGTCTGCCAGCGGGAGATGTCCAGGCAGCTGGAGAGGATCACGTGCGGGATCTTGCGGTTGATGTCCGTGTTCGTGGCGGTGGGGTTGTTCACCGTCACGCTGCCGACGATCAGCAGGTTCCGCTGGTGCAGGCTCTTCGCGTCCAGCTCGGCCTGGGACAGCGCTGCGGATGCGGCGTACTGCTTGAGGTTCGCGGCCTTGCCGGTCCTGTCCGCGTAGAGCTTTTCCATCTCCCGCCAGTGGGCCAGGTACGTGGCGGTGGCTTCCTTCTTCGCCGTTTCCTTCGGGTCCTCCGTCTGAGTCGGCGTTGCTACCGGAGACGAAGAAACTGGTGCCGTGCTCGGCGGATTCTGCGCTTCATTTGCGGCGCATCCGACCGCCAGGGCGGAGACGGCGCACGCCAATGTGATTTGCCGCCAGCGGTTCCGATTGAGCGTGCGCTTCATCGATCGCCTCCCCGTGTGTGTGCAGTCTCACCTGCGCAGAGTTCTCGCTGGTTGCGTACTGAGTCTGCAAGGTCTGGCCCATACGTTACGCAAAGGGTCGCCGAACTACACAGCCGGTAATGGAACTTGAGGGCACTGGCAGGACTGATGAAGCCGCGAAACAGGAACAATCCGGCAGAGTGTTCTGCAGGGTGTCTTCCGAAGGAACAACAGCTCTGTGTGTCGGTCACCGTATGGATTCCTTGAGTCTTTTCTGGGGTGCCGGACAAGCCGGATGGATCGTCGGTGCCAACCGGCCTCCCGGCGTGGGTGTCAGGTGCCGGTCAGCGAGGTCTCTAGGAGGACGTCGCTGGGGGAGGGCTCGCCGAGGAGAGGTGTGACGATCGGTGCGAACGGCCCCCGCTCTCTGAGCTGCTCCAGCACCGTGATGCCGACGGCGAGTTGAGGGGTGCGCCGGACGCGGGCATCGGCGGCCGCCAGGGCGCGCAGGTCCTCGGTCCGACGTCGCAGCACCTGCTCACTGGCTCCGGTGAGGACGATGAGCAGTCGAGGAACGGCCGGGTAGCGGTCACGCCAGGCCTCGCGGCCCGCCCCGGTGCTGTTTGTGGAAAGGCGGTGACCGGGCGGGGACGCGGGCACGTAGGTGGCGTATCGGGCGTACGAGGTGAGCTTGCGTCCCAGACGCCCGACCTGCATGGTCGCGCGGTCGATCTCGAGGAAGTAGGTGAGCAGCCGGCGCCCGGCGGGAGTCGCTCGCGTGTAGCGCAGGACGGCGTCGGGGATGAGCAGGGCATCGTCGCCCAGCCGGTTCTCGCC
Organism: Streptomyces sp. NPDC054975; assembly: GCF_053609105.1. NCBI lineage: Bacteria > Bacillati > Actinomycetota > Actinomycetes > Kitasatosporales > Streptomycetaceae > Streptomyces > Streptomyces sp. NPDC054975. Next base: position 290,776 of record NZ_JBSGWV010000003.1, read on the forward strand.
GTCGCGTACCCGGTGGACGAGTTCGGGCTCCCAGTCCAGCGGACTGCATTCATCGCCGAGGGCCTGGGCCCAGGTGTGGAAGGCGAGTCCTGTTTCCACGACAGCCAGCGTGTGTTCCTGGAGCTGGGAGGCGGCGGTCTCGGGACTGATGCGGTAGGCCCGGCCGGTGACCTCCCGGCTGCTTTCGACGATGTCCGCGCCGCGGGTGGTGACGAACCACAAAAGCTCGGCGCCGCCCATCCTCCCTGCACGTCGGGTGGTGCAGTCCACCAGGTCCAACTCGCGGAGCTGGTTCAGGATGCGCCGCAGGTAGACCGGGCGGTGGGCGTGCGGGGTCAGCATCCGGTGGAGCTGGCCGGTGGCGATGAGGCGGTGCTGGTAGACGATGGGCAGGAGCTGCTGGCCGAGGCGGGGCAGGCTCGCAGGGGCGGGGGACAGGGCGGTGGTCATCAGCCGATCTCGCTTCCGCTGGTCTTGCGCAGCCCGGTCTGGGATGTGCGTGTCGGGGCGGTGGGGGCTTGGGTGGTGAGGGCAGCGAGGATCCGGTCGTCCAGGCCTGGCCGGGTGTTGGTGTCGTCGCCTTCGAGGTTGCGCAGGATCTCTCCGACCGTGCGGCGCCCCAGGTTGATGTCCACGGCCTCGTCCAGGTCGGGCAGGAGGCCGGGGTGGTGGTAGTTGGCGAGGGCCTCGTGTAGCGCCACGCCGGCAACCCGGAATGGCGTGGTGCGCTCCCCGCGCAGCATCGTGGACATCACGTAGTGCCACTTCGGCAGCGACAGCAGCGTCTGAGGGGAGATGGGCTCCATCCGCTTGGTGACGAACGCGGCCTCGTCGCTGTCGGCGGCGGCCGCGGACAGCAGCGACTGGTTCTGCATCAGCGCCATCCGCGTCTCGCTGCTCAGCCGCATCGCCATCTGGGTCATCCCCATCAGCCGCAGCTCGTACTTGCGCAGCTGTTCCAGGATCGCGGCGACGTAGCCGCGGGAGGCCCCGTCGATGGCGGTCAGCTCGTCGCAGAACGCGAACATCGTCGCCAGCTGGTCCTGGTCGATGCCCTCCCTCGAGCAGCCGGCGCGAAACAGGTCGAACAGCAGCAGCGAGGTGATGATCTGGTCGGACGACCCGGTGCCCGAGCAGCGCAGCAGGACGATCTTCGAGGTGTCCATGGCGTGCCGCATGTCGTAGGTCGAGCGCGGCTGGCCCAGGAATGCCTTGAGGGAGTCCGACGTCTCCAGCTGTTCCAGGGTCTGGGTGACCACCGGGACCGCGCTTCCCTCGTATTTGGGGAACGTGGTGCGCCAGAACCGGTGCAGCTTGACCGGAAGGTGCTCCAGGACGCCCTCGCGCCACTCCTCGTCGGTGAGGAGCCGGGTGATCGTGAACAGGGTGGGCTGCAGGTCCGGGCGTCCCCGGCGGCACATTTCGAGGGCCAGGTGCGCGAGGATCTGCACCGCGTGGGAGAGGATCGCCCTTGCACGCGGCGCCCCATCGCCCCAGCCCTGCGCCGAGGCCAGACCGCCCACGACCGCCCCGATCACGTCCTGGACCTGCGCGGCGCTGCGGTGCTCCATGGACAGTGGATTCCATGACCCGACCCGCGACGAGGGATCCTTCACGCTCAGGTCGATCACCCACACCCGCTCGCGGACCGCGGGATGTGTCAGATAGGGCATCGCCCGCTTCACCGCCGCGCCGTGCGGGTCGAGGAACCACACTCCCAGCCCGCCGTAGGCGAGCGTGATGGCCTGGAGCAGTGCCAGCTCGCTCTTGCCGAACCCGGATTTGCCGAACGATGCGCCGAATAGCACATCGTCCTGGGGCACGGCCGCGAGCCGGACCTTGCCGTCCGCGCCCAGGACACGCCCCAGCGGTACCATGCCGGGCTGGCCGGTCCACTCCGGCAGCCGCGCGGGTGCCGGCGGCACCACCCCGCCGGTCCGCACCACGTTCGCCGCCTCGCAGTGCACCGAGGCTGGCTTCAGCAGCGCGGCGACCTCCCGGGCCGTCACCCACTGACGTTTGGCCGGAGCGAACTCCCCGGTCTGGTACCGGCGGTCGAACGAGGACCGGCGCCACCACACATTGCTGTAGGGCCGCCACCCCGTGCGTCGCGGCCCCACGGGCCGCCACCAGTTCTCCCCGCTCCAGGCGTCCATCACCGTCATCACCTGGTGCAACAGAGCCTGGGCCCGGGCCGGATGCCGCGCCTGGACCCGGATGAGGATCTGTACCGCGAACACCTGCGTGTCCATGCCGGGCAGGAACTTGCCCACGCCGTCGGCCAGGTCCATCTGACGCGGCAGGCGCGCTGGCCGGCCCCGCTGCTGACCGGCACCGAGCGGAGCTCCGCCGTTCAGGCCCTGAAGTACCTGACCGAACCCCGACCGGCCGCCGCTTCCCGTGCCGGTCCCGAGCTGCTCCCCGTACGCCGACGGACCCCGCCGGGCTGCTCGCCGCATCAGCCGGCGCCGCCACCGAGCCACCCTTCGGCTCGACACCGGCACCAGATCCACGATCAGCTCGGCCCGTTCCCCCCGGTCGCTGTCGGCATGCGCACACGCGGCCGCCATCATCTGCAGCGGGTCCGGGCTGAGGCTGGCCGCGGTCAGCCGCCGGTGATCGGGCCGGGCGAGGACCAGTTCCGCACGCGCTACATACCGGCCTTCAGCCTTCGTATCGGATCCCGGGCCAGGTGCGAGATCCGCTGCCGTGGCCCGGAGGGGCTGCTCTTCCGTCAGTACGCCGCTCATCCCCTCGTCTCCTCCTCGTCGTCCGTCATGCCGGTCATCGGGGGGATGTTGGTGAACCGGACCGGCCGGACCTCGATGCCGGCGCGGCTCGTCTCCCGGACGTCGACGTCCGGGAACGACGGCAGGCGCAGCAGGCCTGCGGCATGGCCAGGGCCTTCCAGCCGGGTCGCCAACTTTCCGTCCACGCTTCGGTGCCGCATCCTCACTGCCGTCGCGCGCCGCGGCAGCCACCCGGCGGCCGCGGGGACCCGCGCGAGGCGCGCCGCGTGCCGCTCGATCCCCTCCGCCGAAGGATCGAAGGCGGCCGAGGGCAGCAGGTCGACCGCCACCCGGTGCGCGAGCGCGAGGCGGGCCCGGCGCCGCCACCACACATAGGCCGCCCCCCAGAGCCCTGCACAGAGCAGCGCGGACGGCACCAGCCACCACAGATGTGCCCATAGGTTCTCCGCGACCGAAGCGGCCACGGTGGTGAAATCCGTGAACGGGGCGAGCAGGGCCTCGCCCATCACCAGCCTGCCTTCGGCGAGGGAAAGCGCGACGGGCGGCGATACCGCAGCCTCGGATCTATCCCGCGCACCGGATCGGCGACCGAGTACCAGCCGCGCCGCACGAGGATCGCCCCGCACGCCAGGAACAGCACCGGAACCTCGGGCCAGCCCCGGTGCGCGGCCGCGGCCTGGGCCACCGACTCCCCTATGAGCGGCAGGTTGTTCAGGTCACCACCCCACCACCAGCCCGGAAAGCAGCCGACCACGAAAACGACGGCGAGGAGCCAGCCAATCCAGTTGACCAGCACATCCACCGCCGCATCCCGCCGCCCGAGCAGGTGCTGTTCGTCCGATGCCATCGGGTACTCCCCGCAGGCCGGGGCGGCCTCGCGCCGCCCGTTCACTACCCGCAAGGACCCTCAGCCCTCAGAACGTGACCGGCCGGCGCAACGAAAATTCGAGCGTGCCGTCATCGGGTCTGAGGAACAGTGGTGCTCTTCGGGCCTGACATGCCCTCAGCACAGGCCCTCGATGGCTCGGCGAGGAGGGGCGCAACTCCAGCCGAGCAGGTGGCATGAGGGGAGCACGATTGGAGCTGGCAGTCCAGACGGCGTTGATCTCGGTCGAAACGGCGCTGGTGACAGCGCTCGCCACGCTGTGGCTGAGCCCCGGCTAAGCGGCGCATCGTGGAGGTGCACACGGCCCGGGACCGGTTCCTAGCAAGCCTTATGAAGGTGACCACCATTTAGTGCTCGCCTGAAGAACCCGCCCACGCCGGGCCCGGAAGATCACGCATGGACCCGATGATGCGTGAGCGGATCGACGGCGAGCGCACCCGGTGGGTCGGACAGCTCAACGAGACGACGGAGTTGATGGTCGACGCCCCGGCGACGTACGCAATGAGCTGACTGTCGACCTACTTTCGGTGGTTGGTGTTCGAGTACGCCGCGACCACCCGGGCAGTGGTGCTCTCCGAGCGGCCAGGCGAGCGGAAGCGCTGCACCTGCTTGACCTGACCGATCCGGTGTGGCGAGCGTTCCGGTTGCGGCCGTGGCAAGGACGAGGACCGTCGACCATGAGACATCGAACAGCTCTTCACGGCCAAGCTGGAGGAGATCGCAGCCGAGGATGCCCAACAGGCGCCCGCCCCAGGCCCGGCCAACTGAGTGGGATACCGGAGTCGGACTGCGGCAACCGTGACTTCCTGTTTCCGATCTCCAGGGGGTCAGCCGGCTTCCGGGGCCGGTTCGATTGCCGGGCGAGGCGGTGGAGTTCGTCGCCCAGCAGGTACAGGTACCTGCGGTCGAGCTGGGCGCGTACGAGTGGACGCGGCCCGACGATTCAGTACCACGCCGCGCGCAGATCCGCGGGTTGCCCTGAATGACGCAATTCAGTGCATTCGGGGCACTGGGATCCTGGCGATCCCAGTACCGGGTCTCACAAAATCTTTACATCGGAATATGATCCTCCGCTAGCCGCATATGCGGCTGCTAAGGGAGGGGATTTGACCATGAGTGAGCACATAACGCCACCAGGCTGGGTGGGGGGCCGGTGGCTGACGATGAAGGCCCTGCCCCGAATAGCGCTTGCGGTTGCCGGGATTCTGGTTGCTGAGACGGCGGTTGTCATCGCTACCACGGGCGAGGCGGTTGCACTGCCCTCACCGCCGGTTACTGAGAAGCCTGTCTACGCGACCGCGGCGTCGGATCTAGCGTCGGCTCAGGTTGCTGCCCGCCTATCGGGCAAGCGGGTGGAGGCGCTGTCGGCGCGCACCGAGTCGTCGACGACGTGGGCAAATCCCGATGGCACGGTCACGCTCGATGCCGCGTCGGGACCGGTTCGGTTCCGTGATGGCTTGACGGGCCAGTGGCGGGACATTGACGTCGACCTGGCGAAGATGGTGGACGGCACTGTCGCAGCCAAGGATCACCCCCTGAGGCTGAAGCTGGCTGGGAAGACGCCGGCAACACAGGCGGCGAGGGTGATGTCGTCCGGCGATGCCGGCGACGCACGGACCACGCCCGTTCCGCTGGTGACGCTGGATGCCGGCGAGGGTCGTGAGCTGGGTCTGTCGTGGCGCGGTGTGCTGCCGGAGCCCTCGGTGTCGGGCACGAAGGCCCGATACGCCGACGCGCTCACGGCGACTGACCTGATCATCGAGTCGACCCGCACGGGATTCGAGCAGTTCCTTGAGCTGAAGGACCGCTCCGCGATCGACGCGAACGGCTCGGTGACGCTGACGCTGAACGCCGAGGGAATCGAGGCGCGGGCGAACGCGGATCGTTCGGTGACCTTCCTCGATACGAAGTCCGGCAAGCGGGTGGGCGTACTGCCGGCGCCGGTGATGTGGGACGCGTATGTGGACCCGAACTCCGGAGAACACACGCGGCGGGCTGATGTCGGCCTGAAGGTGACGCAGAGCGGTGGAACGGTCGATCTGACCCTGACGCCGGACGCGGACTTCTTGGCCGATCCTGAGACAAAGTTCCCGGTCACAGTCGACCCGGCGGTGAACATCGGGCCGAGTTTCGACACGTTTGTCCAGCAGGGCTACACGACGGACATGTCGTCCTCGACGGAGCTGAAGCTCGGCAACAACGGCTCTGGCCAGATCGCGCGGTCGTTCCTGCACTTCCCGATGGCGCAGATCACGGGCAAGCAGATTCTGAGTGCGAAGCTGAACCTGTGGGAGTTCCACTCCTGGTCGTGCACCCCGAGCAACTGGGAGGTCTGGGACACCGGGCACGCTTCGACCAGCACCCGTTGGACCAGCACGCTGCCGAGCTGGAACAACAAGTGGGCGACGTCGACAGCCACGAAGGGCTATTCGTCGTCGTGCGGTGACGGCTGGGTGTCCCAGGACATCAAGACCCTGGCGGCGGCCTGGGCGGCCAACGGCAACGGCAGTAACGCGATGGGCATCAAGGCCACGACCGAGACGGACCCTTACTCGTGGAAGCGGTTCAACTCGGGCAATGCGGCCTCTAACACGCCGTATGTGTCAGTCACATACAACACGATCCCGGTCGCAGGTAACCCGATGACCGTCACCCCGGGGCGTAACGCTGCGGGCAAGAACTGGTCGACCTCGACGACGCCTGCGCTGACGTACGCCCTGAGCGACAAGGAGACCACCTTCCTGCGGACGAAGTGGGAGCTGTGGGAGGGGGCCACCAACCTGGAGGTCTACGACTCCGGCACCCAGGACCCTGTTGGAAGCACTGCCTCCCACACGGCCCCTGCGGGCAAGCTGGTCAACGGCCGGACGTACTGGTTCTGGGGCCGCGTCAGTGATGGCAGCGCCTGGTCGAACTGGACGCCGAAGTACTACTTCACGGTCGACACGAGTAAGCCGGCCACGACCGCCGTCTCTTCCGTTGATTTTCCGGCCAACACCTGGTCGGGCACTTCGGACGCGAACGGGAACTTCTCCGGCTCGTTCACCTTCACCCCGCCCACGAGCGACGTGACGGCGGTGGAGTACAAGCAGGACTCAGGGACCTGGACGTCGGCCGCCACGACCGGGGCCGCTGTCAGCAAGACCCTGTCGTTCGCCGCGGGCAAGCACACCGTTACCGCCCGCACCGTGGACCCGGCCGGCAACGTGTCGGCGGAGTCGTCGTACGTGTTCTACGCCGGTTCGGGCGCAGCACTGCTGACCCCCGGACAGGGCGAGCGTCCTGCCCGGCGTGTGGGTCTGTCGGCCGAGGGCTTGACCTCCTACACCGGCGTGACCTACCAGTACCGCCGTGGTGAGATGGACACGTGGAAGGACGTTCCGGTCGCCGACGTGCGGCAGGGTTCTGACACGATTTCCGGCTGGCCGGTGGGCGTCTCGAACGGTAAGCCCGCAGGCTTGACCTGGAACGTCACCGACACGCTGGCCGAGGACGGTCCGATCGAGGTCCGCGCCGCGTTCACTGAAGGCACGCCGTCCACGCCGGTGTACTCGCCGGTGAACGAGATCACCGTGGACCGCAACGCGGGCACGGCGCCTTCGGAGGAGGCGGGCCCTGGATCGGCGAACCTGCTGACCGGTGACTACAGCCTGTCGGCGACCGACACGTCGCTGTTCGGTCTGTCGGTGTCGCGTACTGCCTCCTCGCGCCGCCCGGATGCCGGTGCGAAGCAGGACGGCCAGGCTGCGATCTTCGGTCCGCAGTGGACGTCCGGCACGGTCGCGGAGCTGACCGACTCGGACTGGGCGTTTGTGAGGAAGACCTCGGCGACCTCGGTCGCTCTGGTCGACTCTGAGGGCGAGGAGCTCGGCTTCACCGCCACCACTGGTGGTGGCTGGAAGTCGGAGCCGGGCGCCGAGGACATGACCTTGACCGGCTCGCTGACCGGTTCCTTCACGATGAAGGACACCGAGGGCACGGTCACGGTCTTCACCAAGCCGGATGCCGCTGCTACGTCGTGGCAGGTCGCCTCCAGCACCATGGATGGACTTGCGCAGTCCACAACCACGGTGATCTCCGAGACCGTGACTGTGGACGGCAAGAAGCTCGCCCGCCCGAAGCTGGTCATCGCGCCCACCTCGGCCGCCTCCGCCACCACGTGCACGGCGACGCCGTCGACGAAGGGCTGCCGCGCTCTGGAATTCGTCTACGCCACCGCCACCACCAGGACCGACGCGGCGTTCGGTGACGTGGCCGGTCAGGTGAAGGAGATCCGGGCCTGGTCGACCGAGCCCGGTGCTGCTGCGGCGACATCCAAGTCGGTGCAGAAATATCAGTACGACGGGTCTGGCCGCCTGCGCGAGACGTTCAACCCGCAGATCAGCCCCGCGCTCACAACCTTCTATGGCTACGACGCGGCGGGCCGTGTCACCGGCCTGACCCCGCCTGGTCAGTTGCCGTGGTCGTTCACCTACGGCAAGGCGGGCAGCGCCGCCACCGCTGGTGACGGCATGCTGCTGAAGGTCAACCGTGCCGGTCTGAAGCAGGGCACCACCAGCACGCCAGAAGGTACGTCGTCCACGAGCGTCGTCTACGACGTGCCGCTGACCGGCGACAACGCCCCGTACAAGATGGGTCCCGCCGACGTGACGGCGTGGGGTCAGAGCGACGCCCCCACTGACGCGACCGCGGTCTTCCCGGCCGATGCGGTTCCGTCGGCGAATTCCGGCGACCAGCTGGCCGCTGGAGACTACGGCCGTGCCTCGATCACCTACACCAACGCCTCCGGGCGGGAGGTGAACGCAATCGACCCGGGTCGGAACGTCACGACCACCGAGTACGACCGCTTCGGCAACACCTTGCGTAAGCTGACCGCCGGCAACCGGGCTCTTGCCCTGGGCGGCACGGCGGCAGACCAGGCCACCCTGACCGACCTCGGCATCATCGGCCTGGCCACCCAGGATCGGGCCGACCTTCTCTCCACGACGTCCGTCTACGACACCAAGGGACTACGGGAACTCGAGGAGTTCGGCCCGCTGCGCCGCATCTCGCTGACCGGCACCGGCGAGTCCGCCGTGGCCCGCGCCTGGACAGTCAACGAGTACGACGCCAGCCGTCCCACCGATGGCACCGCGACGGTCGAGAACCAGGTCACCAAGGTCACCACCGGTGCCCAGATTCTGGGAACCACAACCATGACCGATGCCCGCGTCACCCAGACCCGCTACGACTGGGCCAAGGGCATGCCGGTCAAGACGATCAGGGATCCGGCCGGACTCGCCATCACCGAGACCAGTGAGTACGACAGTCAGGGCCGTGTCACCAAGCAGCTGTTGCCCGGCGCCACCGGCACTGACGCGGCAACGCGAGTGACCACGTACTGGTCCGCGACCGGCACCGGCACCTGTCAGGGCCGCCCGGAGTGGGCCGACCTGGTCTGCTCCACCGGATCCGCCGGCGCCATCACTGGCGGCGGTACCCACCCGACCGAGCTTCCGGTCACCACCACCGAGTACGACTGGTGGGGTAACCCGGCCAAGGTCACCGAGACCGCGAACGCTGTCACCCGCACCACGACCAACACCTACGACACCGCGGGCCGGCTCACCAGAACGGCGATCACCGGCGGAATCGGGCAGGCGGTCCCGGAGTCGACGACCGAGTACGACCCGGTCACCGGCCAGCTGGTCAGGACCGTCTCGCCGACTGGTGGGACCATCACGAAGACGTACGACCAGCTCGGCCGACTCGTCACCTACACCGACGCCGACGGCGGCAGAACGACGACCGAGTACGACCTGCTGAACCGTCTGGTCAAGACGACCGACACAGCACCGTCCACCATCACCTACACCTACGACACCGCCCTCGAGCCCCGCGGCCTGGCAACCTCCACCACGGACTCGGTCGCCGGCACCTTCGCCGCCACCTACGACGCCGACGGCTCCGTCGCCGCCGAGAAGCTGCCGGGCGGATACACCCTCACCATCACCGAGGACAGTGCCGGAGCCACCACGTCCCGGGTCTACACCCGTGATAGTGACGGCCAGATCGTCGTCTCCGACACGGTCGAGAAATCCGTCCACGGCCAGGCCACCGAGCACACCGGGTGGTCCTCACAGAACTACACCTACGATGCCACCGGCCGTCTGATCGGTGTCGCGGACAACAATGGTGACGTCTGCACAACGCGGACCTACGCCTTTGACGAGCGCACCAACCGCACCTCCCTGACCGCCGCCCAAGGCGCCGCGGGCGTCGGCTGCCCCACCAGCGGAGGAACCACCACCACCCACACCTACGACAGCGCCGACCGTCTCATCGCGACCGGCTATGTCTACGACGCCTTCGGCCGTGTCACGTCGCTGCCCGGCAGCCAGATCGGCTACTACGCCAACGACCTGGTCCACCAGCAGACCAGCGGCACCCAGCGCCAGACCTGGCAGCTCGATGCCAATCAGCGCCTGCGTTCCTGGACCGTCGAAGAGAACGCCGCTGGCGTCTGGGGCCAGACTGCGGCGAAGGTCAACCATTACGACAGCGACGGCGACAACCCCCGGTGGATCACCGAGAACACCACCGACGGCGCCATCAGCCGCAACGTCGATTCGGCCTCCGGCGACCTCGCCGCCACCACAAGCAATGGGGGCAACACCGTCCTGCAGTTGACCAGCATCCACGGCGATGTTGCCCTCCAGCTCCCGCTGGATGTGGCCGATGCCCCGCTGGTCTTGGAGAACGATGAGTACGGCAACCCCCGCACCGGCCAGCCCGCCGCCCGATACAACTGGCTCGGCGGCAAACAGCGCTCCAGCGAGACCCTCACTGGACTCATGCTCATGGGCGTTCGCCTGTATGCCCCGAGCACAGGCCGGTTCCTCTCGGCAGATCCGGTCTACGGCGGCAACTCCAACGCGTTCGAGTACTGCGACGCGGACCCGGTCAACTGCATCGACCTGGACGGCCGCGACGGCGGTCTCCAGGAGGCCGAAGGCCTGGAGGGCAAGGAGAAGCTGAGTAAGAAGGAGAAGGACGCCTACTATCGGAAGAACGCTGGCAAGCCGTACAACGCCTCCGATTACAAGAAGGCGATGCAGAAGATCAAGGCGAACCAGAAGTACAACGGCTCGCGGAACAAGCAGAAGCGGAAGAGCCACTACAACGCCAGGGTCGGCAAGGGCTTCAAGTGGTCCCTGCGTTGGGGCAAGCGCTTCAGCCGCCGCTGGGGCTGGCGCATCGCCCTCTTCGCCAACCCGTTCTAGCACCACGCCTTGGAGGAACCGATGGCTCGAAGGAGCCGTAACCACAAGCTGAGTATGAGAGCCACGAAGAAGGACATGTGGACCACTCACCACTTCAGCCTTGGGATCCCCGCCGGCAGCGGCCACGGCATCGCCGACCTGCTGCACACTGCGGCGAACAGGATCGAGAAGCTGGGCGAGAAGTGGGATGTGCTCGCGGTCGGGGTAGGTGGGCTGGACTCGGAGGATCCGAACTCGACCACCTACGTCACCGTATTCGCGGACCCGGTGAATCGGAGCAGCGAATGAGTGCCGGGACGGGGCGGACCCTTCGCGTCGTGGTCCACGGAGACGCGGACGACGACAGCCCCGTCTCCGCTCTGCGCAGAGCTGCCGCTCTGATCTCCGAAAGGAAGGAGCAGCGGGTTGTCGATGTGACGTTCGAGTACGACGTCATGAACCTTCGCTGGAAGGGATCCCTGTACTTCACCGACGGGTGAGAGACCGGTAGGGATAAGAAGTGACCAGATGGGCCGGGCGGCCGAGCGCCGCCCGGCCCTTCCTCGTCACTCGTACGCAGAGGGGGGCGGCAGCTTGCCCCCTGGCGATGTGACGTGCGCAGCAGTCGAGAGGGGTGCCCCTCCGGCGACTTTTGCTCCTTTGCGAATGCTGGAGACACACTCTTGTTGGAACCGCGTGTCGGGTCGCTTGAACCCAACGCGGCGTTGTGCCGGGTGAACCAGGTCCTTACGCCTCCCGCGCCGGCGTCTGCCCAGTCCGGGCCTTGCACCCGGGCCGGGAGGGCCCTATATCCCCTGTCCGCCAGGTCCACGCCGCTGGCCACCGGATCCTCGACGAGGGCCTCAGCCTCGAATCGATAGGCGACCCTCTGACCCGCATGGCCGAGCCCGCTGGGTTCGACACTCACCGGCCACAGCAGCGCCAGGCCGAGAAGCAGGGTGGCTGAGTGCCTGGGGTGAGGATGATTCAGCGCCACCGCGAGGTCGACGACGGGTTCAGCGAGATGCCCGCCGGGATCCCCTCCTGCGAGTCGCGCCGCTCGGGACGAGGTGATGACCCAGCGCGCGGCGACCGTGCCATGCCCGTACCCAAGGCGTGTGCCGCGCCGAGTGCCATGCGCCGGGCCAACACCATGGGCCCGGTGACGCCTGAGGCACGTACGGGTGGGACCTCACTCAGCAGCGACCCGGCCAGCGCATCGAATTTTGGGATTGCCGTCAGCCGCCTTTGGGAAAGTGGGGCGGCGCCCAGCCAAGATACGTGGCGCCCCACACGGTTTCGATGTCGGTGGCGTCGACGACGTCGATGTAGCCGCTGCGGCGGATGTCGTTGGAGGCGATCTTCCCGCCGCCAAGATGGACCGCGACGTGACCGGCCCGCTTGCCAGTGTCCCAGTACATCAGCGCACCGGGCGGGGGAGTGCGGTCGCGGTCGTGGCGCATGGCGGCGGGCATCTGCCGGTAGTGGTCGATGGCGTACTGGACGCCTGAGTAGGACCAGCCGTAGGTGCGGGCGACGAACGCGAGGCAGGCCCGGTACCACTTCTGGCCTCCACCCGCGGCTTCCTGGCGGGCCCAGGCGATGGCCGCCGCCGTGGAGTAGGGGTTCTTGACCCCTGGGGGCCAGTTCGCGGCGCCGTCGTGGAAGGCCGCACCGCCGCCCGGTGCTGCACCGGCCGGGCCGGAGCCGGAGGGGGTGAGCTGGTCGTAGGCGTGGATGTGGCCGATCACCTCGTCGGCGTATGCCGAGGACTGGTTGTAGCGCAGGACGGCCCGGCGGAGTTGGGCGTCGTCGGTGAGGTTGCTGCTGCCGGTTCCGCAGAGGTAGACGGCCGTGGCCTGGGCTGCGTCGAAGATGTTGTGCGGGTCCCTGACGCCGTCGCCGTTGCCGTCCTGGCCGGAAGGACCGTGCCAGGTGGAGGGGATGAACTGCATCGGCCCCACTGCCCGGTCGTAGAGGGTGTCGCCGTCCAGAACACCGTGGTCGGTGTCGCTGTGCACGCTGGTGTTCCCGCCGGCCCCCGATCCGTTGAGTCGCACGCCGTAGATCCTGGGCGTCACGCTGCCGTTCGCCGCGATGGTGCGTCCGGCGGCGTGGCCGGACTCGACCTTGCCGATGCCGGCGATGACGGACCAGCGCATCCCGGCGCACTTCGGGCGGAGCGCGGTGATGGCGTATGCGGCTTTGACGTAGGCGTTGAGGACTACTGGGCCGATCCCGGGGTCGCTGGACGGGGCCGTGCCGGTCGGTCCCTGGGCAAAGCCCACGGTTTCCTCCTCGTGGCCGGCGGCCCCGTTGGCGACGGCGGCGATGAAGAGGATGAGCAGTCCGACGACGGCGGCGAGCGGGGCGAGGAGGGCCGAGCCGATCGTGAGGGCCGTCTTCGCCTGCGCGCTCACGGCCGTCCCCGGCGGCGGCGCGGCGCCGGATTGGGCGCGGGCGTCGGACGGGCCGGGCGGGCCGGGCGTGGCACGGCCGAGGGCGGCATCTGCGGGGGAGATGCAGCCGGGGGCTGCTGGGTCCGGACGCGGTGCAGCCGCTGCCGGAGCATGGCCTGCGCCGCTCCGGCCGGAGGCTGCACGACGCGCGGCGGCGCCAGGCGGCGGCGTATGGCGGGCGCGGCAGGAGCGGAAGCGGGTGCCGGTGCAGGTGTGTGCGGGCGGGGTGCCGGACGCGGGCGCCGTGCGGGCGGAGGGGGCGGGTAGGGGCCCGGGCGGCGCGGCGCGCTGTAGCGGCCCAGTCCGCCCCGGCCGGTCACGATCCGGCCGAGCGAGCGCAGATTGTGGGTGTACTCCCCGCCGAAGTCCGCAGCCGGCGCCACCACGTTCTGGTGTATCGACTGGATCGTCTGCTGCACATCCTGAACCGCACTGCCGGCCGCGGAGACGGCCCGGCCGGGCAGGGATGCGGCGGCGGCGCCGACCCGGCGGGCGGCACGCGGCCCGTACACCGGCAGGCCCACGGTCGCCTTGAGCCCGAACGCGGTGGTCTTCGCTGCGCCCTTGGCGCCGGCCGCTGCGGTGCGGCCGGCGAGTTTCGCTGTCCCGGCAACAGCGCGGCCGGTTCCGCGCAGGGCCCGCCCGCCGAGGCTGGCGGCCAGTCGGCTCGTACCTGCCCCGCCGATTCCGACGGTCGCGCTGGCGCCGCCGGTCGCGGCAAGCGCGCCGAGCATGAGCCCGCCCATCAGCAGCTTCTTGCCCATGCCAGCACGCTTCGGCTGGCCGAGGTCGGACGAAGTGGCCGCCCCGCCGGCGATGCTGCTGCCGACGCGGGCCCGGGCCCTCATGCTCAGGCTGCGGGTGGCGAGAGTCAGGCGCTTGCGGTAGCGGAAGGCGCCGATGACGACGCAGTCCAGGACGACGAAGCGGATGGTGATCCCGCCGGGGATGTCGGCGTCGGAGGCGTTGAGGACGGCGTTGACGACGACGATGAACACCGCGATGGCGGTGATGGAGACGATCAGGAGCGCCAGGGCGCGGGCGATGGCGGTCGCGCGGTCCCAGAGCCAGCCGCGCCCCGGGCCGGGCAGGACACCGACGGCGAGCGCGACCTTCGCGATCATCGCCTCGAGGGCGATCTGCAGTTGGGCGAATAGGAAGCTGAACGTCAGCGTGATCATGAAGAAGCAGGTCAGGAACGCGGCGATGACCATGAAGAAGGCCCCGCCGACCTTCTCCATGCTGGCCTTCTTGGCCGACGCGGCGCCGTCCTTGACGCACGAGGCTTCGAACTTCTTCAGCGGCCCCTTGGCTGCGAGCTTCTCGCGGATGACGGTTTCGGCGGGCTGGGTCGTCGCGTCCACGAGGTCGCTGAGGGTGCCGCCGATGAAGGGGACGTCCTTGGCGAACTTGTTGTCGGCGGCCAGGATCTCGTCGACCTTCTGGTCGAAGACGGCCTGGGAGATCCGGGACTGGCGGAACAAGGTCCCGCACTTGGCGCCACGGCCGTTCTTCGGGTCCTCGAAGGTCCGCCCGTAGGAGAGCATCATCGCCGGGCGGGCGACGAACGCGTCGACCAGGGCGTCGGTGATGGGCCGGGCGATCGAGCCGGCCGAACTGCGCACCCGCTGCCCGACCGTGGTGCCCTGCCCGGGCTTCTCCCACGTGTTGCCCGCCGTCGTTGTGGCGGTGCTGCCCGTGTCGATGGCCTCCTTGTCCAGGACGAGCGCGGCGGTTTCCACGGCCAGGTTGCGGACTGCGGCGACGGCGCCGTGGTCCTTGGACAGCAGCATCTGGGGCGGCGAGGCGAGCGCGCCGACGGCGAGCGCGGAGATGACCATCGCCGCGGCCATCTCGCCCCAGCCGCGGGCCCGGTTGCCGAACAGCAGGTGCCAGGACGCCACCACGGCCGAGAATGTCAGGAACAGGCCGGGCAGACCCAACTGCATGATCACCCCGCCATACAGCGACGTCGAGATCTGCAGAGCGGGCTTGAGCAGCAGGCCGGCCAGGGAGAACGACAGCGCCCAGGTGATCAGGAAGCAGGCGAAGGACACCAGCCACTTGTTGCCGAGGAACATCATCTCGACGAGGAAGTGCTCGACCTTGAGGTCCCAGTCGCTCCAGTCACCGGTGTCGGCATAGACGCGGTAGGCGGAGACGGGGATGTTATTGCGGTCGGTGACCTCGAACGCTGACAGCACCCCGCCCCGGGAGGCCTGGTTCTTGAGGTAGTTGTCCACCTCCTTGTCCCAGGCTTCCTTCGCTTTCTGCTCCTTCGCCTTCCGCTCGGCGGCCGCGTTCTTCTCCGCCTCCCTGCCGATCTCCTCCAGCGACTTGCCGTCCTTGGGCGGGTTGAAGACCGGAGGGGGCGCGAGCGGATTGTCCGGATCGACCGGCGGCACCAGCTGCCGGGGCGCCGTCGCGGACGGGGTGGGCTCCGGGGCGGCCAAGGCCACGGAGGCCAGCGTCAGCGACGAGATGCTGGCGAGCATCAGCAGGACCACCGCGATCAGCAGAGCCCGGCCCGGCCGCGCCCACCGCACCACCGCGACGACACGGCTCCCGATACCCGCCCCCAGATGCTTCGCGCTCTGCACGAGAGGCCGCCGGGGCATCAGGCCGCCTGCCGGACGGGCTGGGAGTGAATGTTGTCGGCAGCCTGCTGGTCGGCGGGGATGACGACCTGCATGGTGCCGATCCGGCCGGTCAGATCACGGTGCAGGCACTCACCGGCCCGTGCGGCGCGTTCCGCATCGCTCATGTCCGGACGGTTGGGGGACAGGCCGGCGGTGACCAGGGTGAGCAGGTCCTCGTCCTCCGGGTTGCAGCCCAGGAACGCAAGGCCTCGCCGGGCGAGGTTCCGGTTGGTGTGCCTAAAGAGGAACTTGCGCGGAATCAGCCCGCGCAGGATCTGGCCCTTCTCGCTGGAGGAGGGGCCGATGTCGTCCTCGTCGTGACCGCCGAACCAGGCGCCCGCGTTGTGCTTGCGGCCGTCCTTGACCAGCTCGATCGCCAGGTCCAGGCCCTCGGGGGACGAGGTGAGCCACCAGGACTCGTCCCACACCGCGACCGCGAACTCGTCCGGCTGCGCATAGACGATCTTCCGGCAGAGGGCAGCGATCAGATACATCACCGCACGCCCGAACGTCTTCTCGAACTGCAGCTTCTCCAGACGGCCCGCCTCGAGCTCGCTCTTCGTCGGCAACGCCAGCGACGCGACGGCGAAGACCACACTGTCGGCCGTCGAGTTACGCACCACCGGCAGCGACTCGTCGAACACCGCGCGAGCGAGGTCCTTGCGGCGCACCGCCGCGAGCCGGCGCGCGGCCATCGCCGCGAACGCATCCCCGCCCGCGCCCCGGTTGACCAGCTCCTCGACCAGCACCCGCATCGAGGGGTGCGGCTCAAGCAGAACCGCCTCGATCGCCTCCGACAGGGCGATGCCCTCATCACTCATCGGCGCCAGCCCCAGAAGCAGGGTGAGGAACGACTCGGTGAACCGCTGCGCCTCCGAGGACTTGGTGAAGATCCGCAGCGGGTCCAGGGAGATCCGCGCCTGGTCGTCGATCGTGACGATCTCGGTCTCTCCGGGGCAGGCCTCGGCGAAGCGCACCCATTCCTGCTGCTCGGTCCGGTCCACCACCACGACCCGGCCCCGCGTCACACCGTGACGGCGCCGCCCGGCGGCGAGCACCGAGAACATGGCGCCCTTCATCCCCACCGACTTGCCGCTGCCCAGCTCACCGACCCACGCGGCCGCGGCCGACACGTTCTCCCTCGGGCCGCGCGACCAGTCGCACAGCACCGGACGAACCCCGCCGCTGGCCAACTGCAGCCCGTACAGGGGCCCGGTCTCGTCCCCCAGCGCGCTGCCTGTGAACGGGCCGGCCATCGCGAAGTCACGGGCGAGGAGGTACTGCGCGTACTGGGCCATCACCGATGGCGTGCGCGCGCCGGGCAGCATCCCGTACCAAAGACTCTCCTGCTCACCGCGCGGCCGGGCGAAGGTGTACTCGCCGCCGGCGAAGTGACCGGCCAGCTCACCCGCCCGCCGCTCCGCCTCCTCAGGCGTGCCGCCCCACACGCACAGCGCGGTCATCGCCCGCACTTCCACCTCGGTCTTGGAGGACGTCAACCGCTCGCGGAACTCATCCAGGCCCGAGGCCGCCTTGTCGACGCTGGCCGGCACCCCGGCCGTCTCCCCGTCGTACTCCTGGTACTGGTTGGCCAGCTCCCGCGCCTGGCGCCGGCTCTTGGCCTCCGCCTCCGCGCCGCCCGCCACCTGCAGACGCACCACCCAGTCCACCGGGAAGGAGAACTCATCGAGCTGGCCGAGATACTCCGAGCCGGGAAACGTGAACGCCTCGGGCATTTCCGCGAGCGCCAGCATCGCCTGGTACGACGGCCCCCACTCGGTCGTCACCTCCAGCCACCGCCGCGCGAACGGGTTCTCCCGCCTCCTCCCCGCTCGGCGCCCGCTCGCCGCCTCGCCGTCCTGGTCCTGCCCGGCCAGAAGGTGGCCGCCCTCGGCGAGGACCACCTGCCCCAGCGCGGCCGCTCCCCGCCCGCGCCCCCGCATCCGCCGCTCGCCCTCCGCACCGCCGGGCAGTACCGGCTCGACCAGGCCGCGCCGCGCACTGTGCCCGTAGATCCACAACACCTCGGCCGTCGAAGCGGGACGCAGCCCAATCCCTGACGGCCACATCGACACCAGGCGCTCCGCCTGCGCCAGGCGGTGCTCCTCCTCACGCGCAGATACCGGCCGGGGCAGCAGCCCCAGCGCCAGGGCGACCTCGGCGCGCGCGGCAGAGAACACCTCGCGCACCGACTCCCCCCGCTGCATCGGCAGGGGAAGCGCCAACCAGTCCGACCGCCCCGTCAGCTCCAATTGCTCCAGCTGGCCGCGCAGAACCTCAACACTCATCCGATAGCGCGGCGACGCCCCCAGGTCGATGTCCGCGCACATCTTGGCCACCACCGCGGCCGGGTCCACCGCCGGGCACAGGCTCAGCAGCATCGACTCCCCCCGCAACTGCTTGACCAGCGCCTCCAGATACCCAAGCCGCTGCTGCTTGGCCCGCCGCGACGCGTGAGCCGTATCAGCGCCTTGCACCCGAAAGACCGCCCAGACCGTCCCCTGCGTCGTCCACACGACGTTCCCGGCCACGTGCCGGATCGGCATCCGCACCGCTCACACCCCCCGCCCATCCGTACGCACCTCGCGAATGCCGGCACGTTCCTGACGCAACGCCAAAAGACCCGCGGCCACCGCAACCGGCCGACCGCCCACCGTTCCCGAGGAAGAAGCGACCTCCCCGGCCGAAGCCGGAGCAGCCAGGTTCACCTGCTCCTCGACCACCTGCCGCTCGTCGTGCCGAGGCGCCGCCGCCCGCGAGCGACGGCTTGCCCGCCGCGCCTCCGCGTGGTCCGAAGAACCGGCCGCTCGTGTCCAGGTCAGGCTGCACACGCCGACCAGCGGCCGATAGCGGCCCAGGGACTTCACCGGCCTTCCGCCGAGCCGCCCCCCGGCCGGCGCCATCACAGCACCGCCCGCACTCACCGCGACCAGAAGCGGATTCCGCCCGTCAATGTGGACATGCCGCACCACCAGCGACAGCACATACGGCACACCGATCGCGATCACGAAGTTCACCAGCCCGAAGTGCGCCCACAGCCCGCGCGTCAGCATCAAGACCGCGAACACCACCGCGATCACGATCACCTGCGGCACCGTGTACGGGCCGCCCCAGATCGGCTTCCGGCCCCCCGGCCACTTCCCGATCATCAGCGGATGCCGGCGCGCCTTCGTGTAGCACCGGCCAACCAGCACCTCATCCTCAGCCGCCGAGCCTCTCGAAGTCGCGGCGCTCACAGCACCTCACCGCCAGACGCCGACCCATCGGCCGGATCCACGCCCCGCACGATCGCCGGCCCGCGCCCCTCCGTCACCGACGGCACACCACCCCCGCCCGGCTTGATGGTCTCCCCGACACTGTCGCGGAACGCCACCGCGTTCATCACCGCGTACCACAACGCCGCCGCCCCCAGCAGAGCCGCGCCCGCGGCCAGCACCGACTTCGACTTGCTCCACGTGGTGATCACCGCCACCACCACCATCACGGACATCACCGTGCCGACCAGCAGATCCCGGATCCGTCCGCCCAGCCCCTCGGCATCGGTGAGCGCATCCGCCAGCACCACCAGGTTCCCCATCAGTTGCTCCCTTCCTTCGTCGCACCAGAACCAGCAGGCACAGCAAGGAGAGGGGCCGCCTCGACGGCCTCCACCTCCCACCGCCCATCGCGCGCCTTCAACGCGACCGCATACGTCAGCGGCCGTTCCACCCCTGCGTGATCAACCGCCGTGACGTCCACCAACAGCCGTCGCTGGGTTCCATCCGCAATCTCCGCGCCCTCCGGGAAGGCCGCCCCCGGCGCGTTCGTCCCGTACTCCGCGATCCGCCCCAACGCCACCGACGCATACGGCGCCGGCACGATCGACGCCAGCGCGCTGCCGGGGGGCATGTACCGGTCCAACTCGCCCTTCCCCGCCAGATACGAGGCGAAGAAGCCCCCGAGCGTCCGCACCCCCGCATCCGCCTCGCTGGGCCCCGAGCCTTGCCCGTATGCGAGCGCGGGCGCCTTCCCGACCGAGGGCGCACCCACCTCCGCAGGCAGGGAAACCGCCGTGAGCGCCCCCGCAGGCCCGGACCGCACCGGCACCCGGAAATACCTCAGCACTTCCGCTTCGGCCTTCCCCTGCGCCTCGGTTCCTGTTGCCGAGGCGTCCTTGGCAGGGTGGACACGAGCGGCGACCGTCACCGACCAGTAGCCGTCCGAGACGGCACGCACCCGCACCGCCGCGACCTGCTCCACCACCTGGCTCCCGGGATCGGCAGAGAGCACCACCGACTTCGCGTCCGGCAAGAAGGCCGCGAGAGAACCCTCCGCCCCTTCGCCGGCCTCCAGGTACGCGCAAACGAACAACTCCGCGAACCCGCTCGGACCGGCCGAGGTATCCACGACCGCGCCTGCGACCCGCTCCGGCGCAGCCGCACCCACCGCGACCTCCGGCCGTGCCAGTAGCGCCCATGCCCCCAGCGCCGGCCCGGCCAGCAGCAGCACCCACGCCCCCCGCTGCAACACCGTCACCGCGTTCGCCGCGGCCCCCAGAGAACCCACCGCCCACCCGCTGGCCTCCACCGGCAGCACCGCCGACTCCTCCGCCGACCGACGCCGGCCCCGAGGCCCGGACTGTCCGCCTGCATGCCCACGCCCGCGGGCCGAGCCATCCATCCGGCGCCTCACGACAGCGCCTCCCTCAGCCGCGCCGCACGCGTCAGCCGGGTCTGCTCCGGCAGCTCCGCCCACCGGGCAAACGCCTCACGAGCACACGGAGCCTCCTCACGCAGATAGCAGCGCATCGCCTCTTCCGTGTCCGGCGAGAACGGCGCGACCTCCAACAAGGCGACCAGATCCAACAGCCGACGGCGGGCCCGCACCAGCACCGCCTCATCCGACACCCTCTCCACCACAGCCGACTCCTTCAGTACCGGCTCACCGGCGGCCGATCCGCCGTGCCACCCCCGCAAGGAGCCGCCCCGGCCCGAACGTGACACCCACGCCCACGACAATTCAGAGAACTTCACGCCGCCTGCACCCACTGCTCGGCGACCGCCCGCAGCCGAGCAGCACTCCGGCTGCGCCGCTTCCGCCACGTCACCGCCGACACCCCCGCCTGCTCCGCCGCCGACCGAGCCTCCTCGCGTGCCTCGCCCGCGATCTGCTGCGCCCGCGCCCGGGGCAGCAGACCCTCCTGCACCCCCCACAGCAGCAGCTCGGCCAGCTCGGCCTGCGCCGGCTCCAACTCCCCGAAGCCCTCCGACAACCCACCGGCCACGGCCTGCTCCAGCAGCGCATTGCGGCACGCGGTCTCCGCGACGTTCTCGGCACCCGGAAGCTCCAACAGCGCCGAGTCCCACTCCAGGCCCTGCGGATCATCTACCCGCAGCTCCCGGCTCGCCCGGTGCAACGTCTCCAACAACAGGTTCGCGGCGACCTTCTGACGCCGGTGCAGCGGATAGGAGCGCACCACCCCATACAGGCTCGCCACCACGACCTGCCCCACCTCGTCGAAGTCCCGCCCGGGCCGCAGCAACGAGAGCGTCATCTTCACCGCCCCGTCCAACATCGCCTGGACCACCACCCGAGCCGCCAGCCGCGCCTCCGCGCCCTCGCCCGACGCCTCCGCCAGAAGGGCCCTCATCCACCAGTCGCTGTGCTCACGGCCCAACCGCCGGTCTCGCACGCCGATCCAGCCGAGCAGTTCCTCCAACTCCGTGGGGCCCTCGCCCCGGCGCACTGCGCCGGCCTGCTCCAGCCAGCCCCGCACCCGCGCACCCGAGCCCGGCTCGGCACACACCAGCGCCCACTCAGCGTTCAGTCCCTTGAAGACACGGATGTCCACGACACGGCCCCACTTTCTCGATCACGTGTCGTTGACTGTCCTCAGCAGCCCTGACCCAGAAAGTGACCCAGAGCTACAAAACCGCAGGTCAAACGGTTGCCCAATCGGAAACCCGGCCCCGAACCCCCACCGGGTCACCCCTCCCAGCCCTCTGGGTCACCATCCGGCGCGCAGACGAGTCACTCCGGTTCCGCTTATCCGCGGCCGCTCACCCGAGCCAATCGACCCGAAAGGTGAATCCGGCTCTCCCCCTCGCCACGTGACCCAGCTGCCGCTCCGCGCTGCCCTTTGTCGCATCGCATCGGGACCTGGACCGGCCCCACCCGCTGCGCCACGTGCACCAGGGGGCCGGGCCATCTGCGCTTCGATCATGCCGCCCTTCGCGGTGGGCTGCGCGCTGCGCGCTCACGCCACCGGACCGCGTTCCGAGCTGGGTCTGGCTGCTTACCGCCCCGCTCCTCGTTCTGCAGGCCGTGGGTGACCTGACGGTGCACCTTCTGCCCGACGTTCCCCTGGCGCGGGTGGATCGTTGGGGCTCGCGCAGTCTCGGATTCGGCGTTGTGAAGCCCGCGCTCGTCCCGGGCGGCCGCTCGGCTGGGGCGGCCGGCCGCGCAGGTCCTCGGATGCGTCTACGCCTCGCCCTGCTCGTGTTTCGCAAGGCGTCCCGCGAGTTGGCCGGTCTCTTGGGCCCTTCCTCGCGAGTGGGACGCTACTCGGCGTGCTCCTGGGAGCCGTCGGCGCCTGAACCCGGTTGCCCCATTGGTTGCCTCGGTGGTCGCCTGGCTGGGTGCCTCACCCGTTGCCAGGCTGGTCGCTTCACCGGTTGCCGACCCTTTTCACGGCACCGTCCGTCGCCGCAGGTCAGCCCTGGCGGGTCACCCTTTCGCGACGCTGACACCTCTAATTCGTTAGTAATTAGAGGTTCTGGTTCTCTAAGGGGCCCGGGGCGGCTGTCCAGCCCGGGGCAGGAGTGGTGTGGTCCGGTCGGTGCCGTGGTGACCCCTACGACACCTCCGACCGTCGAGGTCTGTTGAAAGACTGGTGGCGCTGGGCGCCGGCCGGTCCTCGCACGTTCTGCCCCCACGGGCCCGCCGGGTTCGGGATCCTCGATGGATGAGCTGCCGCACGGTGACGCTTTCTTCCTCACGAGCCTTGAGCTCTGGACACGGCGTGCGCCCGTGCGGTCTGGCGGTGCCGCGCACGGCTGATGAGGTGGCGGACCTTGGAGTCCTGGAATTAGTGCGCCGTGCGGTTCCGCGTGCTCGCGTTCGAGAACAGCACCGGCGAAGAGGCGGAATCCATGGACGTGTTCTGCGGGATCGACTGGGCGGAGGGACACCACGACGTCGCGCTCATCGACGGCACCGGCAAGCTGTTGGCCAAGTGCCGCATCGGCGACGATCTGGACGGCTACCGCCTGCTGCTGGACCTCCTGGCCGAGCACGGCGACACCGCCGAGGCGCCGATCCCGGTGGCGATCGAGACCAGCCGCGGTCTGCTGGTCGCCACGCTGAGGCAGGGGCCTCGGCAGATCTTCGCGGTCAACCCGATGGCGGCCTCCCGCTACCGCGACCGCCACGGGGTGAGCCGCAAGAAGTCCGACCCCGGGCGACGCGCTCGTGCTCGCGAACATCATTCGCACGGACATGCCGATGCACCGGCCGCTGGCCGCCGACACCGACCTGGCCCAGGCGGTGGCTGTCCTGGCCCGAGCCCAGCAGGACGCGGTCTGGAGCCGGCAGCAGCTCTGTAACCAGCTCCGTTCCTTGCTGCGTGAGTACCTCCCGGCGTTCCTGGAGGCGTTGAAGGACAAGCAGGGCGGTCTGGCCCGCCCCGACGCCCGCCGAATCCTCGCCGTGGCACCGCCCCCGCGCTGGCTGCCAAGCTGCCGCTCTGGCGCCTGACAGCCATGATGACGAGGGCCGGCCGACGCAGGAACATCGAGGCCGATGCCGAGAGACTGCAGCAGCTCTTCCGCCGCGAAGCCCCACACCACGTCCCGCTGGTCGAAGAAGCGATGGGCAAGCAGGCCGCGGCCCTGCTCCTGCAGCTGAACGCCGCCTGCGAAGCAGTCGCCGACCTTGGCCAGGCCACTGAGGAAGCCTTTCGAGCCCATCCCGACGCCCCGATCATGCTGAGCTTCCCCGGCATCGGCGCCCAGATCGGCGCACGGATCCTCGCGGAGATCGGCGACGACCGCACCCGGTTCGCCACCGCCGGAGGGCTGAAGGCATACGCGGGCGCGGCCCCCATCACCCGGGCCTCAGGCAAACGCCACTACGTCGGGCGCCGGTTCGTCAAGAACAACCGGCTCAACCACGTCGGCCACCTATGGGCCTTCGCCTCCCTCGGCGGCTCGGCCGGCGCCGACGCCCACTACCGGCGCCGACGGACCGGCGGGGACTGGCACATGCAGGCCCTTTCAATCGGATGCTCGGGCAGCTCCATCACTGCCTGCAGGCCCGGGTCCCCTTCGACGAATCCATCGCCTTCCCCGTCTCTCCAGGCACGGAAGTGACGAGCAGTTGATTCCGCGTTCTCTACCAGTGCAGCGTGACACTGCCGTCGGCGTTGATCTCCTCGTGCACCGTTTCGACGTGATGCTGCCAGGCAGGTATCTCTGCTTCGGCAATCGCGCGGAGCCAGTCGGTGAAGGACGCGTAGCTACGGACGGGGACGTCCGCGTGCTGGCCTTCGGAGTATGACCAGACCTCAGGGTCAGGTCCGGTGCCTCGCATGAAATCGAACTGGTAGCCCTGGTGCATGGAGAAGACGCGGTCGGTGGGGTCGAAGTGGAAGGGCGATTGGTTCTCTTCGAGGAGCTCGCGGGCAGCTGTCCCCAGGCCAAGGACCCGGGGGTGGTAGACGTCCTCCCCCTGCATGAAACGCCCGGCGCCACCGCCGATCAGAGAAAGGAACTCACGATAGGCCTCCGCCATCGGAGCCTGTTGATCACGCGCAACAGCCAGGACGACCTCGAACGGCAGGCCCTGAAGCTGCTCAGGCCGGGCTGTAGTGCCGTCGGTGATCGCGGCGACCACAGCCTGAACCCGCTGCCTAGGCGTCAGCTGCTCAGTCGACAACGGGATCACTGGGCTCTCGTCCCGGCGTCGCTTCCATCACATCTGGCACCCCACCCTCTCTGTGGTCGAGAGCTTACGCGTGCTCCGATCGGGCCTCGATTCCGAGAACCGCACTGGTGCAGTCGTCACCCTCGGCATGATCAGCTTGACGGCTTAGCCACATGAGGTGTCTTTCTCCGCGGTAGTCGGAGGAAGAGGCACTAATTCACTCCAAGGCAGCAGGGCCCAGAGTTCAGCCCAGCTCACCCCGGTCGGTCCTCATGCCGCCGTACCCATCGGCGCTGCTGCCGCCGCGCACGCCGCCATCACGCCGTGGGGAGGCGCTGCGGGCGGGGTGCCGCCCTCTGTGGACGACGCGGCGTGAGCCGCTGACGAGCGGAAATTCTTGAGATAGCCTCCGGAATCCCGCGACGCCGCGTCCCGCCTCGGCTACCCGACCGCGGTACAGCGCACGGCCCTCGCCAGCGCCGCCACCGAGCTGCTCGCGACGCGACGGTCGTCGCGCCTCAGAGGCGTTTGCTATTGGGTGCTTTCGCCGTTGCGGAGATAGCGGGTGTGCCCGTCTGCGAGGGCGTGCAGAGCTGCTGTGAACCGGGGTCGGATGCGGTCTCCGAGCCGGTCGCGGGCTGCGTCTGGTGGGAGGAACGCGGCTTCGGCGAGTTCATCGTCCTGCGGTGTCAGCCGGGCGGCCTGATCCAGGGCGAGCGTGCCGCCGTTGAAGATGAACGGGATCTGATCGTCCCAGGGCCCGTGGGGGGCGACCCAGTCGACGACCAGCAGCCCGCGTAGGGTCACCCGCAGCCCGAGCTCTTCGACGAGTTCCCGGGTCACCGCGTCCTCGGGTGGCTCGTTCGCCTCCGCCATGCCTCCAGGTCCCACCCCGGCTTGTAGGTGGGGTTTACCAGGAGCACGCGCACGGAGGCGTCTTTCAGCAGCACGTCGGCGGCAACACGCTTGCGGGCCTGCCGGGCGTTTCCCTCCGCGAGGTAGACGTTCCACGCGGCAGGGTCGGCGGGGGTCGGGGTGGGCCTCATACCGGGATGCCTCCGGAGTGCGGCGGGATGAGATCGGCCAAGGAGCAGCATTCTCGCCCTGCGCGTCGTCGAAGCGAACCAGGTACTCGCGTACGGGCGGATACCCCTTCCGCTGCTCAAGCACCTGGCGGAGTTCGTCAAGTTGCTGGACGACGCGCACCGATCCCACGGTGGGGCGCGTGCTCAGCAGCGCGTGCGCGGCATGGGCCGGCGTCCACTTCCCTGCGGCGTACGTGGATGTCGACCACGGTGATCTGGCTGAGGGCGAGCGACCGTACCCGCCCGGCCTCGCGCAGCGGGACGGCCTGGTAGGCGGCGGCCGAGGTCGCGCGGCCTCGGGCACGCGGCGCGCAGCGGTCGCCGGCCTGCAGCCTGTCAGACGAGCGTGACGCGGGCGTGGGTATCCCACTGGTACATGGGCTGGTCGCGGTTGAGAACGATGAGCTCGATGCAGGGCGAGTACGGCACGCAGCGCTTCGGCGGAGCCTTCGACGTCGTGCAGGGCGAGGTGCGCTCGCCGCGATCACCGGGCGCGCGGCACTCGGTCTGACCTTGTATGGCCTCGTCGCCCGCTGAACCACCACGCCCCGCGCTCGCCTTCGGGTGGGAGGGGCGGCTTCGTCGTCCGGGGTCAGTCCAGATCGATGGCAAAGTCGACGATGGTGGTGTCACCGCGCCGCACGATCGGGTGAGCAACCTCGACGACACGCCCCGTGTCGGCGATGTGGCGTCGGGTGTAGCGGATGACAGGTACGCCTGTTCCGACCCGGAGCGTAGTGGCCTCGACTTCGGTGGGCATCGCGGCCGTGAAGCTCTCGGTAATCCGTGCGACGTTGATACCGAGGCTGCTCATCTGCGCCCGAGTCCCGCCGGGCCACGGCTCGTTGATCGGGTCAGCGACTGGGGTGCCAGCCACGTCGGACCAGCGGACGTAGCTGGTCGACATCTGTGTGGGCTGGTCGTTGTCGAAGAACACGAAGTGGCGGGCGAGCAGTCTTTCGCCGATCTCGCACTCGAACAGTGCCGCAAGCTCGGCGTCCGCCTGTACCTTCTCGAACCGCTTGTCGAGCCGGTACTCGGACCAGCCGATGTCCTGGTCGCGGGTGTATGGGGTCGACTTGGCTCCGGGAGCGGGCCGATATCGGTCTGCGGCCATGCGGTGGATCGGCGGCCGGGGCCGGACCCGTGTGCCTGCGCGGGCCCGGGTTTCGACCAGGCCCTCGTTGCGGAGCAGGTTGATCGCGTTGCGGATCGTTGTCTCTGAGACGCGGTACTCGGCGCAGAGCGCCGGCAGGGTGGGCAGCTGGTCACCAGGGCCGAACTCGCCGGAGGAGATGCGACGCCGCAGCTCAGCGGCGATCCGCAGGTACTCGGGCTGCGCCACTGCCACACCGCCGTTCTGGATGATCGCGTCAATCTGTGTACACATACTGTCCTCTTCCCCTTGACCTGCGCCAACTGTCGCGACAATCTGAGTACAGATAAGCAGTATCCGTACTCAGATAACAGGGGATCCAGGGGGACAGTCATGTCCGAATCGGGGCACACCTGGCGACGAGCCTTCAAGGCTCACCCTGCTGAGGCCGCGGCGGTCCGCTCCTGGACGAGTGGACGTGCCATGCACCTCGACGCTCCGCTCGTCGCTCACGAACTGTTCGTGGCGGTCCTCGGCACTCAGCCGGACGCCATCGACATGACGATCTCCACCGCCGGACGTCGGCTCAGAATCACCGCCGAGGGCCCCATCGAACTCCTGCTTCGACACACCCACGGGCCTGGTTGGCAGATCGTCTCCGCGCTCTCACAACACACCGGGGTCACCCCCAACGCCTGCGGGCTGTGGGCGCTTCTGCGCACCGGCCTATGAGCAGCTTCTGGAGGAACCATGTACACCCCCGCGCCCGCCTCGTGGACGCCGAGACTTCCGCTTGCGCACCACACCCGGGAGAACCACGGCGCGCAGTGGCTCGCTTCCACCATGGAACCGCCCTCGATCATCCTCGCCGAGTGGTCAGACAGTCCTGACCGTCTGGCCGAGGTACCCCTCGGAATCCTCTTCGATGTCCTGCGCATCGCGGACGCGATCGGGCTCCCGGCCCTGGAGGAGCTGTACCAACAGCGCGTCGTGCTCGGCCCCGTGCTTCACTGCCAGCCGCGACAGACCGTCGAGCTTCTCGTTCCCGTCGGCGCCGCCGAGACATGGGATCCCCTGCGCGGCACAGTGTGCGCCGGCCGAGGCGGCACGCTGCGTTGCCCGGCGCCCGGCACGGTCAGCCGAGGCAGGACGTGGCTTCAGCCGCCATCCGGAACGGGCGTGCTCACCGACCCCGAAGTGCTGCGCGCAGCACTTATGCCCTGCGCAAGGCGCAGCCACCACCTCTAACGCCCACTGCACAGCAAGCCGTTGCGCTTCCCCGAAGGGATAACACAGTGAACTGCTACCCCGTATCGCCCAACACCGTCCTGGCCAACGCGTTGACGCACGCTGAGGACGTCCTGACACCGGGCGTGGTCGACTCCGCCCCGGAGCGGGTCGTGTTCGTCGTCGGCACCCAGATCAACGGTGCGCCCCACATCGGCACCTCGCTCGTCCAGTCCCTCACGTTCGCCACCGCGGCCCGCCTGCGCAAGCGGTTCGGGATCCCGGTCGAGGTCCAGTTCGGCGCGCTCGACAACGCGCCTCACGCCGTTGTAACCGAACCGTCGACCGGCCACCGCTACCAGCGCGCCTACGCGCACGCCCTGGGCCGGCAGGCCATCGCCGAACAGATCGACACGATGTACCGCCCGCTCTTCGCCGGCCTGTCCGAGCGCCTTGGCGTGCCCTACTCCGTCGACACCTACAGCGAGCAGCAGGCCGACGAGCACTTCCGACGTACCTGGCTCCGGGTCCTGCCCCGCATGGACGCGGCCCGCTGGTGGCTGGCCCCGTCCTCCGGCGTGGCGCACGTCCGCGTGCCCTGCCCGCAGCCTGGCTGCGGCTGGGCCGAGAAGTACGCCGAGCGCACCCGCGTGCATCCTGACGGGCCCGAACGTGCCATCGTCACCGCTGTGTGCCTGCACCACGGCGAGTACGAGGTCACGGTCTCCCCGGCTGACGGAGGGTACCTCGACCTGGCCACCCTGTACCGCAACCTCGTGAAGGAGCTCGCCGCCACGGGCGAGCACGGCACGCTGTACGTGATGGTCAAGGGCGGCGACTGGGTGTTCGGCTCGCAACTGATCGACGGCGCATTACAGTCGGTTGGCCTCGCCCGCGGCCAACTCCCGGCCCGACTGTTCTGCCCGCAGGTCGTCACCGAGACCGGCGCCAAGCTGTCCAAGTCACTCATCCGCGAAGGCCGTGCCCCCTTGCCCGCCGGTGCGGCCCCTTGGATGCTCGACACCCGAGAGTGGCCCGGCTCGGTGGACGAGTACGTCGACCGGCTCATCGCCCTGGACGAGGTACTGCTCGCCGACCCACGCCACTTCTTCCGCGCGTACTCCGCTGCGGAACTCGGCCACATGATGACCGCACCCCTACCAGTAGCTAGGAGCGTTACCTCCCCATGACGGAAACCGCCGCCCGCGTCCACGAGCTGAACCTCTACCGCCGCTACTTCGACCTCGTCGCCGCCGGCGAGAAGACGACCGAGGTCCGCGTGAAGTACCCGCGCCTCGCCGCCCTCTCCGCTGGAGACGTGATCCGCTTCCGGATCAAAGGCACCGAAGAGACATGCGACGTCCGCGTGAAGCGCGTCACGGAGTACGCCACGTTCGAGGACCTGCTCGACGGCGAGGGACCGGCCAAGGTCAACCCCACCTCATCCCGCGAGCAGCAGCTCGCCAACATCCGCGCGATCTACCCGCCCGAGAAGGAAGCCCTCGGCGCGCTCGCGATCCAGATCGAACTAATCACCACCTGACGGCCCGGCTGGCCGCGCTCCCTTGGCCGGCCGCGGCTCCGTCCCTTTCCATGGAGACGTCCATACCCGGCCCTGGGGTAGTCGAGGTACTTCCAGGCCTCAGGGCCGACCTGGCCATCGACCTTGATGCCGGAGCACCGCTGGACGGCCTTGACCGCGGCTTCGGTCTCGCTGCCACAGGCTCCGTCGATCTTGATTGTCGTAGTCGTACTTGTAGACGAGGAAGCACTGGAGCTGCTCAGCGAGCTGCGCCGGCTGGCCCGCGGCGGGGAGCCACGGCCTGCCGGTACGCGGCCGCGGTTCCGGCAACGCCGGGCCCGTAGCGGGCGCGCGCTCGGTCGAGGGCTGCTTCGAGGTCGCGGGCTTTGTCATCGCGGATGTCGAGGTTGAGCTGGTGCGTGGCAGTCTCGCCGGGTTGGAGCCGTTCTGCTCGTACGGACAGGGCGCGGACCCGGGCGCGCTGGAGACCGAGCGACGCGAGCATCTCCCGGCCGGTGCTGGCGAGCGCGGGGGTGTGGGCAGTGGCCTCGGCCAGAGTGCGGGTGCGGCTGGTTGTAGTGCGGTCGGCGTAGGTGACGGTCAGCGTGAGCGCGGCGGCGATGCTCTGGTCGTGTCGGAGTTGGGCGCCGAGCTGCTCAACAAGGCCGAGGACGGCCCGGTGGTGCCGGCCGGGATCGAGCTCGTCGCAGTCGAACCGGTGCGTACTGGAGAGGGACTTCGGGGCGGCGCCGGGGACGAGCGGGCGGTCGTCGAAGCCGCGGGCTCGGTCGTGGGCCTGGCGGCCGGCGGAGGTGCCGAGAATGCGCTGCAGGGTGGCGAGCGGGGTGTCGGCGATGTCGCCGACCGTTCGGATGCCGAGGCGGCCGAGGGCTCGGGCGGCCGCGGGGCCGATGCCGGGGAGCGCGGCGGCCGGCTGGGGCCGTAGGAAGGCCGCGATGTCGTACGGGCTGTTGCCGACGACGGTCGCGGCGCCGGGCGGTGTAATGGCGGCCGCCATCACCGCGATCCCAAGGGTGGGACCGACACCCGCGCTCGACTGGACTCCATACAGCGCGAGCGCCCGCAGCCGGACCACTGCCGCCAGCCCGGCCGCGTCCTGCTTCCAATACCTGAGGGCGCCGGTCAGGTCGACGTCGGCGGAGCGGTCGACCGGGTGCGCCTGGACGCGCGGGGTGATGCCTTCGAGGACTGCCAGGAGCTGCTCGTAAAGCTCCTCGTCCGGCTCGGGCAGGTGGAAGTAGATGCGCATGATCGTGCGAGGTGACGTGGTCATCCGGCGCTCCCGGGGCTGGTGTGGCCGAGGCGGGTGAGGTCGGCCGAGCGGGTGCCGGCGGGCTGAAGGTCGGCGTACGGGTGGAGGCGCGCCCCGGTGGTCGGGTCGACGAGCGTCCGCGAGGGCGCGGCTGGCTGGGCCGGAGTCGGGGCGGCGCTAGTGCGGCCGAGGAGGTCCAGGACGGCCTGGGGTCCGTGGTCGCGGCGGGTAGCGGCGAGTTTTTCGAGGTCCCACACCATCTGTCCGACGACGGTGCGGCGCGGGCCGCGGGCCTCGACGGTGCCGCGTACGAGGAGGAGCCCGTTGTGGAAGATGGTGTGGGCGCAGTCCTCATGGGAGTCCTCGAAGAAGGCGATGTCGACCAGGCCGAAGCCGTCCTCGAGGGTGACGAAGATGACCCGCTTGCCCGACGGGGTGGGCGGGGTCTGGGTGGAGGCGCGGACGCCGGCGACGAGGACCTGCTGTCCAGGGTGCATCGCCTTGAGGTGCTTGGCGTCGGTGGCGCCGATCTCGCGCAGGAGCCGGTGGTGGTGCTCCATCAGATGCTGGGTCACGTTGATCTTCAGCACGCCGAGCTCGGCCTCCAGGCGCTCGCGGCTGGTCATCTCCCGCAGCCCGGACGGGCCGGCCGCGACGAGGGCATCGTCGATCGGGAGCTGTCCGGCGCCCGGGCGGGTGCGGGTGTGGCGGTGAAGCTCGGAGGCCTGGAGCAGCAGGTCCCGCCGTGTCTGGTCGCCCTTGAGCTGGTCGAGCGCGCCGATCTGGATGAGGCGTTCGGCGATCGGCGGCGCCGGGTGCGCCCGCTGCCAGAGGTCCTGCAAGGAGTTGTAGGGCTGGCCGACGGCGATCCGGGCGACCTGGTCCTCCGAGATGCCCTTCACTGATGAGAAGGAGAGTCGGACGCCGAAGCCGCTGTCGGTCTCCTCCACGGTGTAGGCGGGGCGGGACTTGTTCACGTCGACGGGCAGGATGGGCACGTTGTGGCGGCGAGCGTCGGCAACGATCACTCGGAGCGGCCACATACCGGGGTCGTGCTCTAGCAGGCCCGCATACAGCGCCGCCGGGTGGTGGGCCTTCAGCCACGCGGACTGCAGCGCGGGGACGGCGAAGGCGACGGCGTGCGCACGGCAGAACCCTTCTCTGAACTAAGAGGTCATCTCAATTGGCTACCGGCGGTGTGGATAGTCGCTGGTAGAGGTGTTGCGATCGTTGTTGAATGCCCTGGTGAGTGACTACTGGACACCAGCCCATCACGCGGTCGAGCACGAGGATGCGGAAGCCCTGGCCCGCTTGCTCGCCAGCGGGTCTGACCCCGATGAGGTCTTCAGCAACATGACGCTGCTGACGCACGCGATCGATACCGAAGGGGACAGCACCCTGCAGAGTGGCCGGCCGTTGACCGTGCACACCACTGCCGTGCTGCTGGCCTTCGGTGCGGATCCGGAACTCGCAGATCCCGACGGTCGTACCCCGTTGGACGTGGCCACTTTCTATGCCCATGACCTGGCGGTTCAGCTGTTGCGCACCCACATCAGCAGGCGAGCCGGCGGTAGCAAATGAGGGTGCAGGCGATGCTGGTGAAGGCGAGGAAGTGGTCGGCTTTGCGTTCGTAGCGTCGGTGGAGGCGCCGGCAGCCGGCGAGCCAGGCCATGGTGCGTTCGACGGTCCAGCGGTGACGGCCGAGCCGTTGTGAGGACTCGGCGCCTTTGCGGGCGATGCGTTGGGTGATGCCGCGTTCGCGTAACCATCGCCGCAGGTGGGGGTAGTCGTAGCCCTTGTCGCCATGGAGCTTGCCCGGCTTGCGCCGCCGACGTCCGCGGCGGGAACGGATCGGCGGGATTCCCGCTGGAACAGCTCCCACAACTCGTCCGGCACCAGCCGCTCGACAATCCCCACCACAGCCCGCAGCCTACCGAGCGACCAAATGAGATGACCTCTTAGCCGGTGAATGGCTGCCGCGCCTCCGGCTCGGTCGGCGGGATCCGCAGCTGGGCGTCTTTGGAGCCGTGCGGCAGGTTCATCTCGTCGATCGGGCACTCGACCATGCCCCCGGAACCGGCTCAGAAGCGGGGCGGTGAAGAGCGAACGAGTGGTCATGATGTGGGGCGTGGCCGTGCACTGGGCCCAAAACCACGCGCTCACAGCCGACGTTGTCGTCGCCACTGCCATCGAGCACCCAGAAGCCCCGCCAAAGTCTAGGACTCGGCGGGGCTTCAAACCACCTTCGGCGTGCAGGGGTTCAGTGACGAGGGAGAAGGACGTCACCAGGATCGGTCAGTCGCCATCCTTGAGGATTTCACTGTCTCGATCCTTGGAGGACTCGTCAACCAAGCGCAGATTGAACTCTGCCTCCTGTTGGCGGTCCCAATGTTTAATTGAGCGCCACCGCTCTAGGTCGTAATCTTCATGCCACTCCCACGGGCATGCCAACGACCATAGCGCATTCCACGAAAGTCTCACCTTCCATTGGAGCAGGTCCTGAGTCTCGCTGTCCACACCTGGAAACGTCAGGCATGCTGGAGTGTGACGACATGGTGCAGGAGGGCGCTTCTAATCGAGCGTGCCACTTGCCGCTCATCGGTTCCGCGCTCTGCGCGAGCGAGTCGCTCCGTTCTTGCCGTGAGGAAGGCATTCAGTCGCTCGACATCGTCGAGAGTGAGGTCCTCGGCGTAGCGCAGAATCCGTTGCGCGGCCTCCGGGGGCCCCGCAGTTCCATCCTCACGGCGTACATGGGTCACAGCCTCTCCCAAATTGGGTCATCGGAGCGTATTCGAGCCCAGGCAGCGCGGGCCAGTCGTTCCTGCTGGCGGTGCTGATCGTGTACTCCGCCTCGACGGAGCCATGCGGGCGCTCTTGGCCGGTGGGCTCGGCGGGGTCCCGCGCGAAGTCGTAGGGCATCGGCTCGTTCCCGTCGACTACCCACGGCGCCGGGTACCTGGCGTGACACCCCGTGCACCGAGCGACGAACGTCCCGATCTCCGGGTTCGTCATGATGCTGTAGTGCGACGAGGGCAGCGCGCGAATTATGTAGCCGTTTGCGGTCGTCTCAAGCGCAGGCCATTCGGGGGAGCACTCACACAGTCCGGCCTTTGCGAACGTCTCGTCGCCAGGTACCTCGTGGGTGTTCCTGAGCGTCTTGAAGAGCCTTCTCAGCGGCCGCACGAGGCCTCCTTTCGTGACAACCCGACGCGTTGATCACGCAGGCCCAATGAGGGGGACAGGCTATCCGAGGCAGGCCGAGCGGCTCTTGACCAAGAGGTGTCCGCAACGTCGTCCGTAGGCGGAAGGCGCCGACTTCACCGGCACCAGCCTCAGCAACGCCATCCGCTGCACCGGATACGCCAGACGCGACTGGTTTGACTACATCGCGTCCCGCACACAGATCTGACCGCTCCCGCGGGCGGGGGCCGTGGTACAGCGAGACCACCACGGGATGGGGGCGGTCATAGCGCCTCGGCGCATTCGTCGACGAATGCGCAGAGCCGACGAATGAGGCTCAAAAAGTAGGGGACGGGGTCCGAGCCGTCCTGCATGTGAGGTGCATCCTGGAGCCACTGCTGCCACAGGCCGCCCGGTTCTCGGAAGCGGTCGGCTTGACCACCTCCAAGGTTCAGGTCGATGAACTGGAGAGCACCCATGACGACGGTCTGGTCATACGCGAGGTCAGGGCGGCAGAGGTAGCGATCAAGGTAGACAGCGAGCAGATCAGCGTCGCGCGCCGTTCCGAGACTGGCCAGGGCCACGCAATAGGCCAGCCCAGCGCAGCAGACCTCGCTAGCCAGCAGGAGTTCCCCGAGACGCTCACGGAACTCGCTCCGGCGGGAGACAGCTACGAGCCAAGCCGCAGTTCTCCGCTCTCGCCAGCCGCCCTCAAGAAGCTTGGCGATCTCATCTGCGGTGATGAGTTCCGCATCCTCACGAAGGTCTCGCATGAATCGGTCGCACTCAGGACTTTGCATGCGCAGCAAGCCACCGCCGAGCTTCAGGTAGCGCCGCTTGGGCGTGACATAGCGACGAACCAAGGCCAGCAACTCGGCATCGTCGTGAGGATTGCGTATCACACAGTCGATCTTGCCTTGCCGCCGCAGAACAGAGCCAGCCCCTCCCTTGCCTTGCTGTTACTGCGCACGGGCAGACCCAGTTCCAAGGCCCGCGCGTCAGCCGACATGGAGGCCCCACTCGTCGAGACCCCCGTAGATGTGCGCTTCGAGGCATTGCGGGGCGCCAAGGCCCACGGCCTCACCCCGATACACGGCGATGAGGGAGCCCCCGCCACCAAGAGTCCGTCACACCCTGTACTTCGAGGACCGGTTCGAATTCGCCGAGATCCAGTGCGTCGACGGTCTTGCGCGTGATCCTTGTGACGGTCGTGGCCCAGCGGCGGGCATGAGCGGCGAGCGCCAGGGATTCCCCCCATCCCTCAGTGCTGGCATGCAAGGGCGTCCAGCAGTCGGCGGCGATGCCGAACGCACCGTCGGGGCCGATCACGAAGCTGTATGCCATGGACCCCCGGCAGTCCCCTGCCGGGAACGCCCAGCTTTCTGCGGACATTTCCTCGGGGCAGTCGGCGTTCAGGATGCGCGGACCGCCCTCGTAGAACAGGGCCGGTGGCAAGGCGAGGCCGCCCAGTGGTCCTTGAAGGCAGTTGCCCGTTCGATTTCCGCAGCGGGGATCCCGTGCTCGATCCACGCGTCGCGGTGGCGGCGTATGTCCTGCCGGCGAACGCGGATGCCCTCCGTCTCGATAAACCGCTGGGCCCTGCGGCTCAGGCCGGCAGGCGCGACCGGGACGGGCGACACGGGCTGGTCAGCCATTACCGCTGCTCGCCAGCATCGGCGTGGAGCACAGTTGACGCAATCTCCCGCACGCGCTCCAGGCTGATCCCTGTGCGCTGCTCGATGGCGAGGGGGTGGTCGGTGGGCTCCAGCTCGACCAAGGGGTGCTCGCCGATCGGGCGGGTATGGACGCGCGTCTTCAGGTTGAGTGTCGTCGTCGGGTACACCGGAAGGTCTGTGGTGAGCCAGCCGAAGTAGGGCTTTTCGGCCTCGCGGCCGGGCCTGTCCCACAGGTCTGAGGCCCGGGAGAAGCTCTCTCGGCTGAGCGAGACCCAGACGCCCAGGAGAACACCTCGTCATCCCCGCTGCCATCGCGACGGCCGCCGCCGTGCTCAAGGCCGGGCACAGGACGCTGCACTTCAACCGGCACAACATCGAGATCACCGCCCAG
Source organism: Streptomyces sp. NPDC054975 (assembly GCF_053609105.1). Taxonomy (NCBI): domain Bacteria; kingdom Bacillati; phylum Actinomycetota; class Actinomycetes; order Kitasatosporales; family Streptomycetaceae; genus Streptomyces; species Streptomyces sp. NPDC054975. The sequence continues at coordinate 327,102 of NZ_JBSGWV010000003.1, forward strand.
CCCAGGCCGAACTGCCCGCGCTGCCACGGCGACGGCGGCTGGTGGCTCGGCGACGCCTTCCCGGAGATGGAGGCGTGCGGCTGCTGGCCGACCGGGGCGGGTTCCGCGTCCGGCTCGTGCCCGTGCCGGCCTGGAACGAGCCGCCGTTGTGAACACCGCCGTCCCCCTGCCGAAGCGCAGCGCGGGGCGGCCACAGCCTCCGCGAAGAGTCGGCCGCCCCGCACACCCCTTTTCACCCGAGCCGCACTCCTGGACATCGATCAGGCCGCCCACCGGGCGGTCGGCGTCGCCGCCGTACTCGTCGCCACCTGGATCACCCTGCGCACGGACGGCCGCCGGTGACCGCCGACACCTTGGGCACCCCTCAGCTCGACACTCCGAACTCCCGAACACGAAGTATGCATAGTCTTGAAATGCATAATTGGACTCTGCATTATGGGTGGGTCGGAACGACGTCCAGCGGGGACTGGCCAGGTCGCCAACTCAACTCCCAGGCCCGCCCCCGGCCTGAACCATCCTGAGTCCCCAGAGGAGAAGCACATGACATCGAACTCCGCCCGCCGCCTGACCACACGGGCCCTGAAGCGCGCGCTCCAGCTCACCGACCCGGCCGTCACCGCGGCCATGCTGATCACGGTCGGACTGTGGGCCACCGATGCCGGCCCCGAGTCGCTCGCGAACACCAACCTCTCGGCCGTCCTGCTCTACGCGGTCGCCATCCTCGGCGCTCGTACCCTGGTCGGCATCATCACCCGGATCTTCATCGACCTGATCGACCCGGACCGCTGGGACGGCGACAGCGCCTTCGAGACCTCCCGGAGGATCGCGGAGCTGCGCGCCGACATCGACAACGGCGCCGACATCGACGAGGTCCTGGCCGGGCTGCGCGACAGCAACCTCGTGCCCGAGCTCCTCGCGACCCTCCGCGCGCTCGGAGCCGGGTTCGCCTCCCGCGGCGACGACGCTCAGAGCCAGCGCCTCGCCCTCGCCGTCGAGCACCTGCGCAACGCGGACAAGAACATCAGGACGTTCCACAGCACGACGGCCATGACCGAGGCCGGCAGCAAAACGGCTGGGACCCCGAAGTAACTTCGCCCCGGGGACGGCGGCCAGGTCGCCAAACTCAGCCCGCCGTCCCCGGGCCTCCCAACCCGCTCCAACCGGAGCAGGGGGCCGGAACCATCGTCCCTCACCACCGCGAGGAGCAGAACCATGACCCCCCGATCCGACGACATCGACCAGAAGCGCGAGGACCTCAAGAAGACCCTCGCAGCCGCCAAAGCCAAGCGGGACAAGATCTTCGAAGAGACCGACAAGCTCCGCGAGGCCGCCGAATCCGAGTTCTGGAAGACCGTCGGCACCGAGCTCGACGGCGCGTACCACGGCGCCCGCACCGACGCCGTCGAAGTCCTCGGCCTCACCCGCGACTACATCCTCAAGAGGACCAAGCAGTACAGCTAACGCAACTGCCCAGGGGCCAGCCGCCAGGTCGCCAACCACTCAGCCGGCCACCCCCGGGCTCCTCCCACCCGACCCGCACGAGGAGCACGCCTTGGGTCTGCGTGACCGCATCCGCTCCGCGCGTACGACGCGATGACGAACTCGGACGGCTCACCCGCCGGCGCCCGACGCGCCACTCAGGCCGCCTCCCTGCTCGCCTCCACGGCCGCCGACCACAGCACCGTGGCCGCTGCGACGCTTGCCGGACTCGGTGCCATCGCCGTCGCGCCCGAAGGCGCGCTGTCCAACTACGTCTACCCCACCGGCGACTACGCCTCCTTCGCCGAGTAGACCGGCGTCCAGCGCCGGCTGCATCCCGCACGCAGTCGTCGCGCCCCCGATCGGCTGCAGCACTGTCACGCCCGAGAAGCCACGGCTCTCCAGTGCGGATCTCCACATCGACGCCCCGGGGACGGCACCACCTTCCCCGACCGCGGCCGCATGACCTGCCGCACGCCACGCCAAGGTCCCTGACCTGTCCACCCGGCCGTGCCGCCCGGGCCCAGCAACTGGCCCGGGCGGCGCGCGGGACCGGACAGCCCTGCCTGGCCCCTCAACCAGATCGGAAGACCCTGATGCGTCTCATCTCCTCCCCGGCCAAGCCCCGGCTTACCGAGAGCCCCGGCTTCGACTTCGCCGCCTACGCCGCGGGACTCCGCGTCTTCGCCGACGACGTCGACGCCCGCCACCCCCTCGCCCTCGGCATGATCGACGACGGCGACCTCTTCGAGCACTCCGTCATCCGCTATGCCTCCGACCCGATGCGGGCCGAGCTGGCTCCCGCGCTGCCGGCCGCCAACCACCACAACCGCCTCGCCACCGTCCCGACCGCCGACGCCGAAGACCACGCGAGCCTGAAGGCGCAGATTCAGCAGCTCCAGGAGCGCCTGGCCATGGCCGAGGCCGTCTTCCCCGGCATCACCACACTGGCCCCCGGCGAACCGGCAGACCTGACCATCTACCGCGCCGACGACGACACCTCCGGCATCGCCCTCGGCCTCTACACCAGCCGAGACGCCGCACGCACGCGGCCGCCCACGCTTCCCGGTACGCGCGCACCGCCCCCGGCGCTACGCCGGCCTGGGTCGCCGACTCGTGTGACGACGAGGCGATCGAGGAGCTCATCCACTTCGGCCCCGGAGACGACGACGAGGTCGCCTCCGGCTACACCGTCGTCCCGGTCACCCTGCTCCCCCCGTACGACCCGGAGGCCGAGGAGTGATGGGCCCGCGCACCTTGTGGGAGATCGACGTCCCCATCGAGCACCGGCAGGACCAGTCCCGCAAGGGCGTCCACGTCTTCACCGGTCTGGCCGAGAACGCAAGCGACGCCATCGCCTCCGCCCTGCGCGCCTGCGAGATCGCCCAGCTGCACGTCATGGCCGGCCTGCCGATCCCCGCCGGCACCAGCCGTGTCGACTGGTCCGCCCGCGGAATGCGCCCCGACTGGGAGCTCCGCTGGGACCGCGCCGAGAAGAAGGAGATCGTCCTCTAATAGCTCGTTTCACAATGACGGGGGCGAGGGGTTTGCTGTCGCGCTCGACCTCGTCCGTAAGATCACTCTATGCCTGCTGACGAGCGTGTGACTCGGTCCATGTGTCGTGTCCAGCCGATATCGGATCCTCGGCCGATGCCAGAGCTGCCTCAGCGGATTTGGTCTGATGAGGAGTGGGAGCGGATCCAGCGTGGCTACGGGGCGCAGGACATGGACGAGAAGTGGGACGTCTTCACAGAGGGTGAGGTCGTCTTCTTTCATCGAAGCTGGACCGGTTACGGAGTCTTCGCGGCGACCTTCGCACCAGTTGAGGGCGGTGGATGGCGGATCGCCAGTGCCGTGGTAGAGCGCGATGGCGAACGCTACGGAGGCACGGACGACGCCTACGACTGCGTCATGCTCGAGCTGGTGATCACTGCCATCGTGCTTGGTGAACCAGCGCCGGAGCTCCGCTCGAGGCTGGTGGAGCTAACCCGTCGAAAGTCACGCTCTGCTGATGCCCCGGTCGCCGTGATTCAGCACAGCGCCCTGGGACTGCGCTCAGACTCCAACTGATCGTTCCAGGATCAGTTCGGCGTAGGGGCTTGGCGGTTGGGTCTTGGGGCAACAGAGTGGTGCAGGTGCCGGATGATCTTGTTGCCTGATGACCTGTGGGAACGCATCGCTCCGCTGCTGCCGCCCCGGCCGACGACCGCGCCGCTGTGCGGGGCATCGTGTTCGTGCTGCGCAAGGACGTGAGCTGGAGAGACGTGCCCGAGGAGCGGACCGGGTGCAGCGGGGTGACCGCCTGGCGGCGGCTGCGGGACTGGACCGAGGCCGGTGTCTGGCCCCGCCTGCACGAAGTGCTCCTGGCCGAACTGCGCGTCCTGGCGGTGGACGTCTCGCCGTGGCTGCGGCCCGATGCCGCGACCTGCGCGGACCGCTCGTTCTGTCACACCTACGGTCGCGGCGAGGCCAAGCACCAGATGATGCCGCTGGCCGTACTCGTTCGTGGTCGCGCTGGAGACGGGCAGTACTTCCTGGACCGCGATCCTCGGCGCAGTCCATCTCGCGCCGGATGCCGACGTCGCCCCACTCACCATCGCCCAGCTCCGTGACGTCGCCGAACGCCTCATCGTCGCAGTGGCACGCAGGGGATCCGGAGATCCTGGTCGTTCTCGACCCCGGATAGGACGCACCTCGCATCGCCCACTTCCTGGCCGATCTGCTCGTCCAGATTTTGGGCCGGCTCCGCTCGGACCGGGTGGCGCGCCGGCCGACCCCGAAGCGCTTCCACGATCCGAGGGGAGGCCGACCGCTCAAGCACGGCGGCGAATTCGTCTTCGGCGATGCCGGCGCCTGGGGCCCGGAGCAAGCCGTGACGGTCACCGGAACCCGCCACTACGGCACCGCGACCGCACAAGCCTGGGGCCGGCTCCACCCCCGGCTCACTAGGCGGGCCGCCTGGCTCGACCGCGACGGCCCTCTGCCCATCATTGAGAGCACCATCATTCGCCTCGTCGTCGAGAAGCTGCCCAGCGGTGGCGTGAACCGGCCCGTCTGGCTGTGGTGGTTCGGCACCGACGTCACCGCCGCAGACGTCGACCGGTGCTGGCAGTCCTTCCCGCGCCGCTTCGACATCGAGCACACATTCCGCCTGCTCAAGTAGACCCTCGGATTGAACCGGCCCCGCCTGGGCAACTCGCAAGCGGCCGACCGGTGGACGTGGCTGGTCATCGCCGCCCACACCCAGCTCCGTCTCGCTCGCCGCTTGGCCAGCGATCTACGGCGCCTATGGGAGAAGCCGTCCCCTCGAACAAACTCACCCCGGCCCGAGTCCGGCGCGGGTTCAGGAACCTGCGCACAAAACTCGTCTCACCAGCCCGTGCACCCAAATCCACCCGGCCCCGGCCGCCCGCCCGGCTCGAAGAACCGGCATCCCGCCGCCCGCCACGAGGTTGGACGCGTCCTCGCCACCGGCAAGGCCTTCAGCCGACCCACCCACCACAAGGTGGGCACCAAACCTCGTCGGACAGATGACAGGCAACGGCAGTGACGTCCACACTGAGCCCATGCGAGTCGATGAGACGCTAAAAGTGACCCTGGCCAGGGTCTTTACCCTCATATCGATCATCATCGCTTCGCCAGTGCTGCTGGTGGCCGGAGCTCCGATTCGGCGCCGCTACCTGCGACACATTTACAGGGAAGAAGCCCCAGACATCCTCGACAAAGCCAACGGGAAGGTGAGCATCCACTACCTCACCCTCAACAGCCAGCTGCTGCACTGGCTCTGCTTGCCCTCCGAAGCGCTGGCACGGCTCACCCGCGGCGGACGATAAAAGACGAGCTCAAAGCCTGCCAACCAGCGTCGTTACGGTCTGACCCACGGTGCCCCCGCAACCCTTCCGACCCCGCATGGGTCCTCCATATCGGGGTCCCGCGCGGGCCGAGTGGTGCGTGAGGATGGGGGAATGCTGTGGGAGTCCGACGGGCGGCGAAGGGCACCAGCGAGTTCTTGATGGAGACGGTTGGGGAAGCCGTCGCTGAGGTGATCCTCACCTTGCTCGCCTGCGTCCTGCTCGCTTGCCTGGCTCTGATCGCCTACCTGAGCTGGTCCTGCAGCCCGCGCTTGACGGTGGCGGGCGCCGGGTTGCTCAGTCTCTTCCTTGCCCACGGCGCCTGGGGGGTCTTCCGTGATCACGCGAAGGGGCGCCGCCGTCAGGGCCTCGCCGCCGTATCCACTGCTGTCTTCATCCTGAGCGCCGCGACAGGCGTGTTCCTGGTGTTCTATGGCGCATGATGCGGCTGCCTGTGAAAGCAGTTCGATGCCGCGGCATCGTTGGCCGCACCATCTGACCTGCGCAGATACCTGCTTCAGAGAGTTCCGGACAGACTCGAAGGTGGACACTTCGCCCGCGTGGCCGCAGCAGAAGCGACGCTCTGACCTGCAAGAATGCCAGTGCTCCGACTGGCCAACTCACACGCGGACTGGCAGCCAAAAGGTTGTGACCGCGCTTCCGTGATCGCTACGCCTTGGCAATGAGATCGGCTCGACAGGGGCGTTGGGGCAGTCCAGCAACTAAGAGTTGTCCGCAACTACCTCAGGGCCTCTGGTCGCTGTGACAGACGCCGGAAACCGAGTGCAGCAGGACATGGGCGCCTGGCACCATGGCTCCCGTGATCATGTGTCGAAAGGCCGATGCCGCGTAGACGGCCACGCGCACTGCGCGCTGAACAAACGGCCTCCCGCGTCTGGGGGCCGACTCCACCGTTCCGGATTCATGGACTCTCCACCAGGGCGAGCCTGGCCGTGCACCGGGTCGAGTACCTGAGCGGCAGCTTGCACATCCACCCAGGTGCCACCGACTGTGCGTTGCGGCGGTACCGCGAGTTCCTCCACCCCCCGGGCAGACGTCCGCTGTACCCGCGGGAGTCGTACTGCCCGTGCACCTGGTGCTCCTTCGACGATGTCAGGCACGCACGCGACGTGGTGGAGGAGGTCCTGGAGAGGCTGCCGGAACGAGCCCGTGCCGAGCTCGGCCGGCTCGTGAAGCCTTTGGATGCGGTGTTCTTGCGCCGTACTCTGCCGGACCCGTTCGCGCACCGGCGCCAGTGGCGCACACAACTCTGGTGGTACTGCCGCCTGGCCGACAGGTCGGAGTGGGGGTGACGGAACCCGTGGTCGCCCGTGCCGAGGTGGGATGATCACAGCCATGGGAGATGTGCCCGCCCCTGTGTCGGCCTCCATCGCGAACCAGCAGTACAAGGAACTGCGAGCCGTACAACCTTGCGTAACGCCGCTCGGTGTGGTGGGAAACGATCGTCGTCAACGTGGGATGTACGCAGCGCACACGCCACCTGCCCGCTGATCAGCGACTTCCGTCAGTGCCCTATGGAGACGTTAGATCGTCCCAGTCGCCTGCTGACGGCCGGAGGGGCAATCGTAGACTCGCACGCCATGGAAGAGATCGTCAGGCTCGGAGAGATCAGCTGTCCGTCGGGGATCCTGGTCGTCGTGGACGGCGGCCATCTGGGGTTGTGGAGCGGAGAGCGGTCGCCGGCGGAGATCGATCCCGCTCTGCTTGGTGTTGACGATCCGGCGGTGGCTGCCGAAGTGCTCAACTCGGTCGACTTTGCCGTGGTCGGCCCAGACGCCTCGGCAGCGGCCCGCAGCTTCGACCGGCAGCCAGGTGCCATGCTCCACGACATCCCGGCCTCCCGGGCAGCGGAGTTTGAGACGACGTTCGAAGAGCACTGCCGGACCGCAGGGTTGGACGCTCGCTTGGAGGCGTTGCCGAGCCGCGAACCACATGCCCAACGCGCGCGCCGCACTGCCACTGAAGGCGGCGGCGGTTTCTTGATGTTCGGGGTGCCCGTCGTCGCCTTGGGAGGAGTGCCCCGCGACCGCCATCTGCCGGTGCTGGCTTCACGGGTCGACTTTGGCGACGGCATGGGGCCGCGCTGGTCTGAGATATCGGTTCGGATGAGCGAATCCCAAGCGGAGTCATCCGTGCCGCTGGGTGACATCGGCGTCGACTGGGCCCGGGTGCTCTTCGGCGATGCCGATGCCCTGAATGCCTGGCAGCACGACGACCCTGTGGACGGCTTGGCCGACGTCGCGTTCTGGGGTGCCGCTGCGGAGGAAGCTGCCGCGACCTTCGCAGCCCCGGAACTGGGCGAACCCGGCGAAGACGGTGTCCGCGGGTGGACTGGGCTGGCCGTGGCGGACGCGATCGAGAAGGCTCGCGCTGTTCAGAGCTGGAAGGGGGAGACCGGGCGGCGCATGATGGTGGACTTCCGGCCCCATTCCCATCACTGGCAGGTCATGCGACAGGTTCGTGCCTCTGAAGTCGAGGCCGGAACTGTGCGTATCGGCGACGCCCGACTGCTCTGCGCGATGACGAGCTGGGGCGACGGCTACTTCCCCGTGACGGCCGACCTCGATGCCTCGGGTGCCGTGGTCGCGGTGCGGGTGAGCTTCTCCGACGCGATCGCGTAGTCGTCGTGCCTCCGTGGACGTTTGATGCTGGGAGGCGCGTTAACGGGCGACCGGGCTGAGTGGGACAAGAGCGGCCTGGATTTCCACTCGGCTCCGCGCGCGCCGGTTGCTACCACCCTGCTACCTTGAGGGGTATGAGCAGCGACAGGAAGCAGACCCAGCTTCGGCTGGCACCCGACGTTCTCGCCGCCGGCAAGGACGCCGCCGCCGCCCGCGGCCTGGACTTCAACAGGTACGTCGAACGGCTTATCGCAGAAGACACCACCGGTGCCCGCGCGGCCGGGATGGCCGCTGCCCAGCGCCTCATCGACGCCCACGGCGACTTCCTCGCCGACCTGGAAGACGAGCTCGACACACAGCACGCCCCGGCGCCGCGGAACCGGGGCGCCGCTGCGTGAGCATGTCCCTGCACGTCGACCTGTCCTGGATCCTGGAAGTCGCCGAACGTGCTGGCGTGCACGACCCCGCACCCGACGACCTTGGGGTCCCGCTCGCTGCAGTAGCCCGTCACCGTGCAGAGCTTCTCGAGCAGCCTGTGTACGGCGGCCCCTACGCCCGCGCCGCCGCCCTCGTGCACACCCTGGGCCGCTGCCGCTGGCTGGAGCGATCCAACCTCACCGTCGCCTGCGCCGTCGCTGTGATGTACCTCAGCGCCAGCGGCATCCCCGCTGACCCAACCCGCGACCAGCTCACCGCTCTCGCCCAGGAGCTGTACGACCCGCGCTGTACCGCCACCCGCATCGCCGAGCAGCTGCGCACCTGGCGTCCCTGAGTGCTATCCAGCACCCGGCCCCTTCAGTATCGGTAGAAGCGGCACTTTGCTGCGCGTAGCCCAGAAACAAGGTCTGGGTCGCTATGCCGACATGTGAGAGGGGAGCGCCGTCGAGCCTCGCTGGTGCGTGGTGGACTGGTCGACTTTCGGATGCGATGTCGGCAGGGTGTCGACCTCGGCGCCCCTGACGTGCCGAAGCGGACCTCGATCGACTCTGCAGGCTTGATCCGGTTCAGGCGCAGCATCCAGTCGAGGCGCGCATGCAAAAGGCCGGCGCCCACTTCCGCCGAGGCGGGTGGCAAGGGCGCCGGCCAACCGAAAACACACACTCCGCGGGAGAACCCGAGAGGTGGTCTCGCTGGCGAGTGTATCCGCCCGGCGCTGCATTAGGGACGCGCTTCCTTGCGGATGGTGATGCGAAAGGGTTAATGTTGTCTCGTTGGGTGTGTCTTGGCGGCGCGCCGGCACCGAACACACCTCACGCAACGGAGCAGCCCATGCCCGCTCGCCTGCCCCGGCGATATGCCGACCACCACGTCCAGGAGCCCGAGGTCTCCACAGCTACCGAGGCCGCCGACCACGCCGCCGCCGACTGCACGCACCTGGCCTGGCCGACGCCGGTGTCACCGTGCAGTGGCACCCCAATAGCCTCGTTCTGCCGGACCTCGCCGCGGGCCCGGCGACACCGCCGGCATCCGCGTCCGCGCCACCGGCCGCGCCCCGCACTCCCTGTACGTCATCAGGCCACCAACCTGGTCCCGCTGACCCACGTCGGCGGCGCCCTCGCTACTGCGGCCGCTCATCGATGCAGCCGCCCTCGACTGCGACGGATGCCTGGCCGTGCCTGGCGAGCCGTGCCTGCCGAACTGCCTGCCGCAACCCTCAGAAGCCTGACGCCCGCCACCGGGGGAGTCCGAGCGGCGCCCCGCACGCACCGTGATGGAGATACGAAAAAGATGATCCGCGCTGGACGCCTCAAGTACGCACAGACCATGGCCGACCTGGCCGCCCAGCTGGGCATGTCGCTCGGCTACTTCCGCAACAAGAAGCCCCACATCCGGGACGGGCACCCCGCCCCGATCAGCTCGCCGACCTCGAGGGCGCTGCTGTGGGACAGCGAGCAGACGAAGGCCTTCCACGCCGGCGAGGCCGTCCCGGCCCTGCCGACAGTGGACGACGACGAGGACCTCCTGGACCGCCACGAGGCAGCCGCCGAGCTCGCTGTATCGCCGGCCAGCTGGAACAAGTACAAGAGCGACCCGAAACTGGCCGAGCACGTCGTCCTGGTCCCGGCCGGCGACGGCGGCACCGAGCACTGGCCGCGGCGCGTCGTCCGTGACTACAAGGCCAGTCGGCCCGGCAAGGGCGCCGGCGGCGGCCGCCGCGTCGGCAGTGGCGACATGATTCCCCGAGACGAGATCCTGCCCCGGATCGCCGAACTCCTCGACGGCAATCCCGCGATCACCCTCACCGAAGTCGCCGACACCCTGGGCATCGCCAAGTTCCCCACGGCCCAGGCCGGCCTCGCGCAGCTCCGCGGCCGGCGCATCGCCGACCTGGTCGCGGCCGAGCCCGAGCTCACCCCGATCGAGGCCGCCGCGCGTCTCGGCTACCCCACCGTCACTCACCGCGGCGCCGCGACGATCGCCGAGGCCGAGCTGCGCACCCGACGTGCCCGCCCGTACCTGCAGCAGGTCGCCGATGCTCTGAACGAGGCCGGCGTCGCGGAGCCCGTCCAGGTTGAGGTGCGCCAGCTGGACGGCGACCACCTGACGGCCGCGATCCCGCTCGCCGCCGACCAGACTTCACCGGCGCTGGTGTGGGACGAGCGATTCGGATGGCGCACCGCCACCAGCCGGCGCCACCCGATCGGCAAGGACACCGGCACCGCCCCGGAAGGCGACGGGATCCGGTACATCGGTAGTGGTCGGCAGCCGGAGCCGGCCGAGCTGCTCGAGTCACTCAACGACCGCCGCAAGGGATCCCGCCGCCCCAAGTCCGTCTACCAGTGGAGGCTTTGAAACTCGCGCCCGCCGCTCCTCCCAGCTCCACACGGGCACCGGTGTGATCGTTGCGTACGGGTCCCGGCTTCGCCGCCACGGCCCGCCGCGGTACCTGGGCACCAGACCCGCCCCACTGTCAGTGGCCCGTGCGAGTCTGTACGGATGCCCGGCGGCGCCCATCACCTCGAAGCCGAAGCGAACCGCCGGGCACACCCATCTCGAGCGGAGGACGGTCATGGAGAGCTACAAGCTGCAGTGGACGAAGGCGGGCAGGGACGGGCGGCGGGAGTCCGCCGTCTCCTACAGCGCGTCGGCCGCCGAGGACTACAGGGTGCTGAAGGCAGCCGAAGAGGGCGTCTCCGACGTCGAGATCGTCAAGGTGAAGACGGGCGTGTAAGCCCAGGCCCCAGAGCGCCCCAGTGCCCGCCCGGGCAGCACACGGGCGGGTACTGGCATATGCCGAAGGTTCTTTCGTGCACGACCCTGTTGCACCCGGGACGCCGGTGGCAGTGTGTCGGTACGCGGTCCTCGCAGCCCACCCCCGGAGAGGGATCGCGCGCCTGGTCCCGCCTGCCGCCGAGCGGGCGGGGCCGCGCCGCCCCTTCCCGGCTCCCCACGGGAAGGGTCCAGGCGCGCCCGGGCGGGTCAGGCGGTCTTCCGGCGGCCGGGCGCCGACCTCTTCGAGGCCGTCTTCTTCGTCGTGGCTTTTTTGGCGGCCTGCTTCTTCGCGGCGGGCTTCTTGGGCGTGGCCTTCTTCTTCGGCATCTCGTGCACGGTCGCGTCCCCGCCGGTCTCGCCCCGGGCTTCCTTCGCCTTGGCGACGGACTCCTCCAAGGCGGCCATCAGGTCGACTACCTGCCCGGCCGGCGTGGCCTCGGCGCCTTCGGGGGCGGCCGGGGCGCGGTGCTCGGACTTCGCCGCGATTACCTCGACCAGGGCCTCCCGGTACTGGTCGGTCAGCTCCAGCTCGTCGAGACGGTCCACAGTGAGCACGTCCAGCAGCGCCATTGCCTCGGCGAGCTCCTGTTCGGTCAGGTCGACCGCGTCCGGCGCGAGCTCGGTGGGGTCGCGGACTTCGTCGTCCCAGCGCATCGCGTGCAGGAGGAGGGCGTCTCCGTACGGGCGGACCAGGCCGAGGCGCTCGCGGCCGCGGAGAGCGAACTTCGCGACGGCCACCTTCTCGTTCCGGCCGAGCGCCTGCCGCAGCAGGGAGTACGGCTTGGCCGCCACCTGGCCGTCGGCCGTGATGTAGTACGACGACTCGCCGATGTGGCGGGGGTCGATCGACTCCCACGGGACGAACGAGACGATCTCGATCGCTTTCGCCGTGGGGAGGGGCATCTCGGCCAGGTCCTGGTCGGTGATCGGGATGACGTTGTCCTTGGAGACCTCGTAGCCCTTGCCGATGTCGGCCTCGGTCAGCTCCTCGCCGTCCAGCTCACAGATCTTGCGGTAGCGGATCCGGCCGCCGTCCTCGACGTGGATCTGCCGGAACGCCACGCTGTGGCTCTCGGTCGCCGTCTCCAGCTTGCACGGAACGGTTATCTAGAGGTGGTTCTCGGGTGTGAGGGACGTGAGGCCAGGGTTCCTTCGTCTGCGTGACTGATGGATATCTGATAGGTCGCTGAGCTGTTTG